>JBGPGG010000103.1:0-10187 GCA_041483715.1 Thermoanaerobaculia bacterium
CCGGAAGCACCTTGATCGCCACCTCGCGCCCGAGCCGCGGGTCCTTCGCGCGATAGACCTCCCCCATCCCACCCGCGCCGATCGGCGCAAGGATCTCGTAGGGACCGAGCCTTGTACCGGGGGACAGCGTCATCGGATTCCTTCGACGAGATAGAGATCGGACAGAGTCCAGAAGGTGCGGTAGACGTACGACTTCCCGTCGCGAGCGAGCACGAGTCCGCCGATATCGACGAACCCGGCGGTTTCGAGCGGCATGAGCTCCTTCCACAGCTCTTTCTTGCCCGTGGCCACGTCGAGCCGGTAGACCTTCGCCGGCTTCTCGCCGCGCCGGTGCACCAGGAGGCCCTTACCGTCGGCCGTCCAGCATTCGATGCGGTCCTGCGGATCGACACCGGGAATCAATTGCGGCTCGCCTCCCGCGATCGGATATAAGTACGGGCGCTTGTCCGGACCGATCGCCACGACGAACCTCCCATCGGGCGACACGCCTTTATAACGGATGGAGCGATAGCCTTCCGGAGACACGACGCGTGGCTTGCCGCCCTGAAGATCTCGAACGTAAAGACGAGATCCGCGCCCGTGCTCGCTGGCCGTGATGAGAATTGCGTTGCCGTCCGGAAGCCAGTCTCCGGTTTGCGCCCACAGGCCGTCGACCGCGAGGCGCTTTGGCTCACCGACGCCGGTCGGATAGAGAACGAACTGCGGCCCTGCGGACGTGTTGAGGAGCGCGAGCGCCCATTTGCCGTCCGGCGAGAGGGCCAAGGCCGATCCATCGCCGAGCCGGGTCGCCGGCGAGCCGTCCGTCTTCCGAATGTAGACGGAGTAACCCGGACCGCCGCCTTCTCCCGACTCGTCGAAGAGCAACAGGGTGCCGTCGGCCGAGAGATCCCGCGGCGAGGAATAATCGTGCCAGGCCAGCTGACGCTCCCTGGCCTCCCCGGGTCCGAACCCGCTGATTCCCTGGCGGCTGGTGTCGTGGGTGATGAGAACCTGGCCGTCACGCCTCACGTCGTGGAGGGTCATGTTACCGGTCACGCGCGCGAGCAGCCGTCCGCGCCCTGAGGGCGTCACGCCGTGGAGCGTGCGGTTCGCCCCGGTCGCCGCCGCGGTGAACCAGATCTCCCGACCGGTTGGCGACCAGGCCAGGCCCCGCAACGTCGCGTAGCCACCGGCGACTCTCTGGCTCTTTCCCAATCGGTCGACGACGAGGATCTCTCCGCCATCATCACCGACAGTCGGGTGGTGGCAAAACGCGACGGAGTCGCCCGTCGGGGAGACCCGCGGATCGCTGAGCCAGCCTGTCGTCTCGTAGAGGATCTTGCCGATCGGGAACTCCAGACGGCTGCGTCCGCCGACCTCGCGGACGACGGCCAGCTCCTTGCCGTCCGGCGAAAAGTCGGCGCACTGCACGTCCTCGAGGATCTCGCGCGGCGCTACGCCACCCGCGATGCTGGTTGCCGCGAGCCGGCCGGTCCGGTGGAAGGCCGTGACCTGGCGGCGTCCGAGCGAGATCGCCATCTCGCCCGGGGCGGAGACCGCCAGCAGCTCCGCGCCGCCGAGGCCGACCGAACGCGACTCGGGACTCTCGAGACGGCGCGCGAAGATCTCCAGTGGGTTGCCTTCCCAGGCGGCGGTATAGAGGATCGTCTGGCCGTCGGGCGCGAAGCGCGCCGACTGGATGTCGCCCCGCCGGAAGGTCAGCTGCTTGAAGGAGGGGGGCTCGGTTCTCGAGAGGCGCCGGTCGAGCAGCGCGCCCCCTGCGAGCCCAAGGGCGAGCGCGGCCGCTACGACCCAGGGCGCGACCCTCCTCCGGCGGGTGGCGGGCCCCGCCGCGGACGGTCCCGAGCCGGAGGCCTCCGATATGTGCTCGCGCACGCTCTTCAGATCGCGCGCGAGATCCCGAGTCGAGGCGTACCGCTCCTCCGGGTCTTTCGCCAGGCACCGCTCGACGATCCATCGGTAAGGCGCCGGCGCCCGCGGGTTGATGCGCGCGACGGGCTCCGGCTCCTCCCGGATGATCGCCGAGAGCGTTTCTGCGCTCGTGTTCTTTCGGAAGGCGCGCATTCCGGTCGCCATCTCGTAGAGGATCGAGCCCAGCGAGAACTGGTCGGAGTGGAAATCGACCGGCCGGCCGCTCGCCTGCTCGGGAGACATGTAGCCGACCGTGCCGAGGACGGTCCCGGGCTCCGTGTCCTTGCCGATCGCGGTCGGGAGCGCGGAGCTGTCGGCTTGCGGCGAGGCGACGGCCTTGGCGAGGCCGAAGTCGAGCAGCTTGACGAAGCCGTCTTTCGAGACCATGACGTTCTCGGGCTTCAGGTCACGGTGCACGATCCCGGCCGAATGCGCCTTGCCGAGGCCGTCGGCGATCTGCACGGCGACCTCCAGCATCTTCTTCTCCGGCAGCGGGCCGGAAGCGAGCAGCTGACGCAGGCTCGCGCCGTCGACGAGCTCCATGGCCATGTAGGAGGTCCCGTTGGAGGTCCCGATGTCGTGCACCGTGACGATGTTGGGGTGGTTCAAGGCCGAAGCCGCGCGCGCCTCCTGCTCGAAGCGCTGCAGACGACTCGCGTCCTGGGAGAAGGACGCCGGCAGCACTTTGATCGCCACCTCGCGCCCGAGCCGCGAGTCCTTCGCGCGATACACCTCCCCCATCCCACCCGCACCAATCGGCGCAAGGATCTCGTAGGGGCCGAGTTTCGTTCCGGCGGACAGCGTCATCGGGTCGCGGGGATTCTAAGTCAACCTGTGGCATATTCTTGCCGCACTTTTCGAGAGGACCCGATGAAGCCGATGTACCGAGGCGTCCTGCTCCTGCTGTTGGCCGCCAAATCCCTCTTCGCGCAGAGCCCGAAGGACATCACGGTCGCGTGGGCCTACAGCGACAAGGCGGAGGCGGCGACGAAGATGCCGGCGTTCGCGTGGACGTACGGCGGGGACGTGCTTCTGCTCGACGAGACGAAGCCCAAGGCCGAGCGCACGATCGAGCGGGTGAAGGCCTCGACCGGCGAGCGCAAGCCGGCTGTCGATCGCGGAGTGGCGCTGGCGAGCATGAAGGCGCTCATCGGGGCTGCGGATGCGCCGGAAGCGCTGCCGTGGCCGGACGCATTTGACGCGGCGGGACGGATTGCGGTGTACAGCCTCGGCGGCGACCTGTTCGCCCTCGACCTCGCAACATCGCGCTTCGAGCGCCTGACGCGCACGGCCGAGGCCGGGATCATTCCGCGACTCTCGCCGGACGGGCGCAGGGTCGCCTTCGTGCGCGGCAATGACCTCTTCATCTACGACCTCGCGGCGAAAAGCGAGACGCGGCTGACGGCCGACGGGAGCGCCACGATCCTGAACGGGAACCTCTCGTGGGTGTACTGGGAGGAGATCTTCGACCACGGCGTGGCCGGATTCTGGTGGTCGGACGATTCGAGCGCGATCGCGTTCCTGCGCACGGACGAGTCCCAGGTCGACGTCGTCACGTTCCAGAAGTTCGCGCCCGCCGTCCCGGAGGTCATTACGCAGCGTTACCCCAAGGCGGGAGACGTCAATCCGTCCGTGCGCCTCGGGATCGTCGAGGTCGGCAGCGGCAAGACGGCCTGGATGGACCAGGCTGCCGCCGGCTACGAGTACATCCTCGGCGTGAAGTGGCTTCCCGACAACCGCGCGGTCGCGGTCCAGACGACCAACCGGCTCCAGACCCGCCTCGACCTGTGGCTCGTCGCGCGCGGCAGCGGCGCAGCGAAGCTCCTGCTCACCGACACCGACGACGCCTGGGTCAATCAGAAGGAGCTGCAATTCCTCGACGGTGGCAAGAAGTTCCTGATCTCCTCCGAGCGCGACGGCCACACGCACCTCTACCTCTACGGGATCGACGGCAAGCTCCTGAATGCGGTCACGCGAGGCCCCTGGTCCGTGCGCGGGCCGATCGGCTTCTACGGCGCACCGCTCGGTTCGGCGTGGGTGGACGAGGCGGGCGGCTGGGTCTACTTCACCGCCCTCGAGAAATCGCCCGTGGAACGGCACCTCTACCGCATCCGCCTCGACGGCACCGGGATGGAGCGGATCACCAAAGAGGCCGGGACGCACCGGATCACGATGAGCCCGGACCGGCGCTCATACGTGGACGTCCACTCGAGCCACGACACGCTGCCGTCGCTCTCGGTCCACGAAGCGAGCGGCAAGCAGCGCGCGGTGGTTGCCCCGTCGCGAGCGGACATTGTCTCGCCGTTCCAGTTCCAGGCGGTGTCGCTCTTCACCGTGCCGGCGGCCGACGGCTTCGCGCTGCCCGCGCGTATCGTCAAGCCGCGGGGCTTCGACCCTTCGAAGAAGTACCCCGCGATCGTCTACATCTACGGCGGACCGGGCGCGCCCACCGTCAATGATTCGTGGGACTACTCGTTCGCGGGCAACGCCTACTTCGACCAGGTCCTCGTTGACCGCGGGTACGTCGTTTTCTCGGTGGATCCGCGCAGCGCCATGGGCCAGAGTAAGACACTCGAGAACACGGTCGTCCGGAAGATGATGACCGATGGCGAGCTGAACGACATCGTCTCCGGCGTGAAATGGCTGAAAGCGCAGCCGTGGGTGGACGCTTCGCGCGTCGGCGTCTGGGGCTGGAGCGGCGGCGGAACCGACACGCTCCTCGTCATGACGCGCTCGCAGGAGTTCAAGGCGGGCATCGCCGTCGCGCCCGTCACCGACTGGCACTTCTACGACACGAAGTTCACCGAGACTTACATGAAGACGCCCGCGGACAACCCAGAGGGTTACGCGCTCTTCTCGCTCATCCCGCGCGCGAAGGACCTCCACGGGCGCCTGATGCTCGTCTTCGGGAGCTACGACGACAACGTCCACCCCCAGAACTCGTGGAGCTTCGTGGACGAGCTCATCAAGGCGAACAAGCCGTTCGATCTGATGGTCTATCCGATGCGCAAACACACCATCGAGGACCGCCCCGCCCGCATCCACCTCTTCGAGAAGATGCTGGAGTTCTGGAAGCTGTACCTCTGAGGGGCGCGCGGGAGGGGGCGAGCCTCTCCCCTACTTCACGCCCTCGACGAGATACAGGTCCGAGAGCGTGCGGGTGTAGCTGTAGACGTATCCCTCTCCACCCCGCGTGGGGCTAATGCCAATCTCGGGGACGCCCGCCGCGTCGGCCGGCATCAAGGTCCGCCAGAGTTCCTTTCGTCCGGTCGAGAGCTCGAGCCGGAAGACCTTTGCGGGCATCTCCCCTGTGCGATGGACGAAGAGGAAACGGCCGTCGAGGCTCAGCCGACCACCACCCATTTGCCGTCCGGGGGCCAATCGGCGCGAGGATCTCGTAGGGCCCGAGCTTCGTCCCAGCGGAAAGCGTCACTTCAAGTCCGAAATCCGAATTCCGAAATCCGAAATCAGCGTCACTTCAGTCCCTCGACGACGTAGAGATCCGCCAGGCTCCGGATGTACGAGTACGCGTAGGCCTTTCCGTCGGGCGTGGCGGCGAGGCCTCCGAGGGTCGCGATGCCAGCGGGATCCGGCGGCATCAGCTCTCGCCATAGCTCTCGACGTCCGGAACGGACGTCGACGAGGAAGACCTTCATCGGCACCTCGCCACGACGGCGGATGAAGAGCGCGCGGCCGTCACCCGTCCAGCCGCTCGGCACGTCGCCGGCCGTCAGGCTCGGGAGCGGCGTCGGCTCGCCTCCGTCAACCGGATAGAGGTAGAACCGTTGATCGGGACCGATCACGGCGACCTGCTTCCCGTCCGGAGAGACGCCATTCTGGAAGACGCGGTAGCCCTCGGGCGAGATGGCTCGAGGCTTCGCGTCTTCGACGCCCTGAACCCACAGGCGCGAACCGCGATCCGGCTCGTTGCCGGACAGAAGGATCCTCCGGCCGTTGGGGAGCAAGCAGGCCTGGTCGATTCGTAGGCCCCCCGAAGCAAGCGTCTTCGGCTCTCCCGTCCCGATCGGATACAGGATCATTCGCTGGGCGGAGACGGTTCCGGCAACCCCGAGCGCCAGACGCCCATCGGGGGAGAGAGCGGAGCCCGAGCCCTCCCCGAGACGGACGGCTGGCGTTCCATCCATCTTCCGCACGTACACGGAATAGCCGGGGCCTCCCCCTTCCCCGCTCTCGTCAAACAGCAGGGTGCGCCCATCCGGCGAGATATCGCGTGCCAGCGACCAGTCGAGCCAGGAAAGGTCCTGCTCCTTTTGCGCGCCGGGCGCGAGCGCCGAGATCCCCTGGCGCGCCTTGTCCTGAACGAGGAGCACGCGGCCGGTCTTCGAGACGTCTTCGATCGTGAGGCCTCCCGTCCCCTGTGCGAGAAGCCGCACCCGGCCCGAGCGGGAGGCGGCGTGCACGCCGCGATTGAAACCGACGGAGGCGCCCGTAAACCACACCTCCTCGCCCCCCGGGGACCAGCAGAGCCCCTGGATGCTCGCGAAAAGCCCCGAAATCGTCCGACGCTTGCCCGATCGGTCGACGATCGCGACGGATCCTCCGTCGTCTCCCCGCACGGGATGATCCAGGAACGCGACTTCGTCGCCGCGAGGCGAGACCCGCGCATGGCCGACCCATCCGGCCGTCTCGTAGAGAACCTTACCGACGGGAAACTCCAGGCGGCTCTTGCCTCCGATGTCGCGCACCACGGCCAGGCTCTGCCCGTCCGGCGCCCAATCGGCCCACTGAACGTCGTCGAGGATCTCCTTCGGCGCACCGCCACCGGTCATTCCGATCCGTGCGAGCGTGCCCGTCCGCGTAAACGGGATCGCCACGCGGCGGCCCAGAGACACCGCCATCTCACCGGACCGAGAAACAGAAAGCACTTCAGCGCTGAAGAGCCCGAACGGGCGCGACTCGGGACTATCGAGGCGGCTGACGAAGACTTCGAGCGGCGCACCGTCCCACGCCGCCGAATACAGGATCGTCTGGCCGTCCGGCGCAAAGCGCGCCGACGCGATCCCTCCACGACGGAAGGTGAGCTGCCGGAACGACGGGGGCGAGACGTAGCCCGCCTTCTTGCCGGCGAAGTAGGTTGCCGCCATTCCCGCGACAGCCAGCGCGACGCCGAGAAGCAGCGGCAGCCTTCGGCGCTGCACCGCCGGCGAGAGCGCGGCCGCAACGGCCGCGGGCGTCGAGACACCCGAGAGCGTCTCGAGATCGAACGCCAGGTCGTGCGCCGAGTGGAACCGCTCCTCGGGATTTTTCTCCAGGCAGTGCCGGACGATCCGCTCGAGGCCCGGTTGGATGCTCTTGTTCGTCGCCGAAAGGTCAGGCGGCTCTTCCCGCAGAATCGCCGACATCGTCTCGGCCGCCGAGTCGCGCTGGAACGCGCGTTGGCCGGCGAGCATCTCGTAAAGGATTGCGCCGAAAGAGAAAATGTCGGAACGCATGTCGGCGCGCTGTCCCTTCACTTGTTCGGGCGACATGTAGCCGAGCGTGCCGAGAACCATCCCGGCTTCCGTGCCGGGTGTGACCGTCGGCACGTTGGTCTGCTGTCCGGTCCCTTCTCGGGTCTCCATCAACTTCGCCAGACCAAAGTCGAGGATTTTGACGCGGCCGTCTCTGGTCAGGAACAGGTTCTCGGGCTTCAAGTCCCGATGCACGATCCCCTTCTCGTGCGCCGCAGCGAGGCCATGCGTGATCTGCAGCGCGTAATCAATCGCCTTGCGTACCGTGATCGCGCCGCCTGAGAGCCGGGCGCGCAAGGTCTCGCCCTCGAGCAGCTCGGTCACGATGTACGGCGCCCCCTCGTGCGACCCGAGGTCGTAGACCGCCGTGATGTTCGGGTGGTTCAACCCGCCCGCCGCCTGCGCCTCCTGCTCGAACCTGCGCAGCCGGTCGGCATCCTGCGAGTACGAGGCGGGCAGCACCTTGACCGCGACGTCGCGCTTCAAACGCTCGTCCCGCGCCCGGTACACCTCCCCCATGCCGCCCGCGCCGATCGGCGCGAGGATCTCGTACGGCCCGAGCTTCGTCCCAGCGGAAAGCGTCACTTCAAGTCCGAAATCCGAATTCCGAAATCCGAAATCAGCGTCACTTCAGTCCCTCGACGAGCTGGAGATAAGAGAGGACGCGGAGGTAGCTATAGGCGTAGGCCTTTCCGTCCGGAGTCACAACGGCGCGGGTAACGCTGCTCAAACCCGCCCGGTCGGCGGGAACGAGCTCTCTCCAGAGCTCCTTGCGTCCGGAGGCCACATCGTAGCGGTAGACCTTCGACGGGACTTCGCCGCGGTCCAGGACAAAAAGCGTGCGGCCATCCGGCGCAAAGCGCATCGGCACGTCCTCGGTAGGCAGGCCCGGGAGTCCTGTCGGCTCGCCTCCCTCGAGAGAATAAAGGTACATCCGGCGATCCGGCCCCCGTACGACGGTGAACCTCGAGTCCGGCGTCACGGTACCGCGGTAGAAGGAGTAGCCTTCGGGCGTGAATGCCCGGGGCTTGCCGCCGGCGACATCGCGCAGGTAGAGACGCATCCCGTGGCCGGGTTCGGTCGCCGCAAAAAGGATTCGCTTGCCGTCCGGGAGGAAATCGGCCTCGACGACGTCGAGCCCCTCCTTGGAGAGCACCTTTGGCTCGCCCACGCTCGTCGGCAGAAGGACGATCTGAGGATTCGAGGCCGGGTGAAGAATCGAGATCGCCCAGGCCCCGTCTGAAGAAAGGGCAGCCGCGCCGCCGTCGCCGAGCCGCACGGCGGGCGATCCGTCCAGCTTGCGCAAATAAGCCGAATACCCAGCACCGCCGCCTTCGCCCGACTCGGCGAGGAGCAGGTTCTTGCCGTCGGCCGAGATATCGGTGGCGAGAGAGAAATCGAGCCAGGAAAGCTCTCGCTCCTTCTCGTCGCCCGGTCCGCGGGCCAGGATGCCCAGACGGTCGCTCTCGTTTGTCATGAGAACCCGGCCGTCCTTCGAGATATCCCGGATCGTGCTGATGCCGGGCACGCGGCCGACCAGGCGTTCCTTCCCGGAGAGCGTCACGGCGTGAACCGCGCGGTTGAAGCCGCCTTCGGCCGCCGTGTACCAGATCTCGCCCCCGTCCGGTCTCCAGGCGAGTCCCTGGGCGGTGGCGTAGACGGGTGAAAGCGTCCTCTTTTTCCCCGACAGATCGACCACGGCGACCGACCCTCCGTCGTCTCGGAGGACAGAGTGGTCGATAAACGCAACCAGGTCGCCCTTCGGCGACACGCGCGGATGGCTGACCCATCCAGTCGTGTCGTAGAGAACCTTGCCGATGGGGAACTCGAGTCGGTTCTTGACACCGACATCTCGCACGATGGCAAGGCTCTGCCCGTCCGGGCTCCAATCGGCCCACTGCACGTCGTCGAGAACGTCGCGCGGCGCGCCGCCAGCGATCGAGATGCGCGCCAGGCGGCCGGTGCGGATGAACGGCTGGGGCGTCCTGCGATTGAGCGAGACTGCCATCTCGCCCGACTTCGAGATCGCGAGCACCTCGGTCCCCGGCAGACCGAAGGGGCGTGACTCGGGGCTCTCCGGGCGATTAATGAAAACCTCGAAGGGTTTTCCTTCCCAGGCCGCGGAATAGACAGCCGTCTGGCCGTCGGGCGCGAAGAGAGCGCCACCCACCTCGCCCCGCTGAAACGTGAGCTGATGAAACGAGGGAGGGGGCACGTAGCCGGCCCTTTTGCCCCAGGTCCAGGCGGCGACCGCAGCGACCGCCGCGCCCACAATCACGGCCGCCACAAGCAGGGCCCAGGACGGCCGCCGTCCAGGCCGCTCACCGCGAACCGCCACGGCGCCCGCCGGTGTCGAGACCCCCGACAGGGCCTCGAGGTCGAAGGCGACGTCCCGCGCCGACTCGAAGCGCTCCTCGGGATTCTTCTCGAGACAGTGCCGCACGATCCGGTCGAGCCCCGGATGCACGTCCCTGTTCGTCTGCGAAAGGTCCGGCGGCTCCTTCGTCAGGATCGCCGTGATCGTGTCGGCTGCGGAGTCTCCACGAAATGCCTTCTGCCCCGAGAGCATCTCGTAGAGGATCGTCCCGAAGGCAAAGAGGTCGCTGCGCTTGTCGGCGGGCTTGCCGCGCACCTGCTCGGGCGACATGTAGCCCATCGTCCCGAGGACGACTCCGGGCTGTGTGCCCGAGACCGTCTGCAGATCGGTCTGACCGCCGTCGTCTCTCTCGGACTTCAACTTCGCCAGGCCGAAGTCCAGGATCTTCACCCGCCCGTCCTTCGTCAGGAACAGGTTCTCGGGCTTCA
>JBGPGG010000104.1:0-10176 GCA_041483715.1 Thermoanaerobaculia bacterium
CCTTGTCGACAACGGCATTTTTTACCTTTTTGCGCTCCGGACGCAGCTTGGGCCGGGTCAGCGAACGGTCTCGCTCGACCGGCTGCAGGCTTCGCTCGCCGCGTCCGATTCGGTGAAGCCGTCGGGCATCCCGGTCAACAATGACCCGCCGCGAATCATCGTGAGCAACTCGCCGGCGATCCTCGTCCCGATCGACGGAGCGCCGGCTTTGCGGCCGGTCCCGAACACGAGTTTCCAGCGTGTCATCAATACCCGGGCGCTCATTCTCGCGGAACAGGGGACGAACACTTTCTATCTGCATGTCTGCGACGGCTGGCTCTTCGCCGAAACGCTCGGCGGCCCATGGAGCAAACCGACGGTGCTCCCGGAGAACCTCGACGCGGTGGCAAAGCAAGTTGCGGCAACGGGAGTCGTCGACATGCTCGAGCTCGGCAACGCGAACCCGAACCCGTCGCTCGAGAGCGGCGTGCCCGCGATCTACGTCAGTGAGACGCCCGCGGAGCTGATCGTCTTCCAGCCAGAGCCCGCCTTCGCACCCGTCGCGGGAACCAGCCTCGCGTGGGCGTCGAACACGGCGGCGGACGTCTTGCAGGAGACGGAGAGCAACCAGTACTTCGTCCTGCTGGCGGGTCGCTGGTTTCGCGCGGCCGCGCTCGCCGGGCCGTGGGCCTTCATGCGGAGCCCGGACTTGCCGGCCGACTTCAAGAAGATCCCGGTGAACTCTCGGGCCGGGGTCGTGCTCGCCGCCGTGGCCGGCACGCCACAGGCCGAGGAGGCGCTGATCGCTAACTCGATCCCGCAGACGGCGACAGTCAAACGCGTCGGTGGACCGACATTCGCTCCGAAGTTCGACGGGACCCCGCAGTTCTCGGCCATCGCCGGCACTCCCCTTCAGTACGTCCTCAATTCGCCGACGCCGATCATCCAGGTGAACCCCACCGACTACTACGCCGTGAAGGCCGGACTCTGGTTCACGGCGCCGGCGCTCTCCGGGCCGTGGCTCGTCGCGGCCTCCGTCCCGGAAGCGATCTACACGATTCCTCCTTCCTCGCCCCTCTACTACGTCACGTACGTCCGGATCTTCGGCGCGACACTGGGATTTGTCTACGAGGGGTATACGCCGGGCTATCTCGGCACCGTCGCGACACCGGAGGGTGTCGTCGTCTACGGCACCGGCTATACGTACCAGCCATGGATCGGCTCCGCCTGGTATCCCCCGCCGGCGACTTACGGCATCGCCGCGCAGCCCGTGGACGACCCGGCGGCCGGCATGGCTTTCGGGTTCGCGATGGGCGTCACGACCGCGGCGCTCACGGGCTCGTCGCCGTATTCGTCACCGTCCGACCGCCCCTACGGCGTCACGACCGCGAGCGTCTACGGTTTCTACGGCGACGCGGCCACGTACGGCACACGTTCCTACTACTCGACGGACCGCGGTGCCACGGGCGCCGACGGCGCCGGCACCGGCCGGCGGACGAGCTACACGAACCCGAAGACCGGGAAGAGCTCGGCATACGGATGGGTGGATGTCGGCAACGACGTCTACGCCGACAAGAACGGCCAGATCTACTCGAACACCGACGGCAGCTGGCAGCAGTACTCCTCGACCGGTTGGTCGAGCGCTTCCGGCGACACGTCCTGGGCGGACAGGGAGTCGCAGGCCCGCAGCGCCGGCGAGGAAAGGTTCAACAACTTCAGCCAGGGCGGCGGATCGCCGCGAGCCGCGTCGGCGCCGGTTAGGGCGACCGGCATGGAGAATCCGGCGGATTGAGTCGATACATAGGGACGATAGGAAAAGGAGAAAGAATGAGAAACTAATCAGTTCGACTTCTGTTTGCGGCGGCGCTCGCCTCGTACTTCCGCCCGACACCTCCTGGGACTCGTGCACCTACGTCGACACGATCGAGTTGACGCACTCCATCCCCGCTCCGCCCAGAGTACTGTCCCATTTTCCCTCTTGGGATCGCTTCCGGTATAGTTGAGGGACGGAAAATCCGAGGTTCGAAAACGACGATTCCACAAGGCAGCCGATCCTCAGAGTGATAAAATCGACTCGTGACCGCTAAGGCTGCACAGGTTCTCAGGGACGCCCTTCAACTTCCTCCCGGGAGTCGAGCTGACATCGCGGGCACCCTGCTTGAGAGCCTCGACGAGCCGGCCGATAAGGGTGTCGAGGCGGCCTGGGCCAAGGAGATCGAGCGCCGAATTCGCGACGTGGAGTCCGGCAAGGTGAAGCTCGTCCCCTGGAGCGAGGTTCGCCGAGGCCTTCGCAGACGGCTTGCCCGCAAGCATCGTTAGGTTTCATCCCGACGCCCGGGACGAAGCCTACCGGGGAGTTGACTATTACCGCGAGCGGAGCGCCGTTGCTGCGGCGCGCTTCGACGCGGCAATCGAGCATGCCGTGGCCGCGATTGCCGACGCTCCCGAACGGTGGCCCCGATACCTCTTCGGTGCGCGCCGGTACGTGTTCTCAGGATTTCCCTACAGTCTGGTGTACCGCGTGGTGCAGAGGTCAGTCGAAGTCTACGCGGTCGCGCACGCCAAGAGGCGACCGGGCTATTGGAGGCGGCGGAAGTTCTGACCGGGAGCCGTGCCAGCAATATGGTAATCTAATGGCATGCGTACAACCATCGATAAGGCGGGACGTGTGGTGATACCGGCCCCCCTTCGGGCGCGCGCCGGTCTGACGCCGGGCTCGGAGTTGGAGGTTGTGCTCGATGACACGTCGGTCCGGCTCTTTCGGCGGGTTTCCGGGCCTCGCCTGGTCAGGGTGGGGCGGCGCCTGGTCGCCCGACCGACCGTGCCGGTTCGCGATCTGCCGTCGCTGGACATCGCTGCCCTCGTGGAAGAGGAGCGCAACCGTTGGCCCTGGTAGCGGGTGCCTTCCTCGACACCAGCGTTCTCCTGGCCGGGCTCATCGAGCTCTCCCCCGCATCGCGGCACGCACAGGAGGTGATGACGGCCGTGGCCGAAGGCCGGGCCCGCCGGCCTCGCACCGCATGGCACTGCTGCCTCGAGTTCTACGCGGTCGCCACGCGGCTGCCCGAAGAGTACCGGCTCTCACCCGCAGATGCCCAGCGACTGATCGAAGAGGAAATCATCAAGCGGTTCCAGGTGCTTCAGTTGCCGAGCGAATCCTATGTCCCCTTCTTCCGCAGGCTGACCGGAGGACGTGTGATCGGCGGGCGAGTCTACGACGCGCACATCGGCGAGATCGCCCGGCAAGCAGGAGTCAAGCTCGTGGTCACCGACAACTCGCGACACTTCTCCTTCCTCGTGTCGGCGGGCGTACGGGTGGTCGATTCCGCGACGTTCGCGAGGGAACTGGCGAAATCATGATACGGAACGTGCTCGGCGGGGGTTTCACGATCGGCCGGGGCCGCGCCTTCGAGCTCGTCCTGCCGGCGCCGCCGGAAAAGGCCCCCGCCGCGCCAGCGAAAGGAAAGCCATGAGCCCTCTCTCGATCAGCCTCGTCGTTCTTGCGTGCGTCTTCGGAGGCGCGCTCGCCGGCATGGCTCTGCGCGCCGTTCTGCCCGAGCATCATCGGAGCACCGAGTCGCGGGACGTGGTCAAGCTCGGCATGGGGCTGATCGCGACCATGTCCGCCCTGCTGCTCGGCATGCTGATCGCTTCGGCGAAGAGCTCGTACGACACGCAGAAGAGCGAGCTGACGCAGGTGACTTCCCGGATCGCCTTTCTCGACACCGTCCTGGCCCACTACGGGCCGGAGACGAAGGACGCCCGGGCGGCGCTGCGCGCCGCCGTCGCCCGCGGACTCGATCAGATTTGGTCGAAGGGCCCGAGTCAGGCACCGCCGGTGAGGCCGGTGGCGGCCCGGGGCGACGCTGTCTACGACCGGATCCAGGAGCTCTCGCCGAAAGACGAGATCCAGCGCTCGCTCCAGGCGCAGGCCTCCAGCATGGCCATCGACCTCGGCCAGACCCGCTGGTTGATGTTCATGCAGCGCGGCAGCTCGGTTTCCACGGCATTGCTCGTCGTGGTCGTCTTCTGGCTCGCAATCATCTTCCTGAGCTTCGGCCTGTTCGCGCCTCCCAACGCCACCGTCACGGCGACTCTGTTCGTCTGCGCACTCTCGGTTTCGTGCGCAATCTTCCTGATCCTCGAGATGGACCGGCCCTTCGAGGGCATGCTCCAGATCTCCAGCGCGCCGCTGCGCGACGCCCTCGCACGCCTCGGGCAATGAAGCTCCGGCTCGCCCTCTTCGGGCTTGCGTTCGCCCTGAGCGCGGCCTGGGCCCGCATCGTCGTCCGGGCCGGCGGCGGCTGGATCTCCGCCGCCGGCCTTTTCATGCTGGGCTGGACGCTGCGCGCGCGATAGACACTCTTCCGGGGCTGATATGTTTCGCGGACGTTTCTCGGGAGGAACACATGCATTTCGGGACCCGGCGGATTCGACTCTTCAACCTCGCCTTCCTGCTCGGAGGTGCTGCCGCTCTTTGCCTCGGCTGCGGCAAGAAGGAGCCCCCGAAGCCTCTGATCCTGGACGTGGACGTAGCGCCGGTCATCCAGAAGGACGTGCCGATCTACCAGGATTGGGTTGGCACGCTCGACGGCTTCGTGAACGCCGAGATCCGGCCTCAAGTCGAGGGGTACCTCCTCAAGCAGCTCTACAAGGAGGGCTCTCTCGTCCGCCCCGGGGACGCGCTGTTCGAGATCGACCCCCGCCAGTCCCAGGCGGCTTACGACCAGGCCAAAGCCAATCTCGCGCAGTACCAGGCCACGCTCGCCAACGCGAAGACGAAGGTCGCCCGCTACACGCCGCTCGCCGCGCAGAAGGCGGTCAGCCAGCAGGAGCTCGACGACGCCATCACCCAGGAGCGAACCTCGCAAGCCAACGTCGAGGCGACGCAAGCGGGCCTCGAGAAGGCGCAGTTGAACCTCGGTTGGACGAAGGTCGTCTCCCCGATCGCCGGGATCGCCGGGATCGCGAAGGCGCAGGTCGGCCAGCTCATCAGCCCGCAGACTGTGATGACGACGGTCTCGCAGGTCAACCCGATCAAGGTGTATTTCAACCCGAGCGAGCTCGAGTACATGGCCTGGGCTAAAAAGCGCGGCCCGGTGGACCAGATCACGGCGGCGGAGGCGGCCAGGGAGAAAGGCAACCTCGAGCTGCTGCTCGCCGACGGCTCGGTCTACCCGCACCGCGGCGACCCGTTCCTCGCCGGCCGGGAGGTGGACGTCAAGACCGGGACGATCCAGATCGCCGGGATCTTCCCGAACCCGGACAACCTTCTCCGCCCAGGCCAGTACGGCAAGGTGCGGGTGGCCGTCGATCTCAAGAAGGGCGCCATCCTCGTGCCGCAGCGCGCGGTCTCCGAGCTCCAGGGCATGTTCCAGGTCGCCGTCGTGGGAGCGGACAACAAGGTCGAGATCCGGCCGGTGGAGACCGGCCCGCGCGTCGGAAGCCTGTGGGTGATTTCCAAAGGCCTCTCGACCGGTGATCGGATCGTCGTCGAGGGTGTCCAGAAGGTCCGGCCCGGCATGGAGGTCAACCCCAAACCGGTTTCCGGCGAAGCGGCGCCGACCTCAGCGGGCGAAAAGGCCGCCGAGCCGAAGTCGGGAAACTAGACCGTGGCCAAGTTCTTCATCAATCGCCCGATCGTGGCGATCGTGATCGCCATCATCACGGTCATCGCCGGCCTCGTCGCGATGCAGGGCCTGCCGATCGCCCAGTTCCCGAACATCGCTCCGCCCCTGATCTCGGTCAACGCGACCTACACCGGGGCCGACGCCGTCACGATCGAGAAGTCCGTCGCCACGCCCATCGAGCAGCAGATGAACGGCGTCAAGGACATGCTCTACATGCAGTCCACGAACTCCAACAACGGCACGATGATGCTGCAGGTCACGTTCGACATCGACTCGAGCGTGGACATCGACCAGGTCAACACCCAGAACCGCCTGTCCCAGGCGACGGCCAGCCTTCCGTCCGCAGTCACCAACTACGGCATGACCGTGCAGCAGTCCATGGGGATTCCCCTGCTCGTCGTGTCGCTCTACTCGCCCAAGGGCAGCTACGACGCTCTCTTTCTGGCCAACTACGCCTCCATTAATCTGAACAATCCGCTCTACCGCGTGCGGGGTGTCGGCCAGATCACGATGTTCGGCGCCGGCAACTACGCCATGCGGATCTGGGTCAAGCCGGACCTACTCTCCAAGCTCGGCATCACGGTCCCCGACCTTTACAACGCCGTGCAGAAGCAGAGCACCGTCAACCCGGCCGGCCAGATCGGCGGCGAGCCCGCCCCGCGAGGCCAGGAGATGACCTACACGGTCCGCGCCCAGGGACGGCTCGAGACCCCGGAGCAGTTCGGGGAGATCGTCGTACGCGCCAATCCCGACGGCTCGGTCGTGCGCCTGAAGGACGTCTCGCGGATCGACCTCGGCGCCCTCTCCTACTCGCAGGTTGCGCGGATGAACGGCAAGCCCACGGCGGCTATCGCCCTCTACCAGACGCCCGGATCCAACGCCATCGCCGTCGCCGACGGCATCAAGAAGGCCCTCGAGGAGCTCAAGCAGAAGTTCCCGACCGACCTCGAGTACACGATCTCGCTCGACACGACCCTTCCGGTCACGGAGGGCATGAAGGAGATCGAGCACACCCTCGTCGAGGCCATAGTGCTCGTCATCCTCGTCGTCTTCCTCTTCCTCCAGAACTGGCGCGCCACGCTCATCCCCATGATCGCGGTCCCGGTCTCGCTCATCGGCACCTTCGCGTTCTTCCCGCTCCTCGGCTTTTCGATCAACACGCTTTCGCTCTTCGGCCTCGTTCTCGCGATCGGCCTCGTCGTGGACGATGCCATCGTCGTCGTCGAAGCGGTCGAGCACCATATCGAGAAGGGGCTCTCGCCCAAGGACGCGACCCTGAAGGCGATGGAGGAAGTGTCCGGCCCCGTCGTCGGGATCGCGCTCATCCTCTGCTCGGTCTTCATCCCGGTCGCCTTCATGGGCGGAATCCAGGGGCGCCTCAACAAGCAGTTCGCCGTCACGATCGCCATCTCGGTGGCGATCTCGGCCTTCAATGCGCTCACACTCTCCCCCGCGCTCTCGGCCATGCTGCTGCGCCCCCGCAAAGAGTCGAAGGGCCTGCTCGCCCGCTTCTTCGCGGCGTTCAACCGATGGTTCCTGAAGCTGACGCACGGGTACGTGGACCTCTCCCACGCTCTCATTCGAAAGTCTCTCATCGCCGTCGCGATCCTCGCGGGCTTTGTCGTCGCGGACGCCATCGTCGGCAAGAGACTGCCCGCAAGCTTCCTCCCCGAAGAGGACCAGGGCTACTTCTTTCTGAATCTCACCCTGCCCGACGCCGCCTCGCGCCAGCGGACCGACGCCGCCTGCCGCAAGGTCGAGGAGCTGCTCGCGAAGACGCCCGGCGTCGAATACACGACGTCGATCATCGGGTACAGCCTGCTCGCGCAGACCAACGCCACGTACTACGCCTTCGCCTTCGTCGCGCTCAAGCCCTGGGAGGAGCGAAAGACCCCGGAGCTGCAGGCCTCCGCGATCATGCGCCGGATCAACGGGGAGCTCGCGATCGGCCTGCCCGAAGGGCTCGGCTTCGCCTTTCCACCTCCGTCGATTCCCGGCCTCGGCCAGTCGGGAGGTTTCTCGTTCTGGCTCCAGGACAAGAGCGGAGGCAGCGTCCAGTTCCTCGCGGAAAACGTGCAGAAATTCCTGGCGGCCTGCGCGAAGCGGCCCGAGCTCTCGCGGCCGGTGCCCCTCTTCAGCTCGGGCGTTCCGCAGGTCTACGCCAACGTCAATCGGGACAAAGTCCTGAAACAGGGCGTGCCTCTGGCCGACGTGTACCAGACGCTTCAGGCCTATCTCGGCGGGCTCTATCTCAACCAGTTCAATCGCTTCGGTCTGCAGTGGATGGTCTTCCTCCAGGCCGAAGGCTCCGACCGCACGAAGACGGCCGACCTCGCCAACTATTTCGTGCGGAATAACGACGGACAGATGGTGCCTCTCTCGGCGCTCCTGACGACCGAGCCCGTGTCCGGACCCGAGTACACCAACCACTTCAACCTCGACCGCGCGGCCAAACTCATCGGCAACTCGGCCCCCGGGTACAGCTCCGGGCAGGCGATGGCAGCGCTGGAAGAGGTGGCGAAGGAGGTCCTGCCGCGCGAGATCGGCTACTCCTGGTCGGACCTCTCGTACCAGGAGAAGAAGGCCGAGGGAACCGGCGGCGCGGTCTTCGCCCTGTCGTTCATCTTCGTCTTCCTCATCCTGGCGGGCCTCTACGAGAGCTGGTCCCTGCCCTTCAGCGTCCTTCTCTCGGTGCCGGTCGCCATCCTCGGCGCCTTCACCGGGCTCGTCTTCCGGCGTTTCGACCTCGACGTCTACGCCCAGATCGGGCTGATCATGCTGATCGGCCTCTCGGCGAAGAACGCGATCCTCATCGTCGAGTTCGCCAAGGCGGAGCTCGAGAAGGGGCGCGAGGTCGTGGACGCCGCCCTGGAGGGAGCGAAGCTGCGCCTGCGGCCGATCCTCATGACCTCGTTTGCCTTCATGCTCGGCTGCGTTCCACTGTGGATCGCCTCCGGCTCGGGCGCCGAGTCGCGCAAGATCCTCGGAACCGTCGTCATCGTCGGGATGGGGTTTGCGACCGGCATCGCCATATTCATCATTCCCTTCCTCTTCGTCGCGATCGAGAAGCTCGCGCACCGCGGAGAGGCCCCGGCGGCGGCTCCCGCGACGCCTCCGGCGCCCGGAACGAGCCCGGCGGGCGGAGGGCACTGACGTGAAGAGACTCGCGGCATCCCTCGTCGTCCTCGCCCTCCTGATCGGCTGCGCCGTCGGCCCGAACTACAAGCAGCCGCCCGTGACGGCCCCCGACCAGTACCGGGAAGTGCAGGGACCGCCGGCACCAGCGCCCTCGCTCGCCGACCAGCCCTGGTGGGACGTGTTCGGCGACCCGGTGCTCCAGCAGCTGATCGACGAGGCGCTCCGCAACAACTTCGATGTCCAGATCGCGGCGGCACGCGTGGACGAGGCCCGCGCCCGGGCCGGAATCGCGCGCTCGGAGTTCTTCCCGCAGATCGGCTACGGCGCCCAGTGGTCCCGCGGCAGCAATTCGGTGTTCGTCCCGCCGTACAGCACCGCGACCGGGAACCTGAATGACGTCAACGTCAACTTCGGCTGGGAGCTCGACCTGTGGGGCCGGATCCGCCGCCTGAACGAGGCCGCGAAGGCCCAGTACCTCGCGACCGAGGGTGCCCGCCGCGGCGTGCTGCTCTCGCTCGTCTCCGAGGTCGCGCGGACCTACTTCGCGCTGCGCGAGCTCGACGCGGAGCTCGTCATCACGAGGAAGACCGTCGCGTCTTTCCAAGAGACCTACGACCTTTTTAACCGGAAGCTCGAGGAGGGGGCGGCCTCCGCTCTCGAGACCTCGTATGCCGGCGCCGCCCTCGGCCAGGTCGCTGCGCAGGTGCCCGAGATCGAGCGCCGCATCGAGGCCACGGAAAACGTTCTCAACCTCCTGCTCGGACGCAACCCGGCCGCGGTCGCGCGCGGCGAGGGGGTGGACCGGCAGCCGCTTCCCCCGGACATCCCGGCAGGGCTTCCCTCCGAGCTGCTCCAGCGACGCCCGGACATCCGGCAGGCCGAGCAGAATCTCGTCGCCGCGAACGCTTTGGTGGGCGTGGCGGTCGCGAACTTCTTCCCGACGATCAGCCTCACGGGCCTTTTCGGCGCCGTCAGCCCGGACGTCAACAATCTCTTTCCGGCGGGCAAGGCGTGGTCGATCGCCGCCGGGCTCCTCGGCCCGATCTTCCAGGGCGGCCGGCTGCGGAGCCAGTACGACGTGGCCTATGCGCAGTGGGAGCAGGCAAGGGTCCAGTACGAGCAGACGGTGACGGGCGCCTTCGCCGAGACGACGACGGTTCTCTACGCCCGCGAGAAGATCATCGCCTCGGTGAAAGAGCTCGACCGCACCGTCTCCGATTACCGGGAAATGGTCCGCCTCTCCCAGCTGCGCTACTTCAGCGGCCTTTCGAACTACTTCGAGGTCCTCTACGCGATGCAGCTCCTCTTTCCCTCCGAGCTCGCCCTCGTGCGCGCGCGCCTCGACCTCCTGAACGACTACGTGGACATCTACAAGGCGCTCGGCGGCGGCTGGAACATCCAGTCGGAGGACCCGAATCCAACCTGGCTC
>JBGPGG010000105.1:0-10168 GCA_041483715.1 Thermoanaerobaculia bacterium
CGCTCCTCATGTCTACCCGAACGCCCGAGATCGACCTGTCCGACGAGCTCCTGGCCGAGTTCGGCGGCAACGCCAGCTACGTCGCCGAGCTGCTCAATCGCTTTCGCACGAACCCGGCCGCGGTGGACGACGAGTGGCGCCGGTATTTCCGGGAGCGCTTCGGCGAGCAGGAGCCGCAGGCGGCCGCCCCGCCCGTCCCCGCCGCGCCGGCGAGCCCTGCGACCCCCCTCGGTCCGGTCGTCGAGGGCGAACGCGCGACCCTTCGCGGGGCCGCGCTGCGGATCGCGGAGAACATGGAGGCGAGCCTCGGCGTCCCGACAGCGACGACGCAGCGCCAGGTCCCGATCAAGCTCGCGGACGAGAACCGCCGGCTGATCAACGAGCACCGGTCCGCGAGCGAGCAGTCGAGGGTGTCCTTCACCCACCTCGTGTCCTGGGCCGTGATCCAGGCGCTCGAGTCCTTTCCCGCGATGAACGACGCCTTCGACGGCTCGAGCGGCGAGCCCGCGCGCGTGCGCCGCGACGAGGTCCGATTCGGCCTGGCCGTCGACGTGCCGAAGGCGGACGGATCGCGTACGCTCCTCGTCCCGAACGTCAAGGGCGTTGAGAAAATGACCTTCGCCGAGTTCGCGGCGGCCGCCGACGACGTCGTGACGCGCGCACGCACGGGCAAGATCAAGGTCTCCGACTTCGAGGGGACAACTATCTCGCTCACGAACCCCGGCACGCTCGGCACGACGGCCTCGGTGCCGCGCCTGATGCCGGGGCAGGGCGCGATCATCGCGACGGGGGCCATCGAGTACCCCGCGCAGTTTCGGGCGATGGCGCCGGCGATGCTTTCGCTGCTGGCCATCTCCAAGGTCGTGACCTTCACCTCCACCTACGACCACCGCATCATCCAGGGCGCAGAGTCCGGCGCCTTTCTCGCGCGCGTCGAAGAGCTGCTGCTCGGCGAGCATGGCTTCTACGAGGGCGTGTTTGCCGACCTCGGCATTCCCTTCCAGCCGCTCGGCTGGGAGGTCGACAAGAACCCGCCGGTCTTCTCCGACGGCCACACCGACGAGGTCGCCAAGCAGGCCCGCGTGCTCGAGCTCATCAACGCCTACCGCGTGCGCGGGCACCTGCTCGCCGACATCGATCCGCTGCGCACGCGGCCGATCGCGCACCACCCCGAGCTCGATCTCGAGACCTACGGCCTGACCATCTGGGACCTCGACCGTGAGTTTTGGACCGGAGGGCTCAAGGGCGGCGACCGGCTGCCGCTGCGGGAGATCATCGCGGTGATGCGCCGCGTCTACTGCGGCAAGATCGGGACCGAGTACCGGCACATCTCGAGCCCCACCGAAAAGTACTGGATCCGAGAGCGCGTGGCCGCGGCGGCCAACTCGGGCCCGCTCCCGAAGGATGTGCGCAAGAGCCTGCTCGCCAAGCTCATCGCGGCCGAGGAGTTCGAGCGCTTCCTCGGCACGAAGTTCCTCGGCCAGCGGCGCTACTCCGTCGAGGGCTGCGACACGGCGATCCCGCTGCTCGACCGGCTCGTCGAGGGCGCTGCCCTGCGCGGAATCGACGAGGTCGTCATCGGGATGTCGCACCGTGGCCGGCTGAACATCCTCGCCAACGTCGTCGGCAACTCGGCCGAGCGCATCTTCAGCGGTTTCGAGGGCGTGGTCCATCCGGACTTCCCGGCCGACGAAGGGGACGTCAAGTACCACCAGGGCGCGCGCACGACGCGCCGGTCCGAATCGGGCCGGGACGTCGCGATCCAGGTCGAGTCGAATCCGTCGCACCTCGAGGCGGTGGACCCGGTGGTCGAGGGCGTCGTGCGGGCCAAGCAGGAAAGGACGGCGGGCCATGGGCCCGAGGCCTGGAAGCGCGTCCTGCCCGTCCTGCTCCACGGCGACGCAGCCTTCGCCGGCCAGGGAATGGTCGCCGAGGTCCTGAACCTCGCGAACCTGCCGGGCTACCGTACGGGCGGCACGATCCACATCGTCGTCAACAACCAGATCGGCTTCACGACGCCGCCCTCGAAGGGGCGCTCGTCGGTCTACTCGACGGACGTCGCGAAGATCAACCAGGTCCCGATTTTCCACGTCAACGCCGACGATCCGGAGGCGGCGTACCGGGTCCTCGAGATCGCGCTCGACTACCGGCAGGAGTTCCACAAGGACGTCGTCATCGATCTCATCGGCTTCCGCCGCCACGGTCACAACGAGGGCGACGAGCCGACGTACACGCAGCCGCTCATGTACCGCGCGATCGAGGCGCACCCCGGCGTGCGGACGCTCTACGCCCGGAGGCTCGTCTTAGACGGCGTCCTCACGGAGGAGGAAGTGCGCGAGCTGGAGGCGCGGCAGCTCGTCCAGTACGAGGCGGCGCTTGCCGCGGCCAAGGCGGCGGCGCAGAGGCCCCGCACGGCGGCCCCTTCCGCCGCGCAGGGCGATGGTGCCGTGGTCGAGATGGAGACCGGCGTCGCCCGCGAGACGCTCGCCCGGATCGGACGCGTGCTCACGACCGTGCCGCCGGGGTTCCACCTGAACCCCAAGATGGTCCAGCAGCTCGCACGCCGCGCGAAGATGGCGCAAGGCGCGCTCTCGCTCGACTGGGGGACGGCCGAGGCCCTGGCGTTCGGCTCGCTCCTGCTCGAGGGGACTCCCATCCGCATCAGCGGCCAGGACTCGAGCCGCGGAACCTTTTCGCAGCGGCACGCGCTCCTGCACGATACGGCGACGGGGGAGATCTGGGGGCCGCTCGCAACACTGGATCCGAAGCAGGCGCCGTTCGAGGCCTGCGACAGCCCGCTCTCGGAGTTCGCGGTGCTCGGGTTCGACTACGGCTACAGCGTCGAGTGGCCCGAGGCGCTCGTGATGTGGGAGGCGCAGTTCGGCGATTTCGCCAATGGTGCCCAGGTCATCGTCGACCAGTTCATCGCCTCGGCCGAGGACAAGTGGCGCCAGACAACGCGCATGGGCATGCTCCTGCCGCACGGCTCCGAGGGCCAGGGGCCTGAGCATTCGAGCGCGCGCCTCGAGCGGTACCTCCAGCTCTGCGCCGACGGGAACATGCAGATCGTCAACGCGACGACGCCCGCGCAGTACTTCCACATGCTGCGCCGCCAGATGCGTCAGCCCATGGCGAAGCCCTTCATTTTGTTCTCGCCCAAGAGCCTGCTGCGGCTGCCGGCGGCCGCGTCGCCGCTCGAGGCGCTCACCGCGGGCGGGTTCCGCGTGGTCCTCGACGACCCCGAGGTCGCCGATCGCGGTTCGATCGAGCGCGTCCTCTTCTGCTCGGGCAAGGTCTATTACGACCTGCGCGGCGAGAAGGAAAAGCGGGGCGACGCCCGCACCGCAATCGTACGCCTCGAGCAGCTCTATCCCTTCCCGCAGGAGCGGTTGAAGGCGATCCTCGCCAGCTATCCGCGCGTGCGCGACGGCGTGTGGGTGCAGGAGGAGCCGAGGAACATGGGCGCGTGGTCCTTTGTCAAGGAGCGCTCATCGGATTTCTCGGGCCAGACGCTACGCTACGTCGGCCGCGCCGCTTCGCCCTCGCCGGCGACGGGCAACGCCGCCGTCCACAAGCGGGAGCTCGAGCAGTTTCTCGCGGAGGCGTTCGCGTAGAAGGCGGGAGCCGATCCCAGGCGGCTCCCGCGCTCCGTCGCGAAAGAGAGCGCAAGGCTTCTCGCTCACGCGCTACTTCTTGGGGTCGTCTCCACCGGCCCAGGCCAGGAACAGCCAGCGGCCGCCGTCCTTGACCAAAATGTCCGTCCAGTGGCCCGTCACGGTTTCGCGCGTTTTCTGGTAGTTCTCTCGCGCGATCGTGTAGTGATACTGCACGACGGCGACGTTGCCGGTGATCGTGATCGACGTCGGAAAGATTTCCTGCTCCAGGATCGTGCTGCTCGAGTTGGAGTAGCGGTTCCAGCGCGTCAGGGAGGCCTTGTTCTGCGGCGCCGGTTGATTCACCTCCCAGATGCTGAGGTTCGGGTGCACCATCTTGTCGATCCAGGTCATGTCCTTTTCGGCGCTCATCTTCCACTGCAGCTCTTCGAATCGCCAGATTTCCTGCTGCTCCGGGCTCCAGGTCTGGGCGGATGCCGCTCCCGCGGCGACACTGAGGGCGAGGACGACGAGAAACGGGGAAATACGACGCACGGCCATCCGATACCTCCTGCGTCCTGTCTGAGGACGCGACAAGAGGGGCGCTCTGGGTAGCGTCCCGATATTGCCGGGCAGCCTATCGCGAAATCGTCGCCGCCGCGAGGGCTTCACTCGCAGACGTTTCAGCAACCTCTGCGTGCAACGAAGGGTGATCACGACGCCATGCCCTCCGTGCCGTCTAACTCTTCTTCGGCTTCATCGCGTCGAAGCCGGCTTTGAGCATCGCGCGGGGGACCTTGCGGTAGTCCGAGAACTCGCCCGCGCCGGCGAGCCATTCGCCGCCATCCATCGTGACGCAGTCGCCGGTCTGGTAGGGGCAGAGGTCGGAGAGAAGGAACGTCGCGAGGTTCGCGATCTCCTCCTTGCGCCCGAAGCGCGCGAGGGGGATGCGGTCGAGGACGGCCTTCTCGGCCTGCGCATTTGGAATGAGGCGCGAGAAAGCGCCCTCAGTTGGGATCGGGCCGGGCGCGATCGCGTTCAACCGGATGCCCGCGTGCCCCCACTCGACGGCGAGCGAGCGCGTCATCGCGAGGACTCCCGCCTTGGCGCAGGCCGAGGGCAGCGCGTAGGCGGTGCCGGTCCAGGCGTACGTCGTCACGATCGAGACGACCGCGCCCGGGGCCTTGCGCTCGAGTAGGTGCCGGCCGAGGGCGAGCGTGCAGTTGATCGAGCCGTAGAGCACCGTGCGCACGACAGCGTCGAAGCCGTTGGGCGTCAGCTCTTCGGAAAAGGCGAGGAAATTTCCGGCGGCGTTGTTGACGAGGCCGTCGAGCTTGCCGAAGCGGGAAACGGCGTGAGAAACGAGCTTCTCGACGTCGCCCGGGTCGCGGACATCCGCGGCGAAGAAGGCGACCTCGCCTCCTTCGCGCGCCGCCTCGGCGATCTCCTTCGATGCGTCCTCGAGCCGTTCGCGCTTGCGGCCCGCGATCGTCACCCTGGCCCCGTGCGCGGCGAACGTTCTCGCCATTGCGAGGCCCAGGCCGGAACCACCTCCGGTAACGAGGATGGATCGGCCGGAAAGGATCTTGGGGTCGAACATCGGTGGCGCCTCCGTCCGCGCCGACGATACCGCAGCGGTTCGCGCGGGCGGGCGCGGCCGCGTCGGCTTGACATCAGATGTGTGATGCGTGATGATCTGGCGATGCGAACCACGCTCGACATCGACGAGGACGTTCTCCTGGTGGCCAAGGAGATCGCGTCGCGGCGCGCGACCACGGCGGGACGAGTCCTCTCGGATCTGGCCCGCGCCGCGCTCGAGCCAAAGCGTGCGTCGAGGGTGCGAAACGGGGTCCCGGTGCTGCCTCGCCGCCCGAAGGGGAGCCCACGGCCGACCCTGGCCCTGGTCAACCGCCTGCGAGACGAGGGGTGAGGAGCGTCGCGCTGCTGGACGTCAACGTGCTCGTCGCCCTCTTCGACCCCGACCACGTCCATCACGAAGCGGCTCACCAGTGGTTTGCGGCCCATCGCGGCTCCGGTTGGGCCACGTGCCCGCTGACCGAGAACGGGCTCGTGCGGATCCTGGCGAATCCGGCCTACCTCGAGGCGCCCGAGGGCTCGGCGGGAATCCTCAAGCGCCTCGACGCCCTTTGCGCGAGCGGCGGGCACGTATTCTGGGAGGACGCGGTTTCGCTGAGGGACGAGCGTCTGTTCCGGCGCGCACGCGCCCCGACGCACCGGCAGCTCACGGACGTCTACCTCCTCGGCCTCGCGAAGAAGAAGGGCGGGAGACTCGTGACCTTCGACGCGAGGATTCCGCTGACGGCCGTGATCGGCACCGGCGAAGATCACCTGGAAGTGATCCCGGCCTGACAGAACCTGGGGTCAGACCCCCTTCGGGGGTCAGACCCCGCTCAGGTCGACCCAGATCGACTTGACCTGCGTGTATTCCTCGAGCGCGTAGTGGCCGCGCTCACGGCCGAAGCCCGACTCCTTGTAGCCGCCGAAGGGCAGGCCCGGGTCGTAGAAGTTGTAGGCGTTGATCCAGACGGTCCCGGCCTCGAGCGCCTTCGCCGTCCGGAGGGCCTTCTTGATGTCGTGCGACCAGACGGCCGCGGCGAGCCCGTAGATCGTGTTGTTGCCGATGGCGACGGCTTCCTCTTCCGTTTTGAACGTCAGCGTCGCCAGCACGGGCCCGAAGATCTCCTCGCGCGCGATCGTCATCTGCGGCGTGACGCCGTCGAAGACCGTCGCCTCGAAGAACGCGCCCTTTCCGTTGATAGAGGCCGAGTTGCCGCCGGCCACGAGCCTGGCGCCTTCCTTCCGGCCGCTCTCGACGTAACGCGCGACGTTTTCGCGCTGCTTCTCGGAAACGAGGGATCCGAGCCGCGTCTTCGGATCGAGCGGATCGCCGGGCACCATCTTCTTCGCGCGGTCGACGACCTTCTCCATCAGCGCGTCGTGGATCGACTCTTCGACGAGCAGGCGCGAGCCCGCCGAGCAGAGCTCGCCCTTGCCGTAGAAGATCGCGTTGATCGCGCCCCTGGCGGCCGCGTCGAGGTCGGCGTCGGCGAAGACGATGTTGGGGGACTTGCCGCCGAGCTCCATCGATACGCGCTTGACGGTCCCGGCGGCCGCCCGCAGGATGGACTTGCCCGTCTCGGTCTCGCCCGTGAAGGAGATCTTGTCGATGCCGGCGTGCTCTGCCATGGCCCGGCCGACGACGGCGCCGGGCCCGGGAATCACGTTGAAGGCGCCGGGCGGCAGGCCCGCCTCGGTCAGCAGCTCCGCGAGCATCAACGCGGTGAGCGGCGTGAGGGAGGCGGGCTTCAACACGATCGCGTTTCCAAGCGCGAGCGCCGGCGCGATCTTCCACATGGCCTGGAGCAGCGGGAAGTTCCACGGCGTGATCGCTCCGACGACGCCGATGGGCTCGCGCAAGGTCAGGAGAAAGGCGTCCGTGCGGCCCGGGAACGTGTCGCCGTAGAGCTTGTCGGCGTATTCGCCGAAGTAGGAGAGGCATTCCGCGGCGGCCGGCATGTCGATCCGGGCCGCCTCGAAGATGGGCTTGCCGTTGTCCTGCGTCTCGACCTTGCCGAACTCGTCGGTGCGGGCGAGAAGCATTTCGGCGGCGCGCATCAGGATGCGCCCGCGTTGCCGCGGCTTCATGGACGCCCAGGGCCCGGATTCGAACGCCGCGCGCGCCGCGGCGACGGCGCGGTCGAGGTCTTCCTTGCCGGCTTCGGCGACTTCGGCGATCGTTTCGCCCGTCGCTGGGTTCACCGTCGGAAATCGCCTGCCCGAAGCGGCGGGGACGAACGCGCCGTTGATGAAGAGGTCGGTCTTCAGGAGCTACTTCCCCTTGAACTTGGGAACGCGCTTCTCCTGGTTGGCGGCGATGCCTTCCTTGGCGTCGTCGCTCTGGAAGAGCAGCTGCTGGAGCTCGCGCTCCACCGCGAGTGCCGACTCGAGCGGGAGGTCCCAGCCCGACTGCACCGAGCGCTTGATGCGGCCGACGGCCTTGGACGCCTTGTGCGGCGGCACGAACTGCCGCGCGTAGTCCATGACTTGCTCCCACCACTGGTCGGCGGTCGCGTCGATGACCTGGTTGACGATCCCGAGCTCGAGCGCCTCCTCGAAGGAGAACGTGTTGCCGGTGACCATCAGCTCGATCGCCTTCGACTTGCCGATCATCTTCGCGAGGCGCGCTGTCCCGCCCGTGCCGGGCAGCACGCCGAGGGTGACTTCCGGAAGGCCGATCTTGCCGGCGTCCTTGCGCGCGATGCGCAGGTCCGCCGCCATCGCGATCTCGAGGCCGCCGCCGACCGTGTGGCCGTTGAGCGCCGCGATGACGAGCTTGGGCGTGTGCTCGAGGCGCAGCAGCATCTCATTCGCGTGCAGGCAGAAAAAGTACTTGAAGCCCGGGGAGACGGCGTTGAGCATGCCGATGTTCGCGCCGGCCGAGAAGAAGCGGTCGCCCTTGCCCCGCAGGACGATGACGTGGACGTCGTCGTCGAAGCGGGCTTTCAGGATCGCCTCGTCCAGCTGCCGGTTCATGGCGTAGGTGTAGGTGTTGGCCGGCGGGTCGTCCATCTCGATGACGGCGATGCCGTCGGCGACGCGGTAGTTGATGACCGGGTGATCGAGCTCGGGGCTCGTCCAGTCGCGGGTCTTTGCGGGCGTGCTCATGAGGCCTCCTCGGTTCTGTCGGAACGCGCGATCCTATCAGGATTGATGAGGGTGCTACAGCCCCAGGAAGCTCTTGGCGATCGTGAAATAGATGATGAGGCCGGTCGCATCCACCAGGGTCGCGATCAGAGGCGCGGACATGACGGTCGGGTCGATCTTGAAGGCGGTCGCGAGGAGCGGAATCATCGAGCCCACCGTATTGGCCCAGGCGCAGATCGCGAGGATCGAGACGCCCACGGTCAGGGCCAGGGGTACCGTCGAGCCCCAGAGCATGGCGCGGCCGAATCCAACGATGCCGAGCATCAACCCGAGCACGAGGCCGCTGCCGGCCTCGCGGAACAGGACCCGGGCGAAATCGCGCATCCGGATCTCTCCGACGGCGAGGCCGCGTACGATCGTCGTGACGGTCTGGGATCCGGAGTTTCCGCCGGTGCCGATCAGCAGCGGGATGAAGAACGAAAGCGCCACGACCTTGGCCAGCTCGCCCTCGTAGTGGCGCAGCACGGTGCCCGTGAAGGTCTCGGTGACGAACATCAGGAGCAGCCAGTTGAACCGCAGGCGCACGTTGCGAAAGGGCTTCGTCGCGAAGTAGCCCTGCTCGACGGTCTCTTCCGTGGCCGAGACGCCGCCCATGTGCAGGGCGTCTTCGGTCTGTTCCTCGATCATGATGTCGATGACGTCGTCCACGGTGACGATCCCGAGCAGGCGGTTCTCTTCGTCGACCACCGGGATCGCGTGGACGTCGTACTTCGACACGAGGCGCGCGACCTCTTCCTGCTGGGCGTCGGTGCGGACGGTCAGCAGGCGCCGCTCCATCATCTCGGAGATCTTCTTTTCGGGCGGCGCGGGGAAAAGGTGGCGCAGCGCCACGTACCCGACGAGGAGCCCGGTGTCGTCGACCGCGTAGAGGCTCTGGACGGTCTCGACCTCGGGGTCGATGCGCTTCAAGTGGTCGAGCGTCTCGGCGACCGTCCACTCGGGCCGGATCGTCGCGAACTTTTCGGTCATGAGGCGGCCTGCCGTGCGGGGCGGATAGCGCAGCAGCCGCTCGACCTCGGCCGCGTCCCGCGGCGACATCTTCGCGACGATGGATTCGCGCTGGCGCTGCGTGAGGTGCTCGAGGAGGAACGTGACTTCGTCGGCGGGCAGCCGGTCGAGCTCGGCGCCGAGCTTGGCAGGGGAGGCGCGGTGGAGGATCAGCCGCAGCGTTTCGCCCTTGAGCTCCGAGAGCACCGCGGCGCCCTGCTCGGGCGGCAGCGCCTCGAAGAGCACCACGCGGTCTTCGCGCGGCAGATCGTCCAGGAGCTCCGCGAGATCCGCCGGGTGGATGTTCGCCACCGCCGCGGCCAGCTCCTTCGGGTTCTCCCGGATCAGCTCCTCGATGTCGGGGCCGATCACCTTTGCAAGCGACATTTGTCGCTATTGTTTCATCCGATGCTTCGAGTTCAAGCCGGAAAGTCGTGAGTTATGAGTCATGAGTTGTGAGCGGGCTCGACAAGCCGACTCGAGACTCACGACTCAGGATTCACGACTTCTTCGTGGGATCCACCCAGTCGCTCGAGCCATCCGGATGAAACTCCTTCTTCCAGATCGGGACCGTCGTCTTCACACGGTCGATGGCGGCGCGGCAGGCGGCGAACGCGTCGGCGCGGTGCGGAGAAACTGCGGCGATGGCGACGGAGGCATCGCCGACGGAGAGGAGTCCGACGCGGTGCTTCATGGCGATTTTAACGGCCGGGTACTCCCGGGCGAGGCCGTCGGCAATGCGGGCCATTTCGGACTCCGCCATCGGGCCGTACGCCTCGTACTGGATCGCCGTCGTCCTGCGCCCCTCGTTCTCGTCGCGCACGACGCCGACGAAGAGACACAGCGCGCCGTCGCTCGAGCGA
>JBGPGG010000106.1:0-10092 GCA_041483715.1 Thermoanaerobaculia bacterium
CATCACGACCTCGCGGCCGTTGACCCGGACCCGCGGCCCCTGGGGCGTTTCCAGGACGAGCTCTTCCTTGTACGTGCCGGCCTGCCGCAGCGCGGCCATCTGGCCGGCGAGGTGCTCGGTGAGGGTCATGAGTTCCGGCTCCCCGTGTCTACCTTTCTTAGGAAAGGATTTTTCCCGCGACGCGTTCGCCGGGGAAAGTCGCTTCGAGCGCCTCGACGGCGCGGCGGAAGGCGCCTTCGCTCGTAGCCATGATCTCGGCGCAGAGGGTCGGCCGGCGGACGATCTCGGAAGTGCCCGAGGCTCCGCGCACGACGACGGAATCGGCCGGCTCCTCGACGACGAACAGAATGTCGTCGAGGTCTTCGAGCGCGCGGGAGGCCGTGCGGTGCGCCTTGTCCTGCTCGTCGCGCTTCAGGCACACGCCGGCCAGGCCGGCGACCTTGTAGTGGTTCGGCTCGAACTCGGTGCGGTCCCAGTTCTTCCAGACTCGCTCGCGCGGCACGAGCTGGAACCGATATGCCACGTTCGAAAGCCGCGATTCCTCGACCGCAAACTCCGCGATCCGCCGCTCGGTCAGCTCCTGGCTCGGGTCTGGCTTCGGGGGCTTTCTGGTGGGCATGGGTGCTCCGTTCAACGTGAATTGGTTTTCGGGGAATCTATCGCAAGTCGCGTACGGGGAGGCGGTTGGCCGGCCGGACCGGCGAACGGTCGGGCTTCATGCGACGGCGCCCGAGCCCCGCGTGGTAATAAGATCTCCTGCAGCTTCGAAGAATTCGCTTCGAAATAGGAGGAGGATCCATGAAAACGCGCACGATCCTAGCATCTCTGGTGGTGTTTCTTGCGGGCTACGCTCTCTGTTTCGCTGCCGACCCGAACATGGGAACCTGGAAGCTGAACGATGCCAAGTCGAAGTTCAGCGCGGGGGCGACGAAGAACAACACTGTCGTCTACGCGCCCGCAGGCGACATGGTGAAGGTCACCGTGGATGGCGTCGACAAGGACGGCAAGCCGACGCACAACGAGTGGACGGGCAAGTTCGACGGCAAGGAATACCCTGTCACCGGCGATCCGAATTCCGACTCGCGGGCGTACACGAGGGCCGGCAAACACACGATGAGCTTGACCAGCAAGAAGGCCGGCAAGGTCACGGCAACCGGCAAGATCGTCGTCGCCGGCGACGGCAAGAGCCGGACCGTCAGCGTCACCGGGACCGACGCGAGCGGCAAGGAGATGAACATCACCGCGGTCTACGACAAGCAGTAGACGCGCGGCCGGGGGTCGCCGCGAGAGGCGCGGCGGCCCCTTACACTCTTCCGTTCGGCCAGAACACGACCTTCATCGCCCGCCGGTCGTCGAGGAGCTCCATGGCCTCGTGGAACTTCTCGAGGCCCTCGAACTCGTTGGTGACGAGGTCCTCGACGTCGAGGCCGGCGCGGAAGAGATCGAGCATCTTGATCCAGGTGTCGAAGATCCGGCGCCCGATGATGGCGTGGATCGTGACGCCCTTGAAGACCAGGTCGTTCGTGTAGTCGCGGATCGTGACGCTCTTTTGGCGCGGGATGCCGAGCAGCGCGAGGGTTGCACCCGGTCGCGCCGCGGCGAGACCGAGGTTGATCGAGGACTCGGCCCCCGAGAGCTCGAGCACGACGTCGGCGCCGCCGCCCGTGGCTTCGCGCAGGCTCCCGGCGGGGTCCTTCGTGCGGGGCAGCTCGATGACCGAGACATGCGAGAGCTTGCGGGCCTTCGCCCACTTGCGCGCATGGGCGGCGGCAAGGGTGTTGACTTCCGTGATCGCGATGCGGGCGGCGCCGGAGATGCGGGCGATCTCGGCGCACATGGCGCCGATCGGGCCGTAGCCGAGCACGGCGACGGATTTTCCGGAGAGATCGGCCACCTGGGTCGTGTGCACCGCGTTGCCGAGCGCGTCGAGGAAGGAGCCGACTTTCGGCGGGATCATCGCCCGGTCGAGCGGGACGACGTTGAAGGCCGGCACGACGACGTATTGCGCGAAGCACCCGTCGCCGTGCACCCCGAGGATCCTCGTGTTCTCGCAGATGTGGCGGCGCCCCGTGCGGCAGGGCCGGCAAGCGCCGCAGGTGACGTGCATCTCGGCGGAGACGTACTGGCCTTGCTCGAGGTGCGGCCTCTTGCCGCCGGGGCCGAACGCCACGATCTCGCCGCAGAACTCGTGGCCGTAGATGCGCGGCGGCTGGAACATGCCGGCCATCGAGGCATCCCACTGGTAGATGTGCTTGTCCGAGCCGCAGATCGCCGTCGCGAGCACCCGGATAAGGACCTCCGCTTGCCCGGGCATCGGAACGGGGACCTGCCGGACCTCGGTCGCCGCCGGCCCCGCCGCCGCCCTCGTCTTCACGACGGCGGTCATCGTTTGCGGGAGACGGGAGACGGGAGATGGAAGACGAGGCGATCGGCTGGTTGTCGGGCTCCGTCTACCGTCTACCGTCTTCCGTCTTCCGGCCATGGGCATCAATCTCCGGCCTGGTCGTCGCGCACGAAGCCGCCGCGCGGGCCGCCCGCGAGCGCCTCGGCATGCACCGACACCGGCTTGACGTACTTGCGCACGATGTCGCGCGTTCCGTGAACGCGCAGTTTTCCGAAGAGGAACGCGAATTTCTTTTCGAGCGTGTCGCGGATCGCGGAGCGCGTTCCCTCGGGCAGGTTCCAGACCTGCTCCTTGTAGGGGCCGATCGCCTTCTTGCGGGTCTTGTAGAGGAACTGCTCCTGCGTTTCGCCCCTCTTGCGCTCGGGGGCGGCGTTCTCGTCGAGCCACCGCTCGATCTCGCGCTTCAAGGGATAGGGGAACGCGGGGTGGTCGTAGACGGTGTTCATGAAATCGGTCGCGAGGTGAATCTCCGCGCAGTCGTGGTCGGGGAAGTGCCCGAAGCATTCGGGCGGCAGCGTCGAGGCGCCGTGCTGGACGGCCCCGGCGAGCCTGTACTCCTCGCGGGCGACCTTCGAGATCGCCTGGATGACGTTGAAGTCGATCGCGACCCGCTCGACCGAGCCGTCCGGCGCCACGACGCCGCCGTGCGAAGAGCCCGTCTGGACGGAGACCTTCGCGAGCCCCAAGCCCTGCCCGAGCGCCTTCTTGTAGAGGTTCATGTAGGCGCGGAACTCCTCGGGGGTCGAATTCTCCTTGCCGACCTCGCCGATCTCTCCGCCGATCGAGATGGGCATCGCCTTCGGCTCGTGCGCGCGGATGAACTTCGTGAACCGCGCGCACAGGTCGGCGTTGACCCTCTGCTGCTCCTCGAGCGTCGGCTTCGAGAGGTCCACGAGCGTCGAGGTGTCGATGTCGATCTGGAGAAAGCCGGCCGGGATCGACTCTTCGATCAGGGCCTCGATGGCGCCGATCTCCTTTTCGGCGTTCTCCTTCATTTTCTGCGGGTTCGTCTGGTAGTGGTCGCCCTGCAGGAAGAGCGGGCCCTCCCACCCCTCGCGGATCGCCGCCGCGAGGATGACGGCGGCGTACTCGGCCGGGCGTTGCTCGGTGTAGCCCATCTCGCTGCGCGCGATTTCGAAGATGACGGCGCCGGCCTCGATGGCCGCGGCGGCGCGACAGGCCGCGCGCGCCGTGTCGTACGACATGATGCGCACGTTGATCGCGGGCACCGTGAAGCCGGAAAGCTCGCCCCGGCCGCGGGCCTCGTAGAGGGGGAGGATCGAAGCTGGAAGGATGCCGAGCGACTCGGCCGCCTCCCGGATGACGCGCCGCGCCACGTCGCGCGCCTCGGGCGGCGCGAAGACGGCCGTCCAGACGAGTGCGTCGATCATCTCCGCGCGAAAACGCGCGGGGTTTACGACCACGACGCCGCCGTCGTGGCGGACCGTACCCGATTGGATCAGGGCGTCCACGATCTCGGCAGGAGTCGAGTAGAGGTTCATGGTCGGTCCTCGGTTGGCGCCCGGGGATTCTAATGCAGCCGCAAATCCCGGTAAGATCGTCACCTCGCCATGATCCGCCTTGCGCGCACGATCTACTTCAACGCCGGCCGCAGCCTCTGGCGCCCGGACTGGACCGCGGAGAAGAACCTCGCCACCTATGGCGACGAGGGGCCGCACGGGTACGGCCACAACTACGAGCTCGAGGTGGCCGTCATCGGCGAACCCGACCCCGCGACCGGCATGGTCGTGAACCTCACGGACCTCGACCGGGTCCTGAAGGAAGAGGTGGATCGGCCGCTCGATCACCGCAACCTGAACTGCGATGTCCCCGAGTTCGCGGCGACGCCGCCGACGGCCGAGAACCTCGCCGCCTGGATCTGGAAGCGGGTCGGAGACCGGCTTGCGCGAGAAGAATGGCCCTGTCGTATCGTTCACCTGTCTCTGCGACTGACCCCCGGGTTCGCAGTCGAGATCGAGGAGTCGCCGTGATGGGCAAGGTCCTCGTCGTGGGAGCGACCGGGCAGCTCGGAACGGCGGTGCTGCGCCGACTGACGGCGTCGGGTTATCCCGTCCGAGCGTTCGTGCGGCCGGTCTCGCCGCGCGACGCCCTCGACGGATCCGGTGCGGAGCTGGCCTTCGGCGACCTGCGCGACGCGGCCAGCGTGGAGGCGGCCTGCCGGGGAATCGAGACCGTCGTCGCAACCGCCAACGCCGTCGTGCCGAGGGGCTCCACGAGCTTCGAAGAGGAAGGACTCGGTTACCGGCACCTGATCGATGCCTGCCGCACCGCCGGCGTGCGGCGCTTCATCTTCATATCGGTGCCCGTCACGCCGCACGACGCCAGGGTAGAGACGTTCCGCATCAAGCGCGAAGTCGAGCGCGAGCTTCAAAGCAGCGGGATCCCGTCCACGATCTTTCGCGGCTCCCTCTTCATGGACGATTGGTTTGCGCTGATGGGAAGCTCCATCCCTCTGCGCGGCGCGGAGGCCCACACGCTGCAGCGGCCCTTCTGGTTCTCGAGGGCTTTCCTCGCTCTGACGGGTCATCTGATCGAGAGGCGCGGGCTGGCGCTCGTCCTTGGCTCCGGCCGAGCACGGCACGCGTTCATCGCGCTCGACGACGTGGCCGCGTTCCTGGCGAAGTCGGTGGAGCTCGCGGGAACGGAAAGCACGATCCATCAGATCGGGGGCCCCGAAGTCCTGTCCTGGGACGACGTCGTCGGCATCTTTGCAAGGGTGCTCGGACGCCCCGTTCGCGCGCTCCACACACCGGCCGGCTTCTACGGCGCAGTCTCGGCCCTGCTCGACCCCTTTTCGCCCGCGGCGGCGAACCTGATGGCCATGAGCCGCGTGTGGGCGGTGACCGACACCGACTTCACGACGGCGGACCTCGCTCCGCTCTTCGGAATCACTCTGACCAGCGCGGAGCAGTTCCTGAGACAGAAGCACGCCCTCCCCGATGTCGCCTGAATGCAACTGATTCTCGGGCTGGTTCTCTCGGCAGGGATCGGTCTGTCGTTGGGCCTCATTGGAGGGGGTGGCTCGATCATCACGGTGCCGGTGCTGGTCTACGTCCTGGGCGTGCCCGCCCACCGTGCGATCGGGATGTCGCTCGCGGTCGTAGGCTCGTCGGCGCTCGTCGGCGCCCTGCTACACCATCAGCGCGGGACCGTGGCTTGGAGCGCCGGCGCGCTCTTCAGCGCGAGCGGGATCGCGAGCTCCTACCTCGGCTCGAAGCTGACCCGCCTGGTCTCGCCGCCCGTCCTGCTGCTGCTTTTTGCGGGACTCATGCTCGTGGTCGCCACCGTGATGCTCACGCGCAGGGACCCGGCGGATGGCGCGCCGCCGCACGGGCGCAGCGTGCCGCGATCGATCCTGGCCGGCCTCGGGGTCGGTTTCCTGACCGGCTTTCTCGGGGTGGGGGGAGGATTCCTGATCGTCCCGGCCCTCGTTCTCTTTGGCGGTTTGACGATGAAGGAGGCGATCGGCACCTCTCTCTTCGTTATCTCGGTCAACTGCGCCTCGGGCCTCTTCGGTCACCTGTCGGCTGGAGACGCGGACTGGAGGCTGACGCTGATGGTGGCGGTGCTCGCGGCGGCGGGCGCGCTCGTCGGAACGGCCCTCTCCCACCGCTTCCACCCCGCCCACCTGAGGCGGATCTTCGCGTGGTTCGTCGTCGCGGTAGCGCTTTTCCTGATCGCCCGGAACTACAATGCGCTGCTCTGACTGAGACGATGTTCTTCAAGCAGTTCTATCTCGGCTGCCTCGCGCAGGCCTCCTACATGATCGGGTCGGACGGCGAGGCGGCCGTCGTCGATCCGCGGCGCGACATCGACGTCTATCTCGAGCAGGCGCGGGCCCAGAATCTCACGATCCGGCACGTCATCGAGACGCACCTGCACGCGGACTTCGTCTCGGGCCACCGGGAGCTGGCAGAGCTTACCGGCGCGAAGATCTATTTCGGGGCAAAGGCGCAGGTGGCGTTTCCCCACGTGTCGGTCGCGGAGGGCGAAGTGATCCGCATGGGCAGAGTCACGCTGCGCTTCCTCGAGACTCCGGGCCACACGCCGGAGTCCGTCTCCGTCCTCGTCATCGATCGCGAGAGCTCCGATGAACCGCAGGCCGTCCTGACGGGTGACACGCTCTTCATCGGCGACGTCGGGCGGCCGGACCTGCTCGGCGCTCGGATGGGCGCGGAGGAGCTCGCGAGCCAGCTCTACGACTCGCTGCACGGCAAGCTCTTGAAGCTGCCGGACTCGGTCGCGGTGTATCCCGCGCACGGCGCCGGGTCGCTCTGCGGGCGAAACATCTCGAGCGAGACGAGCTCGACGGTCGGCCAGCAACGGCAGTTCAATTACGCACTGCGCCCGATGCCGCGCGAGGAGTTCGTCGCCCTCGTGACGGCGGACCTGCCGGAGGCGCCCGGGTACTTCGCGCGCGACGCGCGGATCAATCGCGAGGGGCCCGCGAGCCTCGCGGCGCTGCCCGCGCCAGCCGCGCTTTCGGCGGACGAAGTCGAGCGCCGCGCCGGCGAGGGCGCCCTGCTTCTCGACACTCGCGGCGCGGCCGAGTACGGCAACGGCCATGTCGCCAGAGCGCTCCAGATCGGCCTCGGCGGCCAGTTCGCGTCCTGGGCGGGCGCGCTCGTTGCGCCGGAGGCGCCGATCGTCTTTGTCACCGAAGAGGATGGCCAGGTCGCCGAAGCGCGGACACGCCTGGCGCGCGTGGGGCTCGAAAACGTTGCGGGCTTTCTCCGGGGCGGGATGCTCGCGTGGGACGGGACGGGGAAGCCCGTCTCCCGGACCGATCAGATCTCCGTCGACGAGCTGCGCGCGCGCCTGGCCGAGGGTGCGGACCTCGTCGTTCTCGACGTGAGGCGTCCGGCGGAATGGCAGAGCGGACACATCGCGCAGGCCACCTCCATGCCACTCCACGAGCTGGCGCAGCACGCCGCCTCGCTCGACCGCGATCGCCCGGTCGCCGCCATCTGTGCCGGCGGCTACCGCTCCTCGATCGCGACGAGCGTGCTCGAGCGACTGGGATTTCGGAAGGTGATCAACGTCGTCGGCGGCATGGCCGCCTGGAGCGGCGCGCAGTACGAGGTCAGTGCGCAGTAAGCAGCAACCAGGAGGCAGGATGCGGGAGGCAGGACGCAGGATGTGGATGGGTATCGTTGCCGGGATCTCTTTGGCCTCGCTGCTCCAGGGCCAGGAGAGCAAGCCATCCGGCAGCGTCTGGGAATCGAGAAAGTCGGCGTGGGAACAGCTCGCTCCCGGGCAGAAGGACGAGGTCTTCCGCTTCGCCGAGGGCTACAAGAGCTATCTCACGGTCTCGCGCAGCGCGCTGACCTCGACGCGCGAGGTCCTGCGCCTCGCGAAGGCCGCGGGCTTCACCGAGCTCAAGGAAGATTCCCAGGTCAAGCCCGGGGCACGGCTCGCCGTGAACGGGCGCGATCGCGCGGTCATCCTCGTCGTCGTCGGCTCCGACCCGATCGTCTCGGGCTCGCGCGTCATCGGAACCCACCACGACAGCCCGCACATCGACTTGAAGGCGCGGCCGATCTACTCCGCGAAAGGCTTCACGCTCTTCAAGACGATCTACTACGGCGGCATCAAGAAGTACCAGTGGGCCAACCGCCCGCTCGCCCTGATCGGCCGGATCGACACCGTGGACGGCAAGCGGGTGGACGTCTCGATCGGACTCAAGGACAGCGATCCCGTATTCGTGATCCCCGACAACGCGCCGCACTCCGACAAGGATCTGCACGAGCGCAAGTACGAGGAGGTCTTCGCCGGCGAAGAGCTCGACCCGGTGGCAGGCAGCATTCCGGGCCTGGACTCACCGGTCACCGCGCAGGTCCTTGCCGCCCTGACCTCGACTTACGGCATCCACGAGGAGGACTTCGTCTCCGCCGAGCTCCAGCTCGTCCCTGCGGCCAATCCCGCCGACGTCGGGATCGACCGGGGCCTCGTCGGTGCCTACGGGCAGGACGACCGCCTGTCTTCCTACTGCGCCGCCCGCGCGGTGATGGATGTCAAGAGCACGCCCCGGCGCACGGCGATGGCGTACCTCTCGAACTTCGAGGAGGTCGGCTCGGTCAACAACACGGGCGCGGCCTCGCAGTTTCTCAATTCGACGATCGCGCGACTCGTTGGCGCCCAACGCGGCAAGGCCTACACGGACCTCGATCTCCGGCAGGCGCTGCGCAGCTCCGAGGTCGTCTCCGCCGACACGAACGATGGCATCAACCCGATCTTTCCGCAGACGAGCGAGCCCTCCGGGGCCGCGCGCCTGGGTTATGGCGCGACGATCAAGCGCTACGGCGCCGGCTTCGACGCGAACTCCGAGTTCATCGCGAAGATCCGCGCGCTGCTCGACAAGAACGGCATCGCCTGGCAGACCCAGACCCCGAAGGTGGACGGCTACTCGGGCGGCACGATCGGCGGCTTCCTCTCGGCGCAGGAGATGGAAGTCATCGACATGGGCGTGCCGCTGCTCTCGATGCACGCACCCCTCGAGATGTCTTCCAAGGTCGACGTGTGGAGCTTCTACCGCTTCATGACGGTGTTCCTGGCGTCATAGCCCCGCCCGACAGGCCAGGCGATAGAATCCCGCGCAGTAAAATCATGGGACTCCCTCCGGGTTCCCGGCTCGGTCCCTACGAGATCGTCGCGCCGATCGGCGCTGGCGGAATGGGGGAAGTCTACAGGGCGCAGGACACGCGTCTCGAGCGTACCGTCGCAGTCAAGGTCCTGCCGCAGCACTTGTCCTCGTCGGCCGAGTCGCGCCAGCGTTTCGAGCGCGAGGCGAAGACCATCTCGCAGCTCTCGCATCCGCACATCTGCGCGCTCTACGACGTTGGGAGCGAGGGCGAGACTGAGTACCTCGTCATGGAATACCTCGAGGGCGAGACACTCGGCGACCGCCTGCGCAACGGAGCGCTGCCGCTCGAGCAGACGCTGCGCTTCGGCACGGAGATCGCGGACGCGCTGGACAAAGCACACCGGCAGGGAATCGTGCATCGGGACTTGAAGCCCGGCAACGTGATGTTGACGAAGTCGGGCGTGAAGCTGCTCGACTTCGGACTGGCGAAGGCGATTGCGCCGGTCGCGCCCCAGTCGAGCCTTACGGCACTTCCCACCCAGCAGGGGTTGACCGAGGCCGGCACGATCCTTGGCACTTTCCAATACATGGCGCCCGAGCAGCTCGAGGGCAAAGAGGCCGACGCGCGCACTGACATCTTCGCCTTCGGGGCGGTGCTCTACGAGATGGCGACGGGGCGCAAGGCTTTTTCCGGCTCGAGCCAGGCTTCGCTCATCTCCGCGATCATGAAGGAGGAACCGTCGCCGATCTCGACCGTGCAGCCGATGGCGCCGCCGGCGCTCGACCGGGTCGTCAAGACGTGCCTCGCGAAGGATCCCGAAGACCGGTGGCAGAGCGCGCACGACGTCGGCAACGAGCTCAAGTGGATCGCGGAGGGCTCGCAGGCGGGCGTGCCGACGAGAGTCGCGACGCGGCGCAAGAGCCGGGAGCGGCTCGCGTGGGCACTCGTGGGGGTCCTCGCAGCACTCGCTTCCGTCCTCGCCGTCGGCTACGTCCGACGCGCACCTCGCCCCGCGCCGCTCGTGCGTGCCTCCATCGTTCCCCCGGAAAAGATGTATGTGACCGACCTGGCTGTCTCGCCGGA
>JBGPGG010000107.1:0-9756 GCA_041483715.1 Thermoanaerobaculia bacterium
CCGGGTCCTCGGAGGCCATCAGGTAGAGAACGATGCGAGCGTGTCCGCGGCCGCCGGCCAGCGCGACGAAGCGCTCGAGGATCGGGTCCGGGATCAGGCCGCCGCCGACGATGAGCAGCGATCCGCCCGGCCGCGGCGGCTCGGGTGCGGGCGCGGAGCTCGCCACGCAGCCCGCTACCGCCAGGGCCGCCGCGAGGGCGCCAAGACGAAGCCCAGATGTCGCCGGAGTCGTGTTCATGCGGCCTGGATCTCCCTGTGACTGCAAGTCACCCGTTCCAGAATTTCGTACACGCCGTCCGCGGCTCCGGATCGCGCCAGGAGCGCGCATTCACCGGGATTCGACGAGAGGAGTTTGGACTTGACTCCCCGAAACCGCGATAGCATAACGCCAACAATTTTGAGCCATCAACACTCATCGCAGGAGGTCGCTATGCTGAAGGCGTTTCGCGGAGTCCTTCTTGCAGTGACCGGGGCGCTGTTCCTCGCGGCGCCGCTCGTTGCCCAGTCCAACACGGGCAACGTCTACGGAAACGTGATCGACGAACAGGGCGGGACGATCCCGGGCGGGACGGCCACGCTCATCGGCCCGGCTCAGCCGACGACGACGAGGGTGGATGCGCAGGGATTCTTCCGGTTTCTGAAGGTCCCGCCCGGAAAGTACGCGGTGACCGTCACGATGCCGGGCTTCACGACGGTCACGCGCGAGAACGTCACCGTCTCCGTAGGCCACAACACCCAGGTGGACGTCCAGCTCAAGCTCTCGAGCGTGCAGGAGGCCGTCACCGTCACGAGCGCGACACCGCTCATCGACACGCGAAAGGTCGAGACCGGCCAGAACTTCTCGCACGAGGAGCTGGCCCAGATCCCGACCTCGCGGGACATCTATTCGCTCATCCAGCAGGTTCCGGGCGTCCAGATCGACACCGTGAACGTCGCCGGCAACCAGAGCGGGATCGCCGGCGGCCCGGACTTCATCAGCAAGGGCTCGGGCAACGTCGTTTACCAGGTCGACGGCGCGACCACGACGGACAACACCTACGGCAACCCGTTCGCCCGCCAGAACGGCGGCACCAACACGTTCTTCGACTTCGGGACGATCCAGGACGTCGAGGTCGCGACCGGGGGGTCGCTCGTCGAGCAGCAGACCTCCGGAGTGACGATCAACGTCGTCACCAAGCGCGGCACCAACGAAATCCATGGCGCAGCGCGCTACCTGTATGCCTCGAAGAACTGGCAGTCGACCAACACCCCGCAGGAAGCGATCGACCAGGGCCTGCCCACCAACAACACCCGGATGATCCGGGAATACGGCGCCGACCTGGGGGGACCGATCGTCAAGGACAAGCTCTGGCTCTGGTTCGCCGGCTCCTACCAGACGATCTCGACGAACCAGACGGCTTTCAGCACGACTTATGGAACCATCTCCGCCCCGACCCTGGTCAACCTCGAGCCCTGGTCAGCGAAGCTGAACTGGCAGATCTCGAATGGGAACTCGGCGCAGCTCTACTTCCAGCGCAGCGACCGGACCCAGACGAACACGGACATCGGCGCGACGCGGGCGCCTCTGGCGGCCACACAGCTCACGATTCCGACCAACTTCTACAAGGTCGAGGACTCGAACGTGTTCTCCTCGGATTTCTTCGCCTCGATCTTCGCGGCCTATCAGAATCCCGTTTACACGGATCTCGCCAACGGCTCTCAGGGTTGCACCAACATTCCGTGGCAGCTCGTCTGTCCCGGCGACACGAGCCGAGACGCCTATTGGAACGTGGGCACCTACTACAACAACTACCGGTACTACTGGGCCAAAGATCCCCAGAAGCAGGCGAACCTCACGATGTCCAAGTTCTTCAACACCGGGAAGCTCAACCACGAGCTGAAGTTCAGCTTCAACTATCGCCAGCAGATCGCCGATTCGGCCACTGGCTGGCCGGGGGATCAGAATACCGGCAGCGAATATACCTACTCGTCGTCGAACACGGCGCTTCTCTCCCGGGGCGTGCGGCCGATCTACAAGAACGTGTTCTGGAGCGGCACCCTCGGCGACACGATCACGACCGGCAACCTGACCGTACAGGCCGGCGTCCGCTACGACCGGCAGCAGGCCAAGAACCTTCCGGGCACCGCTTTCGGCAACACGGTGTTCCCTGACCTGCTGCCAACGGTGTACTACCACGGCGCCTCGGACTGGCAGTTCGACTTCACCAACTGGCAGCCGAGGGTCTCGGCGACCTACGCCCTCGGCGAGAAGAAGACCACGCTGCTGCGCGCCTCGTACGCTCAGTTCGCCGACCAGCTCGGCTTCATCGGCTACTACGCGAGCGGCGTGCCGATCTCGAACGGCTCCTACTACTACTGGACGGACCTGAACCACGACCACCTCGTCCAGCGGGACGAGATCGATCTGCAGAACGGCTTCTACGGCTTCTACAACGACATCGATCCCTCCGTCCTGCCGAACGTCCCGAACACGATCGATCCGAACCTCAAGGTTCCCAAGACCAACGAGTTCACCGTCGGTATCGATCAGCAGATCACCGATACCTTCGCGGTGTCGGCGACGTTCAACTACCGCAAAACCAACAACCTGATTCAGCAACTGCCGACCGGGGCGAACAATGGGACGTGGGAGCTCGCGGGGCGAACCCTCTGCCTCTCCAACCCGGACGACGAGAACTCTCCGCGGGTGCCCTGCACGGCCACGGCCGAGAACGGCTTCACGCTCGCCTTCGACGAGCCGTTCTATAGCCTGACGCTTCCCACCGAGCCCGGAGGCGTCACGATCTCCGACCGTCCCGAGGCGACCCAGAAGTACTACGGGGTGGACGTCAGTTTCGTAAAGCGACTATCGGACCATTGGTCATTCCGAGGCAACTTTGGTTGGAATCAGTTCAAGCAGTACCTAACGGCCGCGTCGTTCCAGGACCCGAACAATCTTTTGGGCGGGACCAACTGCGTTACGGTGCCGGTGCCTCAGGTTTCGTGCACCGCGACCGGTTGGTCCTCGAAAACGTCCGTCTTCCTGAACGCGAACTGGCAATTCAACGTCAACGCCCTTTATCAGGGTCCCTGGGGCATCGACTTCGGCGTGAACCTCTTCGGCCGGCAGGGCTATCCGAATCCGTATTACGTCCGAACTCGCGCGGTCGATGCCGCGGGCAACAGCCATCGGTACCTGACCCAGATCGCCCAGGTCGACACGTACCGGTACGACAACGTCTACGAGCTCGATTTCCGCCTGGCGAAGACCTTCACACTGGGAGGCGTGACGATTATCCCGGCCGCCGAGCTTTTCAACGTGGCCAACGCGAACACGGTTCTTCAGCGCCGTGAGCGAGTCGGGGACTACCGGGCGTCGACGGGCAACTTCTCAAAGAGCGTCTACTTCAACCAGATCATCGAGGTGCAGAGCCCCCGCATAGTCCGGCTCGGCATACAGGTGAACTTCTAGGCCGGCAAGGAGTTGTTTTCAGGGCCCGACCGGGAATTCCGGCCGGGCCCTTTCGTTTTCTGGCGGGCGTGACCCCGTCTCTGAAGAGAATCGCCGCGGCCGGCCTCCTGGCCCTCTCGCTCCCGGCCTGCCGCCGGGAGTCGGCCAGCTCAGGCCCGGTCGCCATCGGCGCGCCGCGCGCCGTTCGGGACGTCGTCCTGATCACGATCGACACGCTGCGGGCCGACGCTGTCGGCTTCGACGGCAACCCTCGCGGCACGACGCCGAACCTCGACCGCTTTGCCGCGGAGGGCCGTGTATTCACGCAGACCCACTCGCACAACGTCATCACGCTGCCTTCCCACACCAACATCCTGACCGGGATGCTTCCCTACCAGCACGGCGTCCGGGAGAACGCCGGTTTCCGACTTTCGCCGAAAATCCCGAGCGCGGCGACGCGCCTGAAAGAGAAGGGCTACTCGACGGGTGCCTTCGTGGGCGCGTACATTCTCGACGGGCGCTTCGGCCTCAACCATGGCTTCGACGTCTACGACGAGCTCTACCGGCACCTCGACGAGCAATTCGAGTTCGACATCCAGCAGGCTCGGGCCGAGGACGTTGTCAAGGCGGCGGTCGAGTGGTACCGCAGCCAGGCGGGCAAACCCCGGTTCCTCTGGGTGCACGTCTACGACCCGCACGCCCCGTACGAGCCTCCCGAGGCGTACAAGCAGCGATACCCGGACGACTTCTACCTCGGAGAGGTCTCCTACACGGATGCCGCGCTGGCGCCGCTGCTCGCGGCGCTCCGGGAAACGCAACCCGCGCCTCTTCTGATCGTCACGGGCGACCACGGAGAGTCGCAGGGTGATCACGGCGAGCTGACTCACGGCCTCTTCTGCTACGAGGCAACGCTCCACGTCCCTCTCTTTGTCTGGTCGCCCGGCCTCGTCGCCTCCGGCCGCGACGACGTGCCCGCGCGCCACATCGACATCCTTCCGACGATTCTCGATGCGATCGGCGAGCCGGCCGCGAAGGATCTCGCGGGTCAGTCGCTCCTCTCCGCGGGCCGCCGGGAGGCGCCGGAGGGCAGCTACTTCGAAGCCCTGTCGGCAGCCCTCAACCGCGGCTGGGCGCCGCTGAGAGGGCTCGCGCTGCACGGCCAGAAATTCATCGACCTGCCGATCCCCGAGCTCTATGAACTCCCATCGGATCCCGATGAGCGCAAGAACCTGGTTCCGGAGGCCCCCGACGCCCTGAGGAGCCTGCGCAAGCGCCTGCTCCAGCTGCCGGCGGCACCCATCGAGAGGGGCACGATCGGCTCGGAAGAGGCGGCGAAGCTTCGGAGCCTGGGCTATCTGACGGGTCCCGGTGAGATGAAGGCTTCTTACGGCCCGGCCGACGACCCCAAGACGTTGATCGTCGTCGACCAGACCCTGCACAAGATCATGGACCTCTTCGGTCGCCGAAAGTGCGATGAGGCCATCCCCATCGCCCGCCGCGTCGTGGCGGAACGACCGAACATGAAGCTCGGGTACCTCCATCTCGCGATGGTTCTCCGCTGCAAGGGAGACCTCGAGGGCGTGTTGCACGCCTTCGAGGCCGCGTCCGAAAACGGGGCGGGCGGGGAGAGCATCGACCGCCAGAAGGCCATGCTGTTGTCCGAGCTTGGCCGGCCGAAGGCGGCGATCGCCGTGCTCGAGCCCTATCGCGACAGCGACGATCTGGAGACGTTGAACGCGCTCGGCATCGCTCTGGCCGACGGCGGCCGCCCCGCCGAGGCCCTCCCGGTTTTTGCCCGGGTCCTGGAGCTCGATCCACAGAACGCCGTTGCCTACCAGAACACCGGGATCTCTCTCCTGAAGCTCGACCGCGTGGACGAGGCCCGGCAGAACCTCGAGGCGGCGTTGCGTCTGGGCAAACGCCACGCCCGCGCCTGGAACGCCCTCGGCGTCGCCTGGATGCGCGTCGGAGAACCGGCTAAAGCCATCGACGCGTGGGAACGGTGTCTCGAGATGAACCCCGAACAGTTCGACGCGCTGTACAACGTCGGCCGCGTGGCCGGCCAGATGCGCGACTGGAAGAAGGCCCGCGCCGCCCTCGAACGCTTCGTCGCGACGGCGCCGCCGAAGCAGTACGGCAAGGACCTCGCCGAGGTCCGCGGCGTCTTGGCCGACATGAAGCGCCAGGGGCTGTAGGTTCCTGATGTAAGGGGTCAGACCTTGAATCTGTACTACGGTCCGAAGAATACAGAATCAAGGTCTGACCCCCTCTGCGCGGGATGACGGGCATTTCGCGCGGGTCAATCCCTGATGACAGAATGGTGGGATGAAGTTTTGCCGTAGTTTCGTGGGTCTTGCCGGCCTGGCCCTTCTCGCCGCCTCCCCGCAAACAGAAACAAAGTCGTTCCTCGTCCAGGGCGCGCGCGTGGCCGACGGGACCGGGGCGCCGCTGGTGGCGGCGGACGTGCGAGTTGCCGGCGACCGGATCGTCGAAGTCGGAAAGCTCTCTCCCAAAGACGGCGAGCGCGTGATCCGCGGCGAGAAGCTCGTCCTCGCGCCGGGGTTCATCGACGTCCACAACCACTCGGCCGAGGGCCTCGCGACCGATCCGCTCGCCGAGACACAGATCTCGCAGGGCATCACGACCCTCGTCCTCGGGTCCGATGGCGACTCCCCGTGGCCGATCGGCACGTACCTCGACGAGCGCGCGAAAGCACCGGCAACGGTCAACGTCATGACCATGGTCGGCCACGAGACGGTTCGCAGCCTCGTCATGGGCAAGGATTTCCGACGCAAGGCCAGCCCCGAGGAGATTGCGAGAATGGCGGCGCTCGTCGAGCAGGGGATGAAGGAAGGCGCGCTCGGACTGTCCTCCGGCCTCGAGTACGACGTCGGCAGCTACGCCGCGACCGAGGAGGTGGTTGAGCTCTGCAAGGTCGCGGGACAGAGCGGCGGCTTCTACATGACGCACGTCCGGGACGAAGCCGACCGGGCCTTCGAGGCCTTCGCGGAGGCGATCGCGATTTCCGACCGCGCGCGGCTGCCGCTCCAGATCTCCCACATCAAGGTCGCCACCGTGGGCGTCTGGGGCAAGGCGAAGGACGCCGTGGTGCTCTTCGACAAAGCGCGCGCGACGGGTCAGGACATCACGGCCGACTGCTATCCCTACGAGGCCTGGCACGCGAACATCGAGGTCCTCGTGCCGAACAAGCAGTACTTCGATGCGAAGAGCGTCGCGAGAGCGCTCGCAGACGTGGGCGGGGCCTCGCGGGTCACGATCACGGCGTGCAAGGCCCATCCCGCGTACGCCGGCCGCAACCTCGAGCAGATCGCGCGGTCCGAGGGCGTCTCGACGACCGAGCTCTTTTCGCGGATCGTGAAGGACGGTGGCGCGGACGTCATCGGCCACTCGATGAAGACCGAGGACGTGGACACGTTCTACCGGCAGCCCTGGGTCATGGTGGCCTCCGACGGAGGCATCGACAACGACCATCCGCGCGGCGCCGGGACGTTTCCGCGCGTGCTCGGCCGGTTCGTCCGGGAGAAACACCTGTTCTCGCTCGAAGAGGCGGTGCGCAAGATGACGTCGCTCCCGGCCGCGCGCATGAGCCTCAAAGACCGGGGACGGATCGCTGCGGGGATGAAGGCGGACCTCGTGCTCTTCAATCCCGAGACCGTGATCGACCGGTCGACCTTCGAAGAGCCGCGCAGGCTCTCCGATGGCCTCGAGCTCGTCGTCGTCAATGGCGAGGCGGTCTGGTCGGCAGGCAAGCCGACGGGTGCCAAGCCCGGAAGGGTGCTTCGAGGGTCGGCGTCCGCGCAGACCGCGGCCGGCGCCGCAGAGCCATGAAGCTCCCACCCCGATAGAATGGCCCGATGAGCTCGCCAACGGGGCAGGAAAGCCAGGGGATCCACCCGGCCTGGCGCTGGGGTCTGGCCCTGCTCGTGCTCGCCCTGCTCGCCGGCGTCGTCGCGGCGGTCTCGCGTCCGAAGGGCCCGTCCGTGCAGACCGCGGCCGTGCGCCGAGGCGCCCTCGTCGTCCCCGTGCAATGCGAAGGTACGCTCGAGCCTCCGCCGGGCGGAGAGTTGCGCGCGGGGGACGCGGCCACTGTCGCGGAATTGCTCGTCGAGAACGGCGACCACGTCCGGGCGGGCGTACCGCTCGTGAGGCTCGAGAACACGGAGCTCTCGCACAAAGCGCTCGACGCGCGCTCGGAGGCCCTCCGGCTCGAGTCCGAGCGCGCCACTGCCGCGGCGGACGTGAGCGAGCTCGAGCGCAGGCAGATGCAAGCCGCGAAGGTTTTCGAAGCGGACGGCCGCCTGCTTACGGGGGGCGCGATCACGCGCATGGCATACGAGCAGGACGAGCTCGCGACGTCCGAAGCGCGGGACCGCGTTCGCGCGGCGCGGGCGCGCCTCGAGGCGCTCGAGGGCGCGAATAACGCAACGGCGTCCCGCATCGAGTTGGCGCGCCAGTCCGCGGCCGAGCTCGAACGCCGCGTGGCGGCTTTGACCGTGCGAGCTCCTGCCGACGGGCTCGTCTACGGGCTTCCCCGGCGCTCCGGCGAGGCCGTCGTCGCGGGACAGGTCGTCGCGAACGTGATCGATCCGGCGCACCGCCGGCTCCGCGCGCGGGTGGACCAGCCGGACCTGCCGCAGACGGCCGCCGGGCAACGCCTCATCGTCACGTTCGACGGTCTGGCCGGCGAGCGCTGGGAGGGCAAGGTCACCTTCGTCGATCCCGGCCTGCGCGACGTGGGCGGCCGCGAGGTGGGTGAGGTGCTCGGCGAGGTTGCCGACCCGAAGTCGAAGCTGCCCTCCAACGCCGCCGTGGACGTGCAGATCGTGACAGGCGAAAAGAGCGGGGCCCTCGTGGCTCCGCGTGCGAGCGTCTTCCGCGACGGCGAGCGGCGGTACGTCTACCTTCTCGAAGGCGGGCGCGCGCGCCGCCGCGAGGTGACGATCGGACTACTCGGCCTGACCGAAGTCGAGATCGTCGGCGGCCTGACCGAGAAGGACACCGTGATACTTCCCGGCGCCACGGCGCTCTCCGACGGCCTCCGCGTCCGCGCGTCCAGCGCGAAGGGCTGAACCCGCCGAAAGCGGCCCACGATGTTCAATCGCGAAGTCTTCAGCATGGCCGTGGACCGGTTCCGCAAGCACCCGGTCCAGACCTCGCTCACGCTGGCCGGGCTCATCGTCGGGACGGCCTCGATCATCCTCGTCGTGACCCTCGGCCTGACGGGGCGCGGCTACGTGCTACGGCAAATCGAGGGGATCGGCTCGCACCTGGTGTGGGCGAACTACCGCGGCACGGTCACGTCCGGCGTGTCGCGCGTGTCGGACGATGTCATGACCGAGATGGACGTGAAGACGATTGCGGCGCGCGGCGATCTCTTCTCCGGCGTCACGGCAATCGTGACCCTGCGCGGCAGCGTCACCGTGCAGTCGCAGGTCAAGACGCTCACGGTGTTGGGCGTCATGGCGAATTATGGGCAGGTGCGCAAGAACATGCGGATCCTGCGCGGGCGTTTCCTCGACGAGGACGACCTGCAGGAGCGCGCGCGCGTCTGCGTGGTCAACCGGGACCTCTACGATCAGCTCTTCGCCAACGACGACTCGCCGGACAAGACGATCCGCACGCTCGGCACGACGTTCCAGGTCGTCGGCGAGTTCGAGGAGCCCGTGGACACGCTCGGCCGCGGCGACGTGGTGCCGGAGACGATCCTCATCCCCATCAGCGTGGCGTGGTACTTCACGCCGACCCACCAGGTGAAGACGCTCTTCGCCGAGGCGCGCGAGTTCTCGGAGCTGCCGGCCGCGGTGAAGACCGTCCAAGAGATCCTGCGCGAGCGCCACAGGACGGGCTCCGTCTACGAGGTTGAGAGCATGACCTCCGTGGTGCGCCTGGCCCGGGCGATCTCGGTTGCGCTCATCGTGGTCTTCATCCTGGCCGCGGCGGTGTCGGTCGTCGTCGGCGGGGTCGGCATCATGAACATCCTCCTCGCCTCGGTCGAGCAGCGCACGCGCGAAATCGGCGTGCGCATGTCGATGGGGGCCCGGCGCCGGGACATCCTGGGGCAGTTCCTGTTCGAGGCGCTGTCGCTCGGGGTCGCGGGGGCCACGATCGGTGTCGCGATCGGGCTCGGGCTTCCGTACCTCACCCGGCTCTTCGTGCGCGGCGTGGACATCCAGGTGTCTCTGTGGTCGGCCGCAATCGCGTTCCTCTTTTCCTGCGGGGTGGCGGTGGTGTTCGGCGCCGTGCCGGCCTACCGCGCTTCGAGTCTGAACCCTTCGGAGGCTCTCCATCATGAATGACGATCGCCG
>JBGPGG010000108.1:0-9711 GCA_041483715.1 Thermoanaerobaculia bacterium
GGCGTACTTGCGCGGCGTCTTCGGGACCTCGTGATCGATGATGGCTTTGAGCTCCGCATCGACCTTGAGACGCGCGTTGCAGCATGGGCAGAGGACTTCGAAGGCCATGGCGCAAGTCTACGCCGGGGGCTTCGGCGGCGCTCTTATGACGGATCCTCTTCCTACCAGCCCTTGAGCTTACGCCGCTCGCGGCGCTCGCGCTTGTCGGGCCTGCCGGTGTCGCCGCGCGGGGCGAGCATGCGGTCGAGCCGTCGGGCCTCGACCACCTCGGGGGCGGGCGGCGGGGTCACGTCCTCGTAGAGCTTGCGGGCCTCGGCCTTCGGGATCGAGCGCTCGGCCAGCCCGCGGACGACGAGCTCCCGGCGCGTCCCGTCGCGCCCCGAAACGCCGATCCGGTCGCCCGCGCGGATCTGGCGGTGCGGCTTGGCGCGCTCGCCAGCCACGTCCACCTTGCCGCCCTCGCAGGCGGCTTTGGCCTGCGAGCGCGTCGGAAAGAGGCAGGCCACGTCGAGCCAGACATCGAGCCGGACGGTGGCGAGCTCCGGCTTCGCGCCGACAGCCATCGCTCTCAGGCCGTGCGCTTGTCCTGGGGCCGCGAGGCCATCCAGGTCCGGAAATCGGAGGATGCCGCCGGAGGCTCGGCCGCCGGCCGGGCGAGGAAGTAACCCTGCGCCGCGCCCACGCCCTCGGCGGCGCACACCTCGAGGTCCTCGGCCAACTCGATGCCCTCGGCGATGAGCCGGAACGAGAATTCCCTGCCGAGGTCCGAGAGAAACTTCAGGATCGCGCGCCGGCGCGGGTCCTGCGCGATGCCGCGCGTGACCTCGCTGTCCACCTTGATCCACTCGGGTTGCAGGGCGTGGCAGAACTGGAGCGTGCCATAGCCCGAGGTGACGTCGTCGAGTGCGATCACGACGCCGAGATCGCGGGGCACGGTCAGCGCGAGCGCGAGGTCCCGGGGCGTCGGCAGCGTCTCGACCTCGACGAGGTCGAGCACGAGGCGCGAGAACGGCACGCCCCGACGCTCGGTTTCCTCGCCGAGCGCGACGAGGGCATGCTCCGAGCGCTCCATGAGCCGCGGATTGACATTGAGAAAGAGGAGCGCGTCCTCCGGAAGGCCCCGCGCCGCCTCGAGAACACACGTCCAGGAGAAGCGCTCGAAGGTGTGTTCGAGGCGCAGCGACTCGGCGGCCGGAAAGATGTCGGCGGCCAGACGCATTTTCCCATCCGGTCCGCGTCCGCGCAGCAGGCCCTCGTAGCCGACGACGCTGCCCGAGACAAGATCGAAGATCGGCTGGAACTCGACGAAGAACTCCCCCATCGTCAGCTCGTCCGCAAGCCAGAGCGCTTCGACCTCCTGCCGCGCTCGCGGCAGCGGCGTCAGGCGGCTCATGGCATCCCACTTGGTCTGGCGCATGTCCTCGGGCGCGACCCGCACGCGCTCGGCGAGGGCACCGAGGCCCTTTTCCAGCTCCTCGAGGAATCGCTCCGGCGTGCGCTCGACCAGGAGGCGCCGCGCCCGGCCATACATGGGGGCGCGCGCCCAGCTTCGCCCGAACACCGCGGCGACAGCGCGCTCGGCTTCCAACCCATCGGGCCGGACGAAGACGGCGCGCGCCTTCCGCCAGCGATCAAGCCGGCCAAGTATCTGGCCGTCCAGAACGCTTCCGGATGCTTTCACTGCTTTGATTGTAAGCCCGGGCGCGGGACGAGACGAGGCTTTTTCGCCGCGCGACCACAAGGAACAGCCGCCTGCTTACGGATTCACTCCAACTCCTCGTATTGCGTCTTGAGCGCCGCCACGACGTTCGCATCGGCCAGCGTGGTCCCCCTCACCCCTGCCCTCTCCCCCCTGAGGGGGGCCTCACCGCCACTTCTTGAAAATCCGCTCCACGTCCTTCTGCGCCGCGGTGGCGGCCGCTTCGGCGGTCATCTCGTCGCGGGCAACGCGCGCGAACATCGTCGGGATCACGAAGGTGTTGAAGACCTCGTCGGTCGCCGCAGTGGCGTACCCCGGGTAGCCGACGTTCGTCGCCCAGTCGAGCACTCCGGAGAGCGCCTTGTACTTTCCCGGCGGATCGGCCTTCGGATCGTTCGCGAGCAGGTCCGCGATGTCCGGCACGGTCGTCGGATAGCACGGGAAGTTGTAGAACTCGCTCTGCCTGAAGACCGGGCCGAAATTGCCGACGAGGTCGACGAGGAACTGCTTCGCGCCGTCGATGTTGGCGGCGAACTTCCAGATGACGTAGCAGTTCATGACGTGCTCTGCCGCGATCCGCCGCACGGGACCTTTCAGCGCCGGCACGAGGCCGATCTTCTTCGCCATCGCCGGGTTTTCCTTTTCGGCCGTGCGCGCAACGGAGATGGCGTTCTGGATGAACGACGCCCGGCCGGCGAGCATCATTCGATTGTTCGAGGCGGGGTCCCAGGTGAACACCTCCGCCGTCTCGGTCTCCTTGTACAGGGCCCGCATGAACTCGAGGGCCTCGACCGTCTGCTTCGAGTTCAGAACGACGTTGCCGCTTGCGTCCTGCTCCGCCCCCCCGAAGGACCAGAGCAAGCCGCGGACCGCCATGTTCGAGTCCATCTCCTGCGAGAGGCCGATGCCGACCGGGTTGCCGAACTTCTCCGTGATCTTCCGGCCGCCGGCGCGCAGGTCTTCCCACGTGTCCGGCCCGTTCGGGAAGCCGACTTCGCTCCAGAGGTCGATGCGGTAGTTGCCTGGATCGGGCACGTAGGAATCGGAAAAGGCGAAGTACTTGCCCGTTTTCGGATTGAGCGTGGATTTCTCGGCGAGCGGAATCATCTTGCCGTGCTGACGCTGGACTTCGTCGACGATCTCCTTGTGGTCGATGACCTGGCCCTCGTAGGCCGCCGGCGGCGAAATGAAAAGGAAGAGGTCGTGCCCCTTCCTCGCGGCCGCCTCCGCCGCGCCGCGCGCATTGATCTCGGTGGCCGCCATGTGGTCCACGATGACTTCGGTGCCGTGTTTCGCGCCCCATTCCCTCGTGTAGACGTCGTCGAACCAACGGTCATAGCCCGGAACGAAGTGGCTCCACTGCAGGATGCGCAGCGTCTTCGCCGCCACGCGCGTCTTTTTGTCGTCCGGCGCGCATGCGAGGCCCGGCAGCGCCCCGGCCGCGAGCGCGGTTGCCGCCCCCTTCACGAATTGCCGGCGCGAGAGCCGGCCCCGGTTCCTTTCGCTCATATGACGCTTCGCCTCCCCGCGACCTCGACAATACCGATCGCGACCGATCGGAAGTCTATAATCGCGCCTGTGGCCGCCTTGGAACCCGGAGCTCGCTTTCCGCCGCTCGCGCTGAGCGACGAACGGGGAGAGCGGCTGGATCTTCCCGCTGGCGAGACCCTCTACGCCGTCTTCAAGACGACGTGCCCGACCTGCGAGTTCACGTGGCCCTTCCTCGAGCGTATCCGGCAGAGGGCCGAGGGCGAAGGCCTCCGGATCCTCGCCGTTTCGCAGGACGATCCCGGCAAGACGGCGGCCTTCCACAAGAGCCTGGGCGTGAATCTCGCAACGGCGTTCGACCCGGAGCCGTGGACCGCGTCCGACGCGCTCGGAGTGACCACCGTCCCCACCCTGTTCCGGGTCGGGCCAACGGGAACGGTCGAGGAGACGATCGTGGGCTTTGATCGCGCGCGCATGGAGGGGCTCTCGCGCCGTGCCGCCGCGCTCTCGGGCCAGCCCGCGACTCCACTCTTCGGGGCGGACGAGCACGTCCCCGCCATCAAGCCCGGTTGAGGCTCGCGCAACGCCGGCAGGTAGCCGGAGAATTTCGGATTTCGGATTTCGGATTTCGGACTGGGAATCATCAATTCTTAGGGGGCAACCCGGTGAAAAGAGCTCAGACCTTTGGAGAGTTGAAGGCGTCGGGCTACAAGTCCCGCGGCGTCAAGGAAGAGTTGCGGGAGAACCTGCGCCACGCGCTTTCCCGCGGCAAGAATCCGTTCGAGGGAATCCACGGCTACGAGCGCACGGTGCTGCCCTCCCTCTACAACGCGGTGCTCTCGAAGCACGACTTCCTGCTCCTCGGGTTGCGGGGCCAGGCGAAGACGCGCCTGCTTCGGATGCTCGTCAATCTTCTCGACGAGGAAATCCCGGCGATCGCCGGCAGCGAGCTGAGCGAGGATCCCTTCGCGCCGATCACGAAGTACGGGCGCCGCGTCCTCGCGGAGAAGGGTGACGCCGTGCCGATCGCATGGATTCCGCGCGCCGAGCGCTACCGCGAGAAGCTCGCGACACCCGACGTGACGATCGCCGATCTCATCGGCGACATCGACCCGATCAAGGCGGCCACGGAGCGGCGCTCGTACTCGGACGAGGAAGTCATCCATTTCGGCATCGTGCCGCGCACCAACCGGGGCATCTTCGCCATCAACGAGCTTTCGGACCTGCAGCCGCGCATCCAGGTCGGCCTCCTGAACATCCTCGAGGAACGCGACCTCCAGATCCGGGGCTTTCCCATCCGCATTCCGCTCGACATCCTGCTCGTCTTCTCGGCCAACCCGGAGGACTACACCAACCGCGGCAACATCATCACGCCCCTGAAGGACCGGATATCCTCGCAGATCTTCACGCACTACCCCGAGGACGTGAAGACCGCGGCGAAGATCACGGCGCAGGAGGCCTGGGTCGACCGGGACGGCGGACCGGTGATCGAGGTCCCGGAGCTTTTCCGCGAGCTCATCGAGGAAATCGCCTTCGCGGCGCGCGCTTCCGAGTTCGTGGACCAATCCTCGGGCGTTTCGGCGCGCATGCCGATTTCCGCGGTCGAGATCCTCGCGTCGAACCTCGAACGGCGAGGGCTGAAGAATGGCGAGGCGAAGGTCTCGCCGCGCCTCTGCGACCTGCCGGCGACTCTGCCCGCCATCACCGGAAAAGTCGAGATGGTCTACGAGGGCGAGCAGCAGGGCGCCGAGGTCGTCGCGAAGAAACTCATCGGCACCGCCGTCAAGAAGCTCTTCGACGCGAAGTTCCCGGCTCCCGACGCCGGGCGTCCCAGCGAGCGGCGGCGCCAGGAGATCGACGAGGACGAGGAGCCGACCGGACCGGTCCGGCGCGCGCGGCAGGCGCCGGCGCCCGCGGCCGAGAAGATCCACCCTCTCTACGAGCCGATCACGGCCTGGTTTGCGGCGGACAACCGGATCACGATCTCCGATGACACGCCGTTCGCCGAGCACCTGGCGGCGCTCCAGGCGGTGCCCGGCCTGAAGAAGGCGGTGGAGGAGCACTTCTCCCCCGCTTCGAAGGAAGAGCTCGCGATCGGCATGGAGCTCGTCCTCGAGGGCCTGACCCAGCACCTGAAGATCGCCCGCGAGGACCTGGACTCGCGTGTCTCCTACGCCGAGATGCTGAAGTTCAACCTCGTGAAGAACCGCGCCAACTGACGATGGCTGAAAGCTCTCTGCGCGCCCGGGTTCTCGCGCGCGAGACGCTGCTCGGCTGCTTCGTGACCTGGCCGACGGAGGGAGTCCTCGAGCTGCTCGCACTGGCAGGCTTCGCCTTTGCCGTACTCGATTCGGAGCACGGCTCGTTCGGGCCCGAGTCCGTCGAGCGCATGGTGCGCGCCGCGGACGGCGCGAAGATTCCCGCGATCGTCCGCGTCCCGAGCTGCATCGCGTTTGGGGAGGCCGGGCGCGCGCTCGATGTGGGCGCAGCCGGAACTCTCTTTCCGCGCGCCGACGGCGCCGCGATCGTGCACGGGGCGGCCGAGTCGGTCAAGTACGCCCCCGTCGGCAAGCGGGGCCTGGCGGGCGTGCGCGCGAACCGCTATGGCGCCTTTGCCTTCGACCACTGGGTGCTGGAAGCGAACGAGGCGACCGCCGTCTTCGTGCAGATCGAGACGGCCGGAGCGTTGAACGCGGTCTCCGAGATCGCCGCCGAGAAGGACGTGGACCTCCTCTTCGTCGGCCCGAACGACCTCTCGCAGGCGCTCGGCGTCCCCGGACACTACGAGGAGCCTCGCTACCGCGCGGCCGTCGAGCGCGTGGGCGCCGTGAGCCGGGAGCACGGCAAGGGCGCGGGGATCATGCTCCGCTCGCCCGACGAGATCCCCGCCCTCGCGAAGCAGGGCTACCACGTCTTCACGACCAGCGACCGCTCGCTCTTCTCCCAATCCGCGCGCGCCTGGCGTGCGGCGCTCGCGCGAAACTAGCCATGCGCTACCGCTACGAGGACTATCCCGTCGACCTGCTGCGGCAGCTCCTGACGATGCAGGAGCTCATCAAACTCTTCCTGCAGCTCGTGCTGCAGGCGGGCGGCGACGTGGAAGAGGCGCTGCGGTGGATGCAGTACCTCCAGGACCGGGGCATGATCGACCCCGGCATCGACCTCGAGGAGTTCCGCAAGGCCCTGCAACAGAGCGAGATCGTCGAGGATCGCGGCGGCCAGCTTGCGCTCTCGGCGGTGGGCGAGCGCCGGATCCGCCGCTCCGCCCTCGAGGAGATCTTCACGTCGCTCTCGAAGGCGGGCTCGGGCTACCATGCCGTGCCGCGGGACGGCTCGGGCGGCGAGCTGCTGCCGGAGACGCGCGCCTACGAGTTCGGCGACAGCCCGAGCGCGATCGACGGCGTCCGCACGATCGGCAACGCCGTGCGCCGCGACGCCGCGGACATCGCGCTCCAACAGGAGGACTTCGAGGTCCACGAGGAAGAGCACCTGACCTCCTGCGCCACCGTTCTCGCGATCGACATTTCGCACTCGATGATCCTGTACGGCGAGGACCGCTTCACCCCGGCCAAGAAGGTCGCCCTCGCGATGGTCGAGCTCATCCAATCGAAGTATCCGAAGGACTCGATCGACGTGCTGCTCTTCGGCGACGACGCGAAGCGCGTTCCCCTCTCGGAGATCTCGAAGACGCAGGTCGGCCCGTTTCACACGAACACGAAGGCCGGCCTCGCGCTCGCGCGCAAGCTCCTCGTCCACCGAAAGAACCCGAACAAGCAGATCTTCCTCATCACCGACGGCAAGCCCTCGGCCATCTGGGAGCGCGGGCGCCTCTACAAAAACCCGTTCGGGCTGGACCTGAAGATCGTCAACCGCACGCTCGAGGAGGCCGATGCGTGCCGGCGGGATGGCATCACGATCACGACCTTCATGATCGCGACCGACACTTACCTCGTCGAATTCGTGGACAAGCTGACCCGGATCAACCGGGGCCGCGCCTACTACGCCTCCCCGTACAACCTCGCCGAGTTCCTCTTCACCGACTACATCCGCAACCGGAAGAAGTTCCTGCGCTGAGGAGGCGCCCTGCGTGAGCCTCCTCGCCATCCTCCTCACCTCCTTCGTCGCGGTCTTCGCCCTCGTCCTCCTCCTGCCGGGAGCCTTCTTACGCCGGGCGCAGGATCGCCTGGCGAAGCGCCTGCTCGAAGGCGGCGGCGCGCGCTTCAAGCTCCTGACCCGCGCGGACCTTTCCGTCGGCAGGTATCGCCGCGCGCCCGGAGTCCTCGCGCTGACCGAGGAGGCGCTCGCCTTCGAGGGGGTCTTCGGGGAGAAGGAGCAGGTGCCAACCTCCCGGATCCAGAAGATCGTCACCGGCCGGCGCCTTGCAAGCGGCCGGCCGCTCATCCGTCTCGAGGTCCTGAGGGTCATGCGCTCCGACGGCGACGAGCTCGAGCTCGTCCTCACACGGGCCTCCGCCTCCGCGTGGCGCAGCCACCTCGGCCTCTGGGCCGTCGGGGAGCGCAAGGCCGCGATGGACCGCGTCGAGCCGGGGCGAAGCTAGAGGGAAAAACCGGTGCGGCCGCCCGGCTCCTACCTCTCGTCGCCGGCTCCGCGGCCGGCGAACCAGCTTCGCAAAGACCTTGATCCCAGAGTCTTGTCGCCATTCCTGTGGCGGGGAAGGCTCCCCTTCCGGCGCCGCGGGGATCCCGGCCCGGGAGGCTCGGGGGAATTCGGTGTGAACGGCGGCCCGAGAAGTGGTATTCATGGGGCAACGGAAGGAGTTCCCCATGCCACTCCAGCAACGAAGGGTCATCGTAAGCGGTCTCGCCGCCGCAGCCGCGCTGGCGCTGATTTCTCTCGGTTGCAAAGACTCGAATTCGGTCTCGGGTCCCACCGCCGCCATGTCGCCGCCCGCGCAGAACGTCACCGGCACGTGGACCGGGACATTCCATCCCGAGTCCACGAGTTGCGCAAGCTCGTCCGCCTCGGCGACCTTCCAGCAGAACGGCTCCTACATCACGGGCACTCTGACAACCGCATCCTGCGGACTCGACGGCCGGTTCAAGGGCGTCATGGACGGCAACAGCGTGACCGGATCGTTCGCGATGGCGGGCTGCACCGGCGGTGCGACCTCGGGGACCATCAGCCCGTCCGGACTTTCGCTCACGATCGGCGATCTGAGCAAGCCGCTCGTCCGGGGAGGGGTGGACGTCATGCCGGGCGGGATCGTGACCCTCCACCGGTAGCTCGGAACGGGCCGGGGCCGTCGGCGGTTCAGGCCGGCAGCAATACCTGCCTGAATCCCCGGGCTGGGGGAGCACCGTTTCGATGACCAGCGAGGGAAACGCGCGGGCTAACGTTTGGCTGTGGGGGGTGGAATCGAACCACCAACCTTCCGGTTAACAGCCGGACGTTGTACCAATTCAACTACCCCACAGTGGCCGCGATCATACCGGGAGGAAGGGGATGACGCGCTCGGACAGGGGCGCGGGAATCGCGCACAGGGCCTGACGGATCTCTTCGGGGCTATAGCGCTGCGAAAAGTGCGTGAGGACGACCGCCTCGTTCTCGAAGAGGTGAGCCCGCTCGAGGATGTCGTCGAGATGGATGTGCGCGTACTCCCGGGCGCGGTCCTTGTCCTCGGGCAGCAGGAATGAGCATTCGAGCAGCAGGACGCGCGCGCGGAAGAGCTCCGGGCACGCCTCGAAGATCTCGTGGCCGCTATCGCCCGGATAGGCGAGCAGCGGGATCTCCTCCCTCCGCGTGACTTCCACGCCCTTGCCCCGGAGGGCGGCGATGTCCTCCCCGCTCCGATCCAGGAATTCGTCCTTGAGCTTGTGCTTGACCTCCGAGAAGAGGTACCCGACCGTCGGCACGCGATGGCGGCCCGGCAGGACCCTCAGCTCGAGATCGTTGCGGAGACGAATGCGATCGCCCGGCGCGACGGCGACGACCTCGATCTCGTAGTCGATGTGCTCGAGCTTCTCGCAGGCGTCGACCCATTGCTCGACATGCGGCCGGGTCTCGGCGGGAACGAACACGCGCGCCGTCGGCAGGCGGGCCAGCCGCCGCCGCGACGCGTAGTGGGCGAGGCCCGTGATGTGGTCGAGGTGTCCGTGCGAGACGCAGACCGTCGGAAATCCGAGGACGTCTTCGGGCGCGCGGCCGAACTCGAGCAGGGTTCGAAAGCCCGGCAGCTTGTAGAAGGACTCGTGGCCCGCGATCGAGACTCCCTCGATCGGAATTCCGGCGGCCTCGATCTCGACACGCCCGCGGCCCTCCGGATAGTCCCCTGCCATCGCTGGCAGACTACTTCAGCGCATGACGAGCCCGGCCGCGCCGAGCGTCAGGGCGACGCCGAAGCTGAGGCCGGCGGTCAGGGCGAGAAACAGAACCAGGCTGGATCGGTAGCGCTTTGCGTTCATCGTGAATCTTCCCCCTCGCACCCTGTGATTGCAGGGCGAGTGCCAGCACCGCCGGGTCGCGCTAACTCGATGAGCCGGCAAGGGCTGCGCCGCCGCTCCGCA
>JBGPGG010000109.1:0-9681 GCA_041483715.1 Thermoanaerobaculia bacterium
CGCATCCATCGGTGCGGGCGGAATGGGAGAGGTGTACAGGGCCAGGGACGCACGGCTCGGGCGAGAGGTGGCCGTCAAGGTGCTGCCGGAGGCCATGGCGGCGGACGAGGAACGGCTGCGTCGGTTCGAGCAGGAGGCGCGCTCGGCTTCGGCTTTGAACCATCCAAACATCGTGACGATTCACGACGTCGGGCGGACCGGCGCCGTGTCCTGGATCGCGATGGAACTGGTCGAGGGGCAGAGCCTGAGGCAGTTGCTGTCCGGCGGCGGGCTGGCGACCAAGCGACTTCTGTCCATCGGCACGCAGATCGCCGAGGGACTCGCGAAAGCGCACGGCTCGAGCATCGTGCACCGGGACCTGAAGCCCGAGAACGTGATGGTCACCTCCGAGGGCCTCGTGAAGATCCTCGATTTCGGCCTGGCCAAGCTGGCGCCGAAGCTTCCCGAGGGAAGCCAGGTCGCGACGGCCACGCAGCAGACGGAAGTGGGGGTCGTCGTCGGGACCGTCGGATACATGTCGCCGGAGCAGGCGACGGGCAGGACGGTCGACCATCGGTCGGACCAGTTCGCGTTGGGCGCGATGCTGTACGAGATGGCGACGGGCAAGCGCGCCTTTCAGCGCGCGACCACGATCGAGACGCTCTCGGCGATCCTGAAGGAGGAGCCGCCGCCGCTGATGTCGGTGAGCCCTGAGGCGCCCGAGCCGTTGGAATGGATCGTGCGGCGTTGTCTCGCCAAGCAACCGGACGAGCGCTACCAATCGACGCGCGACCTCGCCCGCGACCTCGCCAACGTGCGGGACCGTGCGACCCTCGCGTCGACTCCCTCGGCCGGCGGCATTTCCGTCCGCCCGCGGCGCGCGAGAGCCGGACTGTGGATCGGCATTGCAGCCGGCGCGGCCGCGGTCGGCGCCCTGGTTGCCGTCTGGCTCCTCGCGCACGGCCCGCGTCGCGTCGCCTCCGCCCCTGGCGAGCGCGGGCACTCGATTGCAGTGCTTCCGTTTCAGAACGTCGGCGGGCGACCCGAAGACGAATACTTCTCGGACGGCATGACCGACTCGCTCATCACCGAAGTCGCCAGGATTAAGAACCTGCTGGTCATCGCCCGCAACAGCTCCTTTCGCTACAAGGGCGCGGCGCCGGACGTCCGAAAGGTCGGGCAGGAGCTCGGCGTGCGGTACGTGCTGGAGGGCAGCGTGCAACGCGCCGGCGACTCGGTCCGGGTCAACGCCCAGCTCATCGACGCGACGACCGGCTACGGCCTCTGGGCGGAGAAGTACGACCGGCCTGTCAAGGAGGTCTTCGCTCTCCAGGACGACATCTCGAAGAACGTCGTTGCCGCGCTCAAGCTCGCCCTGTCTCCGGCGCAAGCCCCCGGGGGCCCGCCGACGCCGACGCCGAACCTGGAGGCCTACGACGCGTACCTGCGCGGGATGTTCTACGCGAACGCTTTCGAGTGGGTCGAAAAGGACAAGGGGATTCCCTACTTCGAACGTGCCGTCGCGCTCGATCCCGGCTTCGCCGAGGCCCACGCCGCGCTGGCCGCGCAGTACGTGCGAAATGCCTTCGAAAAAGATCCCGACCGCCGGTGGGAGCAAAAGGCCTTCGTCGAGATCGAGAAGGCGTTGGCTCTCGACCCCAAACTGGCCGATGCGTACCTCGCGCGAGGGGCGCTCTCCTGGACGCTCGCGAACCATTTTCCTCACGAGAAGTCGGCCGCCGATTTTCACCGCGCGCTCGAGCTCAACCCCAACCTCGGCGGAGCGCACGCGGCCCTCGGGGCGTTGTACGTGCACGTCGGCCTTTTGGAAAAAGCTCTCGAGGAATACCGGTTCGCGTTGAAGATCGATCCGCACAATCTGGACTCCCTGTACCGGATTCCGCGGATCCACCTGTACGAGCAGAGGTATTCGGAGGCCCTGGCGGGGTTCGAAGCCACGCACGAGTTTCGCTCCGATTATCAGGTTCCGCTCGTCCTCGCGCACCTAGGAAGGCTGCCGGAGGCCCTCGCCCTCGCCCGTGGCGACCTGACGAATCCGACACACTCCATGCAGAATTTCGACCGGGCGAGCACTCGCGCCGTCGTCTTGGCCCTATCGGGCGATCGACCCGACGCGGAGGAGAACATCATCGCCGCGCAGGCCGGGGCGGCCCAGGGAAGCTCCCACTTCCACCATGTCGGCTACAACATCGCATGCGCGTATGCGCTGCTGGGAATGAAGAAAGAGGCCCTCGAGTGGCTGAAGAGGACCGCCGAAGACGGTATGCCGTGCTACCCGCTCTTCGAGAAGGATCCCTTCTTGAGCAACCTTCGCGGCGATCCCGAGTTCGAGGCTTTCATGCAGGGCATGAAGGCCCTGTGGGAGCGCTTCCGGACCACGTTGTGAGGGTCGCCGCCCGTCAGGGGTTGGCGACCTGGTACATGAGCGCGCCGCCCGAGTAGAACGGCATGTAAAAGACGCCGGCGCAGTTCATGTACGAGACTCCGTTGATCGAAATGCTCGAGCAGGTTCCCGGAAGGCCCGCGACGACCGTGCCGGCCGCAGGCGCGTAGGTGACCGGAGCCGCGTAGTAGACGGGCGCGGGCGCGACGTACACGGTCGTCGGTTTCGCGGAGGACGCCACCGCTGCGCCGATCATCGCGCCGCCGATCGCGGCGCCGGCGACCGCCGCCACGGAATAGCCGGCGTGATAGCAGCAGGGAGGATGATAGCCAACGGCAACGCCGCCGTGGTAACCGCCGGCGGCGACCCAGGCGCGGGCGGGCGAGGGCAGCGTCGCGAGCAGGGCGGCCGCAAGAACTGTTGCGAGAGTCTTCTTCTTCATCGGTTTTCTCCCTGGCCTGTTACTGGCCGGTCTTCCAATCGACCTTCATCGCTCCCGCGGGTGGCACGAACGCGAACTCGCCAGCGGGGATCGTCGGCGCGAGGTTCCAATCCGAGAGAGTCGCCATGACCCGCGGCGATCCCGGGAACTTCTTGTACGTGACGGCGATGCGCCGGGGCAGGGGCTTCGACCCCTCTTCGATCCAAACCTGCCAGTCGGCGTCCTCCTCGGAGAACGCGAGATGCCGGCACGCCACGCCGTCGACCGGGGCGACGCCCGCGTCGAACGCGGTCTTGACGCCGTCCATCATCCGGGCATACGGGTCCTGGAGGAGAAAGCCCGCGATCGGGATCGGCGTGTCGAGCCGATCCATGAGCATCACGAGGGTCTCGTCAATCGTCGGCGGGGCCGGGGCCTGCCCGTAGAACATGCTCTTGTTCGAATAGATGGTGACCGTCTTTCCGTCGTACCAGATCGATGCGCCGAGCCGATCGCCCAGGGTCTCGACCCGGACCTGGTTCGGTCGGGACACCTCGATTTTCGACACGTTGAAGAAGTCGAGCATCTGGCCGCCGACGGAGAGCTGCTCACGGTCCGCGACCGACGTGAACGAGAAGCTGCGGGCGGTTTTCAGCAGGTCGCTCATCGCCTTCATGCGTTCGAGCGCGGCGGGCTCGAGCGGCGGAGGCGGGGCTGGAGTCGCCACCGGCGCGGGGGCCGGCTTGGGCGCGCTCGCGGCCTGGGAGAGCGCGACGCCGGGCGCGAGGCAGAGGACGATCGCGGTGGCCAGCGCGCCGCGGAGGCATCCATGGACCGGGTGTTTCAAAGTGACCTCCGGAATCGTTTTTTCCGGGGCTCAAGTGTCCCGGCTCGGGGATTAGATCACGGGCAGGGTGTCGCCCCGAAGGATCTCTTGCCCTCGGGCTCCTGCGACAGGATTTCGCCAGCCTCGCCCCTCCGGGCCAGTCGTTGTAGGCTCTGCCACAGTGACACTTTCCGCGGGAACCCGTCTCGGTCCCTACGAGATCCTCGCGCCGATTGGCGCGGGCGGGATGGGGGAGGTTTACAAGGCCCGCGACACGCGGCTCGAGCGGACGGTCGCCGTGAAGGTCCTGTCTTCGCACCTGTCGGCGAGCGAGGAGATCCGCCAGCGCTTCGAGCGCGAGGCGAAGACGATCTCGCAGTTCTCGCACCCCCACATCTGCGCGCTCCACGACGTCGGGCGCGAGGGCGAGACCGACTACCTCGTCATGGAGTTTCTCGAGGGCGAGACACTGTCGGACCGCCTCGGCAGGGGCGCTCTGCCGACCGAACAGATCCTGCGCTACGGAATCGAGATCGCCGACGCCCTCGACAAGGCGCACCGGCAGGGGATCGTGCACCGCGATTTGAAGCCCGGCAACATCATGCTGACGAAGACGGGCGTCAAGCTCCTCGACTTCGGCCTGGCAAAGCCCCTGGCTGGAGCGGGCGCAAGGACCATCTCGGGCGCTTCGGTCCTCGCGACCGAGGCCCAGGTCAGCGCGCCACTGACCGAGCGCGGGACCGTGCTCGGCACGTTCCAGTACATGGCGCCCGAGCAGCTCGAGGGCGGCGAGGCCGACGGCCGCTCGGACATCTTCGCCTTTGGCGCGGTGCTCTACGAGATGGCGACGGGAAAGAAAGCCTTTTCGGGCAAGAGCCAGGCCTCGCTCATCGGCTCGATCCTGCGGGACGACCCGCCTTCGATTTCCGAGACGGCGCCGATGATCCCGCCTGCCTTGAACCGCGTCGTCAAGACTTGCCTTGCCAAGGACCCCGAGGACCGGTTCCAGACGGCTCACGACGCCAAGCTCCAGCTCGAGTGGATCGCCGAGGGCGGATCGCAGGTGGGGCTGCCGGCGCCTGTCGCCGCACGGCGCAGGAGTAGGGAGAAGCTCGCCTGGGGCGTGGCCGCGATCGCCATCCTCGCGGCAGCTTCCGCCACCTACGGTTACTTGCGCCGCGCGCCCAGGCCGCCGCGCGTCGTGCGGTTCGAGGTGGCGATTCCCCCGAAACTCATCTCGATCGACACGCCGCGCATCTCTCCCGACGGGCAAACCCTGGCGTTCAACGCCACCGATTCGGAAGGGAAGACCCAGATCTGGATCCGACCATTGAACGCGCTCGTCGCCCAGCCGTTGGCGGGAACGGAGGGGACCACGCGCCCCTTCTGGTCGCCCGACAGTCGATTCCTGGCTTTCTTCTCCGGCGGTAAGCTCAAGAAGATCGACGTCGCGGGCGGGCCGCCAACCAAGATCTGCGACGCTCCCACGGGAGCCGACGGAACCTGGAGCCCGGAGGGTGTGATCCTCTTCGACGGTACGGGCAGCGACCCGATCCAGCGCGTGTCCGCCGCGGGAGGCACACCCGCGATCGCGGTCAAGCAAGACGCCGCGCGCAAGGAAGTGCAGATCGGCTGGCCCGAGTTTCTTCCCGACGGCCGCCACTTCATGTACATGTCGATCAACCAGAAGGTGGACGACAGCGCCTATCGGATCGGATCGCTCGACTCCCAGGAGTCCAAGCCGTTCGCTCCGGCGCAGACCATGTTGACCTACTCACCGCAGGGCTATCTGCTGTTTGTGCGCGACCGCACGCTCGTCGCGCAGGCCTTCGACGCGAAGGCGATGAAGACGACTGGCGAGCCTGTTCCCCTGGCCGAACAGATCGGTACCGACTCCGTCGGGCTCGCGCGGTTTTCCGTATCGCGGGACGGTGTCCTCGCCTACCGCACGGGCGAGTCGGGAAACCGGATGCTCTGGACCGATCGATCCGGAAAGGAGCTCGGCGACCTCGGCGATCCCGGCGAGTACGGGGAACCGAGCCTTTCTTCCGCCGGCGACCGCCTCGCGTTCGACCTGAGGGACGCCCGCGCGGGCAAGGACGACGTCTGGATCCGCGATCTCGCGCGCGGAGTAAATTCGCGCTTCACGTTCGCTGCGGGGAACGCCTTCGCTCCCCTCTGGACTCCCCGCGGAGACACGATCGTGTTCTACTCGGATCGGGAGGGGAGCTCCGGCCTCTACGAGAAGCCGGCGAACGGACAAGGCGACGAGAAGCTCCTCCTCAAGACCGAACTTCTCACGATCCCGGTTAGCTTTTCTCCCGACGGCCGGTTCCTCGCGTACCAGAGTCGCAACCCGAAGACGGGTTGGGACATCTTCATTCTCCCGACGGCCGGCGACGGCAAGCCGGTCTCTTTTGCCGCTGCCTCGTTGAACGAGGCCGTCCCGACGTTCTCGCCCGACGGGCGGTTCCTCGTGTACCAGTCGAACGAGTCGGGCCGTCCCGAGATTTACGCACAGAGCTTCCCGGGGCCGGGCGGCAAGTGGCAGATTTCGACGACCGGGGGAACCGACCCGCACTGGCTCCCCGACGGCAAGGAGCTCTGTTACCGGGGTCTCGACCAGAAGATCATGGCCGTCGAGATTCGAGGCGGCGACACGCTGCAGGCCGGCATTCCGCGGGCGCTCTTCCAGGGGCGCGTTCACATCGGTAACGCGCGCAATAAGTTCCTGCCCGCGCCCGACGGCCAGCGCTTTCTGTTCGTCGCGCCTCTCGGTCGCGAGTCGATGACCCCCACCACCGTCGTCCTGAACTGGTTCGCGGCATTGGGCAAGTGAGATGACGCTTTCCGCCGGCACTCGCCTCGGCCCCTACGAGATCCTCTCGGCAATCGGCGCTGGCGGGATGGGGGAGGTCTACCGCGCGAAGGACACGCGTCTGGGCCGCGACGTTGCGGTCAAGGTGCTGCCGGCGCACATGTCGTCGTCGGCGGAGCTGCGCCAGCGCCTCGAGCGGGAGGCGAAGACGATCTCGCAGCTCTCGCATCCCCACATCTGTGCGCTTTACGACGTAGGGAGAGAGAACGACACCGACTACCTCGTCATGGAGTATCTCGAGGGCGAGACGCTGGCGGATCGCCTGGGCAAGAGCGCGATGCCGATCGACCAGGCCCTCAAGATCGGCGTCGAGATTGCCGGCGCGCTCGATGCCGCGCACAAGAGCGGCATCGTCCACCGGGATCTGAAGCCGGGCAACGTGATGCTGACGAAGTCGGGCGTGAAGCTGCTCGATTTCGGCCTGGCGAAGCTGGCCGTGCCGGACAAGAGCGCCGTGTCGCAGGCCACGAGCCTGCCGACGGCCCTCCAGGAGAGCCAGCCGCTGACGACGCGGGGCACGATCCTCGGAACCTTTCAGTACATGGCGCCCGAGCAGCTCGAGGGCGGCGAGGCGGATGCCCGCAGCGACATCTTCGCGTTCGGTTGCGTCCTCTACGAGATGCTGACGGGGCAGAAGGCGTTCACGGGAAAGAGCCAGGCGAGCCTGATCGGCTCGATCATGAACACCGATCCGCCGCCGATCTCGTCCATCCAGCCGATGATCCCGGCCTCGCTCGACCGGATCGTCAAGGGCTGCCTGGCCAAGGAGCCGGAGCACCGCTGGAGCACGGCGCACGACGTGATGCTGCAGCTCCAGTGGATCGCGGAAGGCGGGTCGCTCGCGGGCGTGCCGGCTCCCGTCCTGGCGCGAAGGAAGAACCGGGAGAAGCTCGCGTGGGGCCTGCTGGCCGCCGCCCTCGTCGCCGCCGTGGCGCTCGCCGTCGGGTTCGTGCGACGCGCGCCCAGGCCCGCCCCGGTCGTGCGGTTCGAAATCGCGACCCCAGCCGACATCACTTCGCTCGACGTGCCGCGCATCTCGCCGGACGGGCGCCTGCTCGCCTTCGATGCCACCGACGTCGAAGGCAAGGCGAGGATCTGGGTGCGGCCGCTGAATTCCCTGACGGCGCAGCCCCTCCCCGGGACCGATGGCGGCGCCCGGCCCTTCTGGTCTCCGGACAGCAAGTACATCGGGTTCATGGCCGACGGAGTGCTCAAAAAGATCGAGGCGACGGGAGGTCCGGCGACCAAGATCTGCGATGCGCCCGGAGGCTCCGACGGAAGCTGGAGCCCAGAGGGCGTCATCCTCTTCGACGGCACCGGCACCGACCCCATCTATCGCGTGCCCGCCTCGGGCGGGGCGCGCGCGGTCGCAGTCAAGACCGATCCCGCGCGCAAGATCACGTCCGTCGGATGGCCGGAGTTCCTGCCGGACGGGCGGCACTACCTCTACATGGCGACGGGCGATAAGCCCGAGGACAGCTCCTACTGGGTCGGCGCGATCGACTCGAACGAGAGCCGAATGCTCGCGCCCGCCCAGACTCTCGTGACGTATGCGCCTCCGGGTTACCTCGTTACCGTCCGGGAAAGGACGCTCGTCGCCCAGGCCTTCGACGCGAAGGCCTTGAAGATTTTGGGCGAGCCGATTCCGCTGGCGGAAAAGATCGCCACCGACAACGTCGGCCTCGCGCGTTTTTCGGTTTCCCGCAACGGCGTGCTCGCGTACCGAACCGGCGAGTCGGGCGGCCGGATGGTCTGGAGGGATCGGGGAGGACGAGAGCTGGAGACCCTCGGCGACCCCGCCGACTACGGCAATCCGGTGCTTTCTCCCGGAGGCGATCGCCTGGCCTTCAACCTGACGGATGGCCGCAGCGGCAAGAACGACATCTGGGTCCGCGACCTCGCGCGGGGCGTCAACTCGCGCTTCAGCCTCGGCGCCGGCATCAACTACCGGCCCGTGTGGTCCCCGGACGGGGGAACGATCGTGTTCGTTTCCGAGCGCGGGGACACTCCGGATCTCTACGAGAAGTCCACGCGAGGCTCGGGCGAGGAGAAGCTCCTTCTCCACACCGACGAGCCCAAGTTCGCGTCGAGCTGGAGCCGCGACGGGCGGTACATCGCCTACGCCAGCCGGAACGCGAAGTCATTCTGGGACTGCTGGGCCCTTCCGACCTTCGGCGACCGCAAACCGATTCCGATCGCGACCGGTGCTTTCGTCGAGACGCAGCCGGTCTTTTCGCCCGATGGCCGCTTCGTCGCGTACTCGTCGAACGAGTCGGGCCGGACGGAGATCTACGTCCAGACCTTTCCAGACGCCGGCGGCAAGTGGCAGGTCTCGAACGGCGGCGGCGTGGATCCGAGCTGGAAGGCTGATGGCAAGGAGCTGTACTATCGCGCGCCCGACCAGAAGCTCATGGCTGTCGAGGTGGCGAGCGGCTCGGAGCTCCGGGCCGGCATTCCGAAGCCGCTCTTCCTGCTGCGCCTGCGGCCGGGCAACCCGCGCAACAAATACCTTCCGGCGCCCGACGGCCAGCGGTTCCTCGTCGTCGAGCCGCTGGGCCGCGATGCGATCGCTCCGACGACGATCGTGATGAACTGGCTCGCCGGCCTGGGAAAGTGATGCGCGCGTGAGTCTGGCGGCAGGAACGCGCTTGGGCCCCTACGAGATCCTCGCGCCGATCGGCGCGGGTGGGATGGGGGAGGTGTACAAGGCGCGGGACACGCGGCTCGAGCGCGACGTTGCGATCAAGGTGTTGCCGCCGCACCTGTCGGCGTCCGAAGAGATGCGGCAGCGCTTCGAGCGCGAGGCCAAGGCGATCTCGCAACTTTCACACGCCCACATCTGCGCGCTCTACGACGTCAACCGGGAGGGCGAGACCGAGTACCTGGTGATGGAGCATCTGGAGGGCGAGACGCTTGCCGATCGCCTTGCGAAGGGTGCGCTGCCGTTGGAGCAGACGCTGCGGTACGGAATGGAGATGGCCGACGCTCTGGACAAGGCGCACCGGCAGGGAATCGTGCACCGGGACCTCAAGCCGGGCAACGTGATGATCACGAAGTCCGGCGTGAAGCTTCTCGACTTCGGCCTGGCCAAAGCGATCGCGCCGACGGGGCGCTCTTCGGGATCTTCGCTGACGGCGTTGCCGACGCAGGCGGGATCGAACCTGACGCAGGAG
>JBGPGG010000110.1:0-9678 GCA_041483715.1 Thermoanaerobaculia bacterium
ACCTCCTTCGAGGCATGGGCTCGGCACGCCGCAGGAGAGATCGAGGCGATCCATGCGCGCGTGACGGAATTTGTCGGCTACGTGCCGTCGCGGCGGATCGAGGTGGTGGTCGCCGATCCCGCGGCGGACTCCAACGGCACCGCGATCCCATTCCTCGACCGGCCCGAGATCCTGCTCTGGACTTCGGCTCCGGAGTCGGAATCGGGGATTGGCGACTACGGCGACTGGATGGAGCTCGTGGCGACGCACGAGGTCGCCCACGTCGTCCACCTCGCGCGCCCGCGCAACCGCTCTTTGGCCGTGCTCGTGCTGCTTTCGCCCGCGCCGTTCGGCCCTCTGGCGCGCAAGGCGCCGGACTGGGTGACTGAGGGCTACGCGACGATCGTCGAGGGGGCGCTGACGGGATCGGGTCGGCCCGGCTCGAGCTTCCGCGCCATGGTGCTGCGGCAGCTCGCGATCGAGGGCAAGCTCCCCGATTACGGCGAGCTCGACGGGGCGGCCGGCTGGCTCGGGAGATCGATGCCGTACCTCGTCGGCTCGGCGTATCTCGAGTGGCTTTCCGAACGGGACGGCAAGGACGTCCTGCCGAAACTGTGGAAGCGGATGGCTTCCTCGCGCGGCGGCAGCTTTTCGGACGCGTTTCGGGGCGTCTTCGGGGATCCGCCGCGGACCCTGTACGACCGTTTTCGCGCCGAGCTGACCGCCCGCGCGCTCGTAGAAGAGAAGCGGCTGAAGGAGGCGGGGCTCGTCGAAGGGGAGCTCTGGCAGCGCCTTCCCGGCGGCACTCTGGCGGCGCAGGTGTCGCCGGACGGATCGAAGCTGCTCGTTCGCAGGGATCCCGCCCGCGGCGAAAGCTCGCTCGCCGTCTGGGAGATTGCGCCGACGGCCGCCGAACTCAAAGCCGAGGACGTGCGCCGTCAGGCCGATGCACAGCTCGCGGAGGACCCGAACGAGGTGGCCGACCGGCCCGAGTCGCCGGCGCCGCGCGAGCCCGGCTGGGGGCTTCCCCGCGCGAATGGATACGCGGCGGCCGATCCCCGCTGGATGCCGGGAGGCCGTGACGTGCTCTTCTCGCGCCGGGCCCCCGCCGCCGACGGCACGCTCCACTGGGACCTCTACCGATGGGGCCTCGAGAGCGGCCGCGTCGCGCGGCTCACGCGGCACGCCGATGCGAGCGACGCCGATCCGGCCCCGGACGGAACGTGGGCGATCGCAGTCCAGAGTCGTTACGGGGCCTCGGCCCTCGTGCGGGTGGATCTTGCGACCGGGCAAATGCGCGAGGTTCCGGCGCAGTTGCCCGTCGCCGACGCCTGGGCGGTCTGGAGCCACCCGCGCCTCTCGCCGGACGGGAAGCGGATCGCGGCGCTGCTTCACGCCGGCGGCCGGTGGCGCTTCGTGACGCTGCCCGCGGAGGGAGGCAAAGTCGAGAGTCTGGGCCTGCCCGGCTCGCCCGCGTCTGCTCCGGCCTGGAGCGTCGACGGCTCGCGGCTCTTCGTGACGAGCGACGGCTCTGGAATCTGGGACATCGTCTCGGTGGACGCGGCCGGCGGCGGGGGCGAGGAGCTCCTGACGCGCGTCACGGGCGGCGCGTTGGCTCCGGCCCCCACGCCCGACGGCAAGGCGCTCTTCTTCCTCGATTTTGCGGCGCGCGGCGTCGGCGTGCGGCGCCTCGCGCTCGGCGGCGCGGCTCTCTCGGGGCTCGAGCGCCCGGCGGGGGCGTATCCGCTGCTTCCTCCGCCGCCCGGCGAAGCGTCGTCGTTCGCCTCGGCACCGGTCTCGGACGCGCGCCCCTACTCCGTCTGGCCGACGCAGGCGGTCCGGCCGCTCCTCGATTTCTCGTTCGGACCCTCCGGCAACACGGTGCAGCTCGGCGTCGACAGCGCGGACGTTCTCGGGCGCCTGCACATGCTCGCGATGGGGTCCATGGGCAACGCGGTCGGGCCGCGCGGAGGATCGGTCGCGGCGGCCTATCGCGGTCTGCCGGTCGCGCTCGTCCTCCAGCTCTTTTCCGCGATCGAGAAGCCGGGCAACCAGGGGCTGGCGCCGCGGCCGGACTTCGACGAGGAGCGTTGGGGCGGTTACGTCGACGCGACATGGGGGCGGCCGTTCTCCTGGGGACGCGTCGAGGCCCGTGCCGGCGGCGGAGCCACGCGCGTCGAGGCGTTCTCGAGCGGGACAACGTTCGGCCGCACGCTCGGCTCGGCGGGCGGGTCTGTCGCATGGCGGCGCACGCGCGACCGTTCCGGCTTCGGGTTCGACCTGGATGCGGACGGGTCCTTCGGCGCGACGGATGGAGACTCCTGGACGCAGTGGGCGGCGGGGGCGCGCGTGATCGGAATTCTCCCTTTTGCGAGCCTCTCCGCCGGTCTGCGTTACGGCGAGACGGGAGGCGATCCTACGCGCTTCGACCGCTTCGCGATCGGAGGCGCTGCCTCTGCGATCCTGCCTCTCGGGCTCGATCGCAACCGGATCCAGAATCCGGCTCTGCCGGCCGACGTGCAGGTCGGTGAGCGGTTCGAGGCGTATCGCCTCGAGCTTGCGGGCAACGGTGTGCCGATCGTGTTGTACGCCGACTGGTCGCGCGCGTGGAACGGCGGCGGCTCCCCGCGGCTGGAGCCGGTCCGCGTCGCAGGCGCCGAGGTGCGCCTCGAGCGGCTGATTCCTCCGGAGTTTGGCCGGGCCGTCACCTGTCGCGTGGGCGCGGGTTGGATCGTGAGCGACGTGCCTCGCATTCGGGCCGTGCGCGGATATGCTCAGCTGGTGTATCGGCCATGAATAGAGTGAGGAGTCGGGAGGAGTCGGGAGGAGTCGGGCGGGGCGCGGCAGTGCTCGTCGCGCTCGCATGGATGGCCGCGTGCGCGTCGCAGCCGAAGGCGCCGGCGCCGCCGCCCAAGCCGGTCGCGCCTCCGGCCGCGGAGCTCGCTCGCAGCGGGCTGTCCGTCGTCCTGGAGGCCGATGTGACCCTCACGGACTCCTCGCGTGGTCGGGACGTGCCTGTGCACGTCACGTATCCCGAAGGCACGGGGCCGTTTCCCGTGATCGTTTTTTCGCACGGGGCCGGCGGCTCGGGCCAGAGCTACAAAGCGCTCGCGCGATTCTGGGCAACGCACGGATTCGTCGTGCTCGCTCCGACACACGCCGACTCGCTGGCCGGAAAGGGCAAGGACCCGACGGCCGAGGCCCTGCGCGAGACGGTCAACGACGCGGCGCAGGACCCGAAGGGATGGGAGAACCGCGCGCGCGACCTCGCCTTCGTCGTCGCCGCGACGGCCGCCGTCGAGGCCCGGGTGCCGCTCCTGAAAGACAAGCTCGACGCCGCGCGGGTTGGAGTCGGCGGACATTCCTATGGCGCGTTCACGGCGCAGCTTCTTGCCGGGGCGACGGTGGACGTTCCGAAGAGCGCGAAGGCGAAGAGCTTCGCCGATCCGATCCCGAAGGCGTTCCTGCTTCTTTCGCCGCAGGGCAAGGGCCAGCAGGGCCTGACGGAGAAGTCCTGGGCCTCGGTCGAGCGGCCGCTCATGGTCGTCACGGGCACGCTCGACAAGGGCGTGAAGGGCCAGGATCCGTCGTGGCGGCTGGATCCCTACCAGCTCTGCCCGGCGGGTGGAAAGTACGCAGTCTTCATCGAAGGCGCCAGCCACCTGTCCTTGACCGGGCTCGCCGCCGAGCCCGGCGCCGCGGTGCCGCGCGGAAAGAGCAAGGCATCGGCGTCGGTCGAGGAGGAGGTCGCGATCTTCAAGGACGTGAAGATCGCGAGCCTCGCGTTCTGGGAGGCTTACCTGAAGGCCGACGCGAACGCGAAGGCGTTTCTCGACTCCGACGCATTGGTGACGGAGAGCGGGGGCAAGGCGCAGCTACTTCGTCGCTGATGCCGGCTCCGAGTCCACGAAGTACTGGCGCGAGAAGACCCGCCCCTTTTTCCCCGCGAGCGCGATCTCGACCGAGTGCTCGCCGCGCGGCCCCGGCGGCTTGACGAAGACGAGCACGTATCGCCCGGAGATCGCCCGCCCGACGCGGTCCATTGCGAGGTCCGGAAAGATGTGCGTCTTCTGGTACGTGCCGCCCGTGAGCTCGGCGACCCGCTGGATCGAGCCCTCGAGCGTGTGGTAGTCGGCGTCGGTCACATCGAGCGTGAAGATCGTGGTGCGCGCCTCGGCCATGCGGTGGAGCGCCTCGATCCACGCCTTCTGCTCGCTCGCGTTGGGACCACTCATGCCGCCCACCGTCCCGAGGCCCCATCCGAAATAGAGCAGCGATTTCCCGCCCGGGATCGGGGCAAGCGCGCGGGCGAGCACTTCGAGGGCCCGCTCCGGCGTCGCGCACCTGCGGGCCTCGGCCTGGTCGAGATGGCGCGCGAGCGAGGGATGGCTGCCCGGGTCCGGCGGGGGAGGGTCGCCCCTGCGGATCGCCGCGTTGATCGCGGCGTCGATCTTCGGGCGGTCGTCGGTGAAGTCCTGCCGCAGCTTCAGCTTCGAATCGTACGAGAGGACGGCAACGCGGTCGGTCGGCTGCAACTTCCCGAGGAACCGGCGGGCCTGGATCCCCATGCGCAGCAGGCCGGTCAGGCGCGAGACCTCGTGGTCGGTCTGGAAGAATAAAACGATGAGCCGGCCGGGCGCGATGTCCGGCGGCGCGGCGCCGTCTTCGGCCGGCGTCAGGGCGGCGATCGCCGAGGCGTCGACTTCCGGAGTTCCCGCGGGCAGCCAGTCGACCGACTCGAGCGCGACGGGCTTTCCGTCGACCGTGACGTTGAAGTCCGCGAGGCCGAGGTTGGGAATGGGATTTCCGTCCGGCCCGGTCACGTGGGCGTCCAGGACGACGCGCTCGACGAGCGCCTGCTCCTCAACGGCGCCTCGCCGGTCGGCGGGTTCCTGCGCCGCCGCGGTTTGCGCCGCCAGCGCAAAGAGGAGGAAGACGAGCGCGCGCTTCGTTCGGAAAGGCCTTCGCGAAGGCGTCGCGGTCCCCGGGGAAAGTCGTTGCCTGTCGGCCGTCGGGGTCGCCACGGTACTACTCCTTGAAAGGTCTCTGAATCGCCTTCAGATCCATGGCGGCCTCCTGCCGATCCTTCAGTCTGGCACAGGATTCTTTCGGGCGGGACCCTCGTGGCTCGCCTCGCGCGGATAGAATCAACGGCATTTCCGAGGCGTTTCAATGACCCTTTCACCGGGCGCGCGTCTTGGCCCCTACGAGGTGCTGGCTCCGCTCGGGGTCGGAGGGATGGGGGAGGTATATCGCGCCAGAGACAGCCGGCTCGGGCGCGAGGTTGCCCTCAAGGTCCTGCCGGCCGACGTCGCGGCGGACCCGGAGCGCCTGGATCGCTTCGAGCAGGAGGCACGTTCTGCCTCGTCCCTGAACCACCCGAGCATCGTCACGATCTACGAGATCGGGCACGCGGACTCCGTGTCGTACATTGCCATGGAGCTCGTCGAGGGAACGACCCTGAGCGAGCTGGTCGCCGCAGGACCGATCCCCGCCCGAAGGGCGCTCGACATCGCTTCGCGGATCGCGGATGGTCTCGCCAGGGCGCACGCGGCGGGAATCGTCCACAGGGACCTGAAGCCCGAGAACCTGATGGTTTCCCGCGACGGGTTCGTGAAGATTCTCGACTTTGGCCTCGCAAAGCTCGTCACGCTGCCGAAGGAAGACGTCTCTCGAGCGCCCACGCTGGGGAACCCCCGGACCGCCGCCGGCGTCATCCTCGGCACGGTCGGGTACATGTCTCCCGAGCAGGCGAGCGGCCGGCCGCTCGACTTCCGGTCGGACCAGTTCGCGTTCGGAACCGTGCTGTACGAGATAGTGACGGGACGCCGCGCCTTTCGCAAGGAAACGCCGGCCGAGACTCTTGCCGCCATTATCCGCGAGGAGCCGGAAGCCATCGGCCTGGTGAACGCCCGCGTGCCCGCGCCGCTCGTCTGGATCGTCGAGCGGTGCCTGGCCAAGGATCCGGAGGACCGTTACGCCTCGACCAGCGACCTCTCGCGCGACCTCGCCGCGGTGCGGGAGCGCCTCGTGTCGGCGCCGGCAGAGCCGCGCGGGAATCGCGCCGCGAGCCTTCCGGCGCAGAGGACCCGACTCGTCGGACGAGACCGGGAGCTTGCGGCCGCGGGACAACTCGTGTTGCGGTCCGACGTGCGTGTGCTCACGCTGACCGGCCCCGGCGGAATCGGCAAGACGCGCCTGGGGCTTCAGGTGGCAGAGGAGTCGCGCGACCGGTTCCCGGGCGGCATTCATTTCCTGGGGCTCGCGCCCGTCGGCGATCCGGGGCTGATTGCTTCCGCGATCGCAAAGGCGCTCGGGGTGAGGGAGGTTCGGAGCAGCTCCCCGCTCGAGAGCCTGACCGAGCACCTCCAGCAGTCCTCGCGCGCGCCCATGTTGCTGCTGCTCGACGGCTTCGAGCACCTGATCAGCGCGGCGCCGATCGTTGCGGACCTGGTCCTGGCCGGGCCGCACCTCAAGGTGCTCGTGACCAGCCGCTCGCCGTTGCACGTTTACGGCGAGCACGAGTTTCCGGTCCCGCCCCTCGCACTGCCCGATCTCCGCACGCCGCTCTCGGTCGCCGCGGCGTCGGAGTGCGAGGCGGTGTCGCTCTTCGTCCAGCGCGCCGCGGCCGTCCAGCCCGACTTCGCCCTGACCCCGGAGAATGCGCCGGTCATCGCGGAGATCTGCGCGCGCCTGGACGGACTGCCTCTGGCCATCGAGCTCGCGGCGGCGCGCGTGAAGCTGCTGTCCCCGTCCGCAATGCGAATGCGCCTCGAGAATCGTCTGCAGCTGCTCACCGGCGGCGCGCGAGACCTCCCCGCGCGGCATCAGACGCTGCGGGGTGCCATCGACTGGAGCCACGACCTGCTGGACGCGGCCGAACAGAAGCTCTTCCGCAGGCTCTCCGTGTTCGCCGGCGGCTGCACGCTGGAAGCCGCGGAGGCCGTCTGCGACTCGACGAGCGACCTGGGGCTGGACATGCTGGAGGGAATCGAAGCGTTGGTGGACCGAAGCCTTCTCCAGCGGGTGGAGCCGGCTCAGGGAGAGTCCCGCTTCGTGATGCTCGAGACGATCCGGGAGTACTCCCTCGAGCAGCTCGCCGCCAGCGGAGACGAGGCGCTCGCGCGGCGGTCCCACGCGGCCTACTGCCTCGTCCTGGCCGAAGAGCAGGTGTCCGAGAGCGGTGATGTCGAGGCGACATCGTGGCTCGACCGCTTCGAGATCGAGCACGACAACTTTCGAGCCGCCCTCGAGCACCTGACGCGGTCGGGGCAGCCGGAGTGGGGCCTGCGCCTGGGCGCGGCGCTCTTTCGCTTCTGGGAGATGCGCGAGCATCTGGCGGAGGGCCGCGATCGCCTGCGGAGGCTCCTCGCTCTGCCCGGCGCGGCCGCGCGAGACAAGGCGCGGGCGCGCGCTCTCTTCGCCGCCGGCGTCCTCGCCGGAGCGCAGGGGGACTATGCCGCCGCCCGGCCTCTCCTCGAGGAGGCCCTGGAGATCGAACGGGAGCGCGACGACGGCTGGGGCATCGCGGTCACCCGGAACGCTCTGGCGGTCACTGCCCTGGACCGCGGTGACGCGGCCGAGGCCGGCGCTCTCTTCGAGGAGGCTCTGGCGCTGTGGAGGCTGCTCGGCGACCGCGTGGCGGTCGCGCGCTCGCTTTCCAATCTGGCCAAGGTTGCCCGAGTGCAGGGCGACTACGCGCGGGCGCGCGCCCTGCACGAGGAGTGTCTGTCCATCTTCCGGGAGCTCGGCGACCGGACCGGCGCGGCCTGGGCGCTCGACCAGCAGGCCGACCTGGCGCGCGAGCAGGGAGACGTGGTCGCGGCGCGGACGCTGTGCGAGCGGAGCCTGGCGGAGTTTCGCCAGATCGGCGATCGCTGGGGCATCGCCGGCACGCTGGCGGACCTCGGGAACCTCGCGCGCGACCAGGCCGAATACTCGCGGGCGCGCGCCCTCTACGGAGAGAGCCTGAGGATCTTCCGGGATCTCGACCACAAGAGGGGCATCGCCCGGCTCCTGGAGGGCATCGCGTGCTGCGCCGCGGGCGAGGGGCGGCCGGATGCGTCACTGCGGCTCGCCGGGGCGGCCGCGGCCCTGCGACAGACGCTCGGGACGCCGTTGCCGCCTGCCGAGCGGGTGGCTCTGGAGCGCGGCCTCGCAGCCGCGCGGGAGGCCCTGTCCGGTTCAGACAGCGCGGCTGTCTGGATGCTGGGCTGGGCAATGCCGGTCGCGGAGGCCGTCGCGCTAGCGCTCGCCTCGGGCGGCACTTGAGATCACCGGCCGGGCCCCTTTTCTAGTCGGCGGTCGTGGGCTCGATGAGGCGGCGAACGGCGGAGATGCGATTGGCGGGCAAGCCCACCTTCTGAGCGTGCTCCCGGATGGTCGCCTCGTCCGGGCTCAGGTACACGCAATAGACCTTGTCGCCCGTGACGTAGCTGTGCAGCCACTGGATCTCGGGACCCATTGCCTTGAGCACGTCCACCGATTTTCGAGACAGTGCCTGCAGCTCCGCGTCCGAGAGCTTGCCTGCCCCGGGGACATCCCGCTCGATCACGAACTTCGGCATGAGGACCTCCGCGACGGGGTGACCAATACCTCAGGGAACTCTAGCACCGTTGCCGCCCGGCGACGCGCTACGATGAAGCGAGAAGGTCATGACACTCGCCTCCGGGACGCGTCTCGGCCCCTACGAGATTCTTGCTCCGCTCGGCGCGGGCGGGATGGGGGAGGTGTACCGGGCGCGGGACACGCGGCTCGGGCGCGAGGTGGCGGTGAAAGTGCTGCCTGCGGCGGTGTCTTCGGATGCGGACCGGTTGAAGCGGTTCGAGAAGGAAGCCCGGTCGGCGTCCTCGCTCAACCATCCCAACATCGTGACGATCCACGACATCGGGGAGTCGGGCGGGACGTCCTACATCGCGATGGAGATGGTGGACGGGGGGACGCTGCGGGAATTGCTTGTGGAGGGCGCCATCCCCGCCAAGCGGCTGCTGGCGATCTCGGCCCAGGTGGCCGACGGGCTCGCCAAGGCGCACGGAGCCGGGATCGTGCACCGGGACTTGAAGCCCGAGAACGTGATGGTGACCAAGGACGGGTTCGTGAAGATCCTGGACTTCGGGTTAGCGAAGCTGACGCAGCCGGAGGATCCAAGCGGGGCGACACAGGGTCCGACGGTGTCGGGCGGGACGGAGCCGGGGATCGTGATGGGGACGATCGGGTACATGTCGCCGGAGCAGGCGCTCGGGAAGGCGCTGGATTTTCGGTCGGACCAGTTCTCGTTCGGTTCCATCCTTTACGAGATGGCGACGGGCAAGCGTGCCTTTTCCCGCGGGAGCGCTCCGGAAACGATGTCCGCAATCATCCGCGACGAGCCCGAGCCGATCGGGAGCCTCGCGCCGTCGACCCCGGCGCCGCTGCGCTGGATCATCGAGCGTTGCCTCGGGAAGAACCCCGACGACCGCTATGCCTCGACACGCGATCTGGCCCGAGACCTTTCCAATCTGCGCGACCGACCCCCGGAGGCGAGCGGCGCGATGTCCGGCGCTGCGACCCCGCTGCGTGCCCGCCCGCCGAAAGCGTCGGAGAGTGCGTCTCCGCTCCCTCGGGCACGTCTGTCTGCGTCAGCTTGGCGAGGCCGAAGTCCAGGATCTTCACGAACCCGTCCTTGCGGACCATCACGTTCTCGGGCTTGAGATCCCGGTG
>JBGPGG010000111.1:0-9649 GCA_041483715.1 Thermoanaerobaculia bacterium
GGCGCAGGCGTACATTCTGACGAAGGAAGAGGGCGGGCGGCACACGCCGTTTTTCAACGGGTACCGGCCGCAGTTTTTCTTCCGGACGACCGACGTGACGGGGACGGCGCAGCTGCCCACGGGCGTCGAGATGGTGATGCCGGGCGACAACGTGAACCTCGAGATCAACCTGATCACCCCGATCGCCATGGAGAAGGGCCTGCGCTTCGCCATCCGCGAGGGCGGCCGCACCGTCGGCGCCGGAACCATCGTCGAGATTTTGGAGTAGTGAAGATGTTCACCATGGGATGTTGCCTAGCGGCCGCCGGCTCCCGTCCGGCGGCGTCGAGCCGCCGATGAAGAACGACAAAATTAGGATCCGTCTGAAGGCCTTCGACTACCGGATCCTCGACCAGTCGGCGAGCGAAATCGTCGACACGGCCAGGCGCACCGGGGCAAAGGTCGCGGGCCCGATTCCGCTGCCGACGGCGATCTCTCGTTACACGGTCAACCGCTCGCCCCACGTGGACAAAAAGTCGCGCGAGCAGTTCGAAATGCGGACCCACAAGCGTCTGCTCGACATCCTCGAGCCGACGTCGCAGACGGTCGACGCGCTGATGAAGCTCGAGCTCCCGGTCGGAGTCGATGTCGAGATCAAGGCCTTCGGGAAGTAAGGCAGTAAGAGCGAGCTATGGCAGTAAACGGCATCATCGGTAAGAAGGTGGGGATGACCCAGATCTTCACGCCGGACGGCACGGTCGTGCCCGTCACGATCGTGCAGGCGGGCCCCTGCCTCGTGGTCCAGAAGAAGACCGCCGACAAGGACGGCTACGACGCCCTCCAGATCGGCTTCGTCGGCTCCCGGCCGGATCGCCGCGCCAACAAGGCGAGCCGCGGGCGCTTCGAGAAGGCGGGCGTGGCGCCGATGCGCACGCTCATGGAAGTGCGCGCCGACAAGGGCGACGAGCTCAAACCCGGCGACAAGATCCTCTGCGACACGTTCGCCGAGCAGGAGCACGTCGACGTCATCGGCACGTCCAAGGGCAAGGGGTTCATGGGAGTCGTGGCGCGGCACGGATTCCGCGGCGGCGCGGCGACCCACGGCTCCATGTTCCACCGAGCGCCCGGCTCGATCGGGCCCTCGGCATTTCCCTCGCGCGTCTTCCCGGGCACGCGGTCCTCGGGCCGCCTGGGCGGGCGCCAGTCCACGACGAAGAACCTCGTCGTCGTGCGCGTTGATCTCGAAAAGAACCTCCTGTACATCTCCGGACCGGTCCCGGGCGCCCGCAACTCGATCATCAAGATCGTGCGCTCGAGCTTCGCGAAGAAGGCATGAGGCATAGACGCATGGCTAAGATTCCCGTTTGGAACTGGAAGAGAGAGCAGGTGGGCGAGGTCGCCCTGCCTGCCGGCGTCTTCGACTATCCGTACCGCAAGCACCTCGTGTGGGAGGTCGTGAAGGCGTACCTCGCCGGACAGCGCGCGGGCACGCACAAGACCAAGGTGCGCTCCGAGGTCTCGGGCTCCGGCAAGAAGCCCTTCAAGCAGAAGGGGACCGGCCGCGCCCGCCAGGGCGGCGGACGTCCGCCGATCCACCGCCACGGCGGCACGTCCCACGGGCCCCGGCCGCGCTCCTACGCGCAGGACCTGTCGGTCGGAGAAAAGAAGAACGCGCTGAAGGCGGTTCTCTCCCGGCGCGTGGCCGAGGAGCGGATCGTCGTGCTGGACAAGATGGACCTCGCCAGCCACAAGACGAGGGACTTGAAGGCCGTGCTCGGAGCGCTCGGGATCGAGGGCAAGGCCCTTTTCGTGGACTCGCGCGACAACGCGAACTTCGCGCGCGCTTCGCGCAACGTGCGGTCGTGGAAGCTCGTCGATCCGCTCGGCGTCAACGCCTACGACGTGCTGGCCCACGGGACCGTGGTGCTCACGAAGAGCGCCTTCTCGCGGGTCGTCAAGAACCTGGGAGGCGAGTGATGCTGGCGCAGGAACTGATTCGCAGGCCGCTCATCACCGAGAAGTCGACGCGCCTGAAGGAAGGCTCCAACACGGTGTGCTTCGAGGTCGCGGTCACGGCGAACAAGATCGAGGTCGCCCGCGCGGTCCAGAAGCTGTTCGGCGTCAAGGTCGTCGACGTCCGCATCGCCAACCGTCAGGGCAAGTGGAAGCGCATGGGCCGGTTCCTCGGCCAGCGCAAGGCCTGGAAGAAGGCCTACGTCCGGCTTGCGCCGGATCAGAAGATCGAGTTTTTCGAGGGCGTGTAATGGCAGTCAAGAAGTACAAACCGACGTCCGCCGGGAGGCGGTTCCAGACGATGCACGACTTCGAGGACTTGTCTCCGGTGCGTCCGGAGAAGAGCCTGACGGTCGGAATGCACAACACCGGCGGCCGCAACAGCCGGGGGCGGACGACCAGCCGCTTCATGGGCGGCGGCCACAAGCGCCTGTACCGCATCATCGACTTCCGGCGCGACAAGCAGGACATCCCGGCGAAGGTCGCGACGATCGAGTACGACCCGAACCGAACGGCGCGGATCGCGCTGCTGCACTACGCCGACGGCGAGAAGCGCTACATCCTCGCGCCCAACGGCCTCGAGGTCGGCGCCAAGGTGGTGTCGGGCCCGACGGCGGACATCGTCCCGGGCAACGCGCTGCCCCTGCGCGCGATCCCGCTCGGCACGACGATCCACAACCTCGAGCTGACCCGCGGCAAGGGCGGCCAGCTCGTCCGGTCCGCCGGCGCGGCGGCGCAGCTGATGGCCAAGGAAGGCGCCTACGCCCAGGTGCGCCTGCCCTCGGGCGAGGTCCGCGAGGTGCACATCGAGTGCTACGCGACCATCGGCCAGGTCGGCAACCTCGAGCACGAAAACGTTTCGATCGGCAAGGCGGGCCGCAACCGCTGGATGGGCTGGCGTCCGCACAATCGCGGCGTCTCGATGAACCCGGTCGATCACCCCATGGGCGGCGGCGAAGGCAAGACCTCGGGCGGACGCCATCCGACCTCGCCGTGGGGCTGGAAGACCAAGGGCATGAAGACCCGTAACAACAAGCGGACCGACGGATTCATCGTCCGGCGCCGCAAGTCGAAGGCATAAACGATGACGCGCTCGATCAAGAAGGGCCCCTTCGTGGACGACCACCTGGTGAAGAAGGTGGCCGCGTTGAACGCAACCCGGGAGAAGAAGGTCATCAAGACCTGGTCCCGGCGCTCGACCATCATCCCGGACATGGTCGGCCACACGATCGCGGTCCACAACGGCCGCAAGTTCATCCCGGTCTACGTCGCCGAGAACATGGTCGGCCACAAGCTCGGCGAGTTCTCGCCGACGCGCATCTTCAAGGGCCATGGCGGCAAGAAGGCCGAAGCCGGTGCCGCCGTTCTCGGCAAGCCGGTCTCGGCTCCGGGGGCCGCTCCGGCCGCCGCTCCGGCCGCCGCGCCGCCGAAGGCTTGAGGAACCGTCATGAAAGCGTCAGCCAGGCTCCGGTACATGAAAGGCTCCGCGCAGAAGGTGCGACTCGTCGCCGACCTCGTGCGCGGGCGCAAGGTCAACGACGCCGTCGCGATTCTGCGCCACACGAAGAAGGCGGCGGCCCGCGACCTGTTGAAGACGCTGCGCTCGGCGGTCGCCAACGCCGAGCAGAAGGAAGCGCGCCTCGATGTCGACCAGCTCGTGGTCCGCAAGATCACGGTCGACAAGGGGCCGCAGGAAAAACGGGTTCGGCCGGCGCCGATGGGACGCGCGTTCCGCGTCCTGCACCGCAAGAGCCACGTGACGATCGAACTCTCGGACGAGGTGTAAGCGATGGGCCAGAAAGTTCACCCCTTCGGGTTCCGACTCGGCTTCAACCGGACGTGGCACTCGCGCTGGTTCTCGCAGAAGGACTACCTCCGGTTCCTCCACGAGGACCTGAAGCTGCGCAAGGAGCTCAAGGGAAGGCTGTCGCACGCCGGCGTGTCCGAGATCGACATCGAGCGCTTCGCCGGGAAGCTCAAGGTCAACATCCAGACCTCGCGCCCCGGGATCATCATCGGCAAGCGCGGCGCCGAGGTGGACAAGCTCCGCGACGAGCTGCAGAAACGGACCAACACCGAAGTTCACATCAACATCATCGAGATCCAGCGCCCGGAGACAGACGCGCAGCTGGTCTCCGAGTCGATCGCCATGCAGCTCGAGCGCCGCGTGGCGTTCCGGCGCGCCATGAAGAAGGGGATCGAGTCGGCCTTTCGTTTCGGCGCGCAGGGCATCAAGATCCGCTGCGCGGGCCGACTGAACGGCGCCGAGATCGCGCGCTCCGAGTGGTACCAGGAGGGCCGCCTCCCGCTCCACACGCTGAAGGCCGACATCGACTACGGCTTCGCCGAGGCGAACACGACCTACGGCAAGATCGGCGTCAAGGTGTGGATCTATCGCGGCGAACAGCACAAGGCGAAGTACCGTCGAAAGACCGCTGCCTAGGAGCAAGTCCGAAATCCGAAATCCGAATTCCGAAATCGACGACGAAGACAAAGACGAGACTTAAATCATGTTGATGCCCTCGAAAGTGAAGTACCGGAAGCAGCAGCGCGGCCGCATGCGTGGCAAAGCCTACCGCGGCAGCACGCTCGCGTTCGGCGACATGGGCCTCCAGGTCCTCGAGCCGGGGTGGATCACCGCCCGGCAGATCGAGGCGGGCCGCATCGCGATGACCCGCGCCGTCAAGCGCGGCGGGAAGATCTGGATCCGTATCTTCCCCGACAAGCCGTACACCAAGAAGCCCGCCGAGACGCGCATGGGCAAGGGCAAGGGCCCGCCCGAAGGATGGGTCGCCGTGGTCAAGCCGGGCCGCATCCTCTACGAGATGGAAGGCGTGGACTTTACGATCGGCAAGGAAGCCCTGGACCTCGCCGCCGACAAGCTCGGTTTGAAGACGCGCACGGTGACGCGCGCGTCCGAGATGGAGATCCGATGAAGAAGAAGGAACGCGAGACGCTGGCCCAGCAGGGCGCGGCCGACCTCGTGGAGAGGGAGAAGGAGCTGCGCGAGGCGAGCTGGAAGCTGCGCCTGCAGAAGTCGACCGGCCAGCTCGAGAACCCGACCCGATTGAAGGTCATGCGGCGCGACCTCGCGCGCGTGAAGACGTACCAGCGAGCCCTGGAGTTGAAGTCGGAGGCAGGCCAGTGAGCGAGACGGTAGAGAAGGTAGAAAAGAAGGGTCGCGCGACCAAGCTGGGCCGCGTGGTCTCCGACAAGATGAACAAGACGATCGTGGTCGAGGTGGAGCGCCGCGTGCAGCACGCGCAGTACACCCGGACCATCAAGCGCACGAGCCGCTTCCACGCCCACGACGAGGCGAACGCCGCCAGGGTGGGGGACCGCGTCCGGATCGAGGAGACGCGGCCGATGTCGAAGCTGAAGCGGTGGCGGTTGCGCGAGATCGTGACGAAGGCGCAGGCCTAGGAGCACCGCGATGATCCAGATGGGAACCATCCTCCAGGTGGCGGACAATTCGGGAGCGCGCAAGATCGCGTGCATCCGCATGCGCGGCGGCTCCGCCGGCCAGTACGCGGGCCTGGGCGACATCATCACCGCCTCGGTGAAGGAGTGCGCCCCGGATTCGCCGTTCGTGGAAAAGCACGGCAAGCGCGTCGTGCGCGCCGTCGTTGTCCGCACGCGGCGCAACCACCGGCGGCGCGACGGCTCGTACATCCGCTTCGACGACAACGCGGCCGTCCTCATCTCGAATGAGGGCGAGCCGATCGGGACGCGCGTGTTCGGGCCCGTGGCCCGGGAACTGCGCGAGAAGAAGTTCATGAAGATCATCTCGCTCGCGCCGGAAGTGCTGTGATGAAGACGAAGGAGAAAACGAAGCCGAAGCTCCGGAAAAACGACATGGTCGTGGTTGTGACGGGCAAGGACCGGGGCCGGCAGGGCCGCGTCCTGCGCGTGCTGCCCGTGGCCGGCCGGGTGATCGTCGAGCGGGTCAACATGATCAAGCGCCACACGCGTCCGAACCCGGCGAAGAACATCGCGGGCGGCATCTCGGAGCGCGAGGCGGCGATCCACATCTCCAACGTGATGCTCGTCGACCCGGACCGCAACGTGCGGACGCGGATCGGCCGGAGGCGGGACGCCGAGGGGAAGCCCGAGCGCGTGGCTAAGAAGAGCGGCGCGGTCCTCGCTTAGGACTCGTAACTCGAAACTCGGAACGAACGAATATGGCAGCGAGACTCAAAGACAGGTACGCGAAGGAAGTCGCCCCCGCGCTCAAGAAAGCGTTCGGGATCGACAACGTGATGGCGGTGCCGCGCCTCGAGAAGATCGTCCTCAACATGGGGCTCGGAGAGGCCGTGGCTAATCCCAAGATGCTCGAGGGCGCCGCCGAGGAGCTTTCCTCCATCGCCGGGCAGCGCGCCCAGGTGACCAAGGCGAAGAAGTCGATCGCGACTTACAAGCTGCGGACGGGGATGCCGATCGGCGCGCGGGTGACGCTGCGCGGCGACCGGATGTGGGAGTTCCTCGACCGCCTCATCAACATCGCCCTGCCGCGCGTGCGCGACTTCCGCGGCGTGTCGGGCAAGGCGTTCGATGGGCGCGGCAACTACACGCTCGGAGTGCGCGACCACTTCATCTTCCCGGAGATCGACTACGCGAAGACGGACAAGTCGAAAGGCTTGAACGTGACGATCGTGACGACGGCGGGGCAGGACGACCGGGCCAAGGCGCTCTTGGCCGAGCTCGGCATGCCATTCGCCAAGTAACAGGAAAGGCGGGGGACCTCGTGGTCCCCCGAACCCCCAGGAAGATTTATGGCCACACGCGCGATGCGGATCAAGGCGGCGAGGAAGCCGAAATTCATGACGCGGACCGTCCGGCGCTGCCAGATCTGCGGCCGTCCCCGGAGCGTGCTCCGCAAGTTCGGGCTCTGCCGCATCTGTTTCCGACAGAACGCCAACATGGGCTACATCCCGGGCGTTCGGAAAGCCTCCTGGTGAACCGATGAAAACGAGCGATCCTCTGAGCGATCTCTTCACGCGCCTGCGCAACGGCATGCGGGCGGGCCACGAGCGCGTGGACGTCCCGGCCTCGCGCCTCAAGGAGTCCGTCCTGAAGGTGCTCGAGCAGGAGGGCTTCGTGTCCTCCTTCCGCAAGGTACAGGAGGGCGGGCGGCCCGTTCTGCGCGTCGGCCTGAAGTACGACCACGAGGGCGAGCCGATCGTGATCGGCATCGAGCGCGTGTCGCGCCCCGGGCGGCGCGTCTATGCCAAGGCCGACGCGATCCCGTCGGTGCTGGACGGTCTCGGTGTGTCGATTGTTTCCACGTCGCAGGGCATCGTGACCGACAAGAAGGCCCGCGAGAAGCGCCTTGGCGGCGAAGTCCTCTGCAACGTCTGGTGAGGAGAGTGAACCCGTGTCTCGCATAGGAAATATGCCGGTCGTGATCCCCAAGGGGGTCGAAGTCAAAGCCGACGCCGGGCAGGTTCGCGTCAAGGGCCCCAAGGGGGAGCTCGTGAGCGCGATTCCGGCCGGGCTGACCGTGGCGATCGCCGACGGCCAGGTCCGGATCGCCCGGGCGGGCGAGGAGCCGCACGTGCGCGCGTGCCATGGCCTGCTGCGCAGCCTCGTCGCGAACTCCGTCGAAGGCGTCACGAAGGGCTTCACGCGGGAGCTCGAGATCTCGGGCGTCGGCTTCAAGGCCGAGGTCAAGGGCAAGTCGGTGATCTTCGCGCTCGGGTACTCGCACCCGGTCGACTTCCCGATCCCGGAGGGGATCGCCATCGCGGTGGACGCGAAGGCGGGGCGCATGACGATCACTGGCGCCGACAAGCAGAGGGTCGGACAGACGGCCGCGGAAATCCGCGGCTTGCGCGTGCCCGACCCGTACAAGGCGAAGGGCATCAAGTACGCCAACGAGGTCATCCGGCGCAAGGTCGGAAAGGCCGGCGGGAAGTAATCATGAACCCATCCCAAGCACGCAGCGAGTCGAGGGCCCGCGTCCGCTTGCGCATCCGCCAGAGGGTGCGCGGCGGGAAAGAACGGCCGCGCCTGGCGATCTACAAGAGCGGTCGCCACATCTACGCGCAGGTGATCGACGACGGCAGCGGCTCAACGCTGGCGCACGCGTCTTCGCTCGATCCGGGTCTGCGGAAGGACGCGAAGAAGGTCGGCGCCTCGCAGGAGGCGGCCGGGCAGGTCGGCGGTCTGGTGGCGGAGCGGGCGAAGAAGGCCGGGGTGACCCGGGTCGTCTTCGATCGCGGCGGCTACCGTTATCACGGCAGGGTGAAGGCCCTCGCCGAAGCCGCCCGCCAGGGCGGCCTGGAGTTCTAGGCATGCGGACAAGGACGGGGGGGACGCGATGAGCAGCAACCGAGGACCGCGGGCGCCGCGGGAGCGCGAGAAGGAGCGCGACGCGCAGGGGCGCGAGCTCATCGACCGCGTCGTGCACATCAACCGCGTCACCAAGGTCGTCAAGGGCGGCAAGAACTTCTCGTTCTCCGCGCTGGTCGTGGTCGGCGACGGGCAGGGCCGCGTCGGGTACGGGTCGGGCAAGGCCAAGGAAGTCCCCATGGCGATCAAGAAGGGGATCGAGATGGCCAAGAAGAGCATGCAGAAAGTCTCGCTCAAGGGCACGACGATCCCGCACGCGGTGATCGGTGCCTACGGCGCGGGCCGCGTTCTGCTGAAGCCGGCGGCCCCCGGAACCGGCGTCATCGCGGGCGGGCCCGTGCGCGCGGTCCTCGAGTCGGTCGGGATCCAGGACATCCTCACGAAGTCCCTGCGCACGACCAACCCGCACAACGTAGTCAAGGCGACGTTCGAGGGGCTGCTTCGCCTGAGGAATGAAGACGAAATCCAGAAGCGCCGTGGCCGCGGGCCGGCCGAGACGGCTCCGGAGAAGGCGTGACCGAGACGGGCAAGTCCACCGGAAAGGCCGCGGCCAGGAAAGAAGGCCGCAAGGACAAACTCACGATCACGCTCGTCAAGAGCGGCATCTGCACGCCGAAGGACCAGAAGGCGACTTTGACGGGGCTCGGCTTCGGCCGCCTCGGCGGTCGCGTCGTGCGTGAGGACACGCCGGCCGTGCGGGGAATGATCCGCAAGGTCCGGCACCTCCTGGAAGTGACGAAGGGCTGATACATGGTCGAAAAGAAGAAGACGACGAAATCCGCGGGCCCGGCCGCGAAGAAGCCGGCCGCAAAGCCGGCCCCGAAGCCGCCCGCGAAGGCCGCCAAGGCGGCTCCGGCGGCGCCGGCCCCGGCTGCTGCCAGGCCGCCGCGGCTAGCGAAGAAGGCGGCCGCGGCGTCCGCGCGTCCGGCGGCGACCGGCGTGCACGATCTGGCCCCGGCGGTGGGAGCCACCCACTACCGCAGGCGCGTCGGCCGCGGGCCCGGTAGCGGGCACGGAAAGACGTCGGGACGCGGCCACAAGGGGCAGGGCTCCCGCTCGGGCTACCGGCACCAGCGCGGCTTCGAAGGCGGCCAGATGCCGCTGCACAGGCGCGTGCCCAAGCGCGGATTCACGAACATTTTCCGCGTCGAGTACGACATCGTGAACCTCGGCGACCTCGACCGGTTCGAGGCCGGCGCGTCGGTGACGCCGGAGACGCTCGCCGTTGCGCGCCTCTCCCGCAAGAGCCGGCTCGTCAAGATCCTCGGGGACGGCGAGCTCGAGAAGGCCCTGAACGTCTCGGCCC
>JBGPGG010000112.1:0-9461 GCA_041483715.1 Thermoanaerobaculia bacterium
AAAGCCGGCGGGAGAGGCCGTCCGCATCACGGAGGACCGCGACAGCGGCCTGCCGCGCTACTACTACTCGAAGTTCGACCAGTACCTCTCGCCGACCTGGTCGCCCGACGGCAAGGACCTGATCCTCGTCTCCAACCGCGGGGACGTGTGGGGTTCGGGGGACCTCTGGCGCATGGAAGCGCGGCCCGACGCCCCGATGCGGCTGGTCCGGAAGGAAGAGACGAACTGGAAGACGCATCCAGACTGGGCGCGCGACGGGCGCCGCGTCGTCTACAGCTCGTATCTCGGCCGCCAGCGCAATCAGCTCTGGCTCACCACCGCCGAGGGCGGAGATCCCTTCGAGCTGACGTACTGCGAGTGCGACCACACGCGGCCGCGCTGGTCGCCGGACGGCCGCCGCATCGCCTTCGTGAGCAACGAGGAAGGAGACGTCTCGCTGCGCGTGGTGACGGTGCCGGGCGGGGCGGTGGAGACGGTCATCGCGGCGACGCGGCGGTATCTGCGTCCGCAGGGCACGCTCCAGCTGACGGTGACCGATTCGGCGGGAGCGCCGATGCCCGTGCGGCTCTCGGTGACGGGCGCCGACGGCCGGGGCTGGGCGCCGGACACCGCTTGGCGCCACGCCGACGACGGATTCGATCGAAAAGTGCGGCCGTTCGAGATGACCTACTTCCATGCGAAGGGATCCGCCACGCTCACGCTCCCGGCCGGCAAGTACACGATCCTGATGACCCGGGGGCTCGAGTACGCGGCGGCCACGAAGACAGTGGAGGTTGCCGCGGGCGCAACGGCCACCGCTCGCCTGCGCCTCGATCGCCTGATGGATCTTCCCGCCCGCGGCTGGTGGAGCGGGGACATGCACGTTCACATGAACTATGGCGGCGCATACCGCAACGACCCCGCGCGGCTGCGCGCGCAGGCCGAAGCCGAGGACGTCCACGTCGTCGAGGATCTGATCGTCAACAAGGAGCAGAGGATCCCGGACGTCGCGCTCTTTGGCGGCAGTCTCGATCCGGTGTCGACCGCCACGACCCTCGTCAAGCACGACGAGGAGTACCACACGAGCTGGTGGGGCCACACGGGGCACCTGGGACTCACACAGCATCTGATCCTGCCCATCTACGCGGGATACGCGAACACCGCCGCGGCAAGCCTCTTCCCGGACAACTCGACGATCCTCGACCTCGCGCACGCGCAGGGAGCCGTGTCCGGATACGTCCACCCGTTCGACCCGCCTCCGCCCGACCCGAACGGCGCCGATCCGATCACCTCCGCGCTGCCGGTGGACGTGGCGCTCGGCAAGGCGGACTACATGGAGATCGTCGGGTTCAGCGATCACCAGACGACGGCCGGGGTCTGGTACCGGCTGTTGAATGCCGGCTTCCGTCTGCCCGCCGGCTCCGGGACCGACGCGATGGCCAACTTCGCCTCGCTGCGCGGTCCGGTCGGGATGAACCGCGTCTTCGTCCGTTCGGGCAAGAAGCTCGACTACCGCGCCTGGCTCGGCGCGCTCGAGGCCGGCCGGACGTTCGCTACGAACGGTCCCCTGCTGGCGTTCACGCTCGGCGGGCGCGAGGTGGGCGACGAGATGGCGCTGCCGGCCGGCGCGCACGAGCTGGTGGCGAAGGTGAGCCTGCGCTCGATCGTTCCGGTCGAGCGGCTCGAGATCATTTCGAACGGAGTCGTCGGGGCGACCGTGCCGCTCGCCGCGGGCGGGACCAGCGCGGATGCCGCGATCCCGCTTCCGGTTGCCAGGAGCGGCTGGTACACGCTGCGCGCGTGGTCGTCGAACGCGGTCGAGCCGGTCCTCGACATCTATCCCTTTGCGACCACGAGCCCGATCTACGTGATGGTGGGCGGCCTCCCGATCCGCAGCGCCGCCGATGCGAACTACTTCGTCGCCTGGATCGGGCGTTTGGAGGCGGCCGCGACGGCGCACGCGGGATGGAACGACGAAAAGGAAAGGGCCGGGGTGCTTGAGCGCCTTTCCGCCGCGAAGGCGGTCTTCCAGAAGCGGGCGGACGAAGCGTCCAGGTAAGGGTTCTCAAGAGGCTCTTCGCCGACGCGCCGAGCGAGCGGATAGAATCCCGACAGGGCGCACCCGGCTGCGGCCGAGTGGATCTGTACACATCTGGAGAGGCATATGAGAGCCACACTGATCCTCGACGACGATCTTGTCGAAAGAGCGCGCAGCCTGACCGGCCTCAAGGAGAACACGGCGATGGTGCACGCCGGCCTCGAGGCCCTGATCGCCCGCGAGAGCGCTCGCCAGCTCGCGCCTCTCGGAGGGGCGGAGAAAGGATTGCGCCCGGCGCGGCGCAGGCGCGGGCGCGGGGGCCCTAGATGTCTCTGACCGCCGGAACCCGGGCCTACGAGATCCTGTCGCCTACTCTCGAGCGGATTCTCGCGACCGCCCAATTCGACATCGGTGACAAGGACCTCGTCCGGCGGGCACTCGAGGATCATCGCCAGGGCCCCGGGGACTTCGCGGACTATCTGATCGGGCACTCGAATCGCGAGGCAGACTGCGCGTCCACCGCCACCTTCGACCGGCGCCTGAAGTCGAGCGCTGTCTTCCGGGTGCTCCGGTGACGCTCGCGGCCGGCACGAAGCTCGGGCCCTACGAGATCCTGTCGCCGTTGGGCGCGGGCGGGATGGGTGAGGTGTACCGGGCGCGGGACACGCGGCTCGGCCGTGAGGTAGCCGTCAAGGTCCTGCCCGAGCTCACTGCCGGCAGCGCCGAGGCGCTGGCGCGCTTCGAGCGCGAGGCCCAGGCCGTCGCCGCTCTCTCTCACCCGAACATTCTCGCGATCCACGACTTCGGGCGCGAAGGCGGCGTTGCGTACTGCGTGATGGAGCTGCTCGAGGGCGAGTCGCTGCGCGAGCGCCTGGGCGCCTCCGCGATTCCGCCGCGCAAGGCGGTCGAGTACGCCCAGCAGATCGCACGTGGCCTCGCCGCCGCGCACGACCGCGGGATCGTGCACCGGGATCTGAAGCCCGACAACGTGTTCCTGACGCGCGACGGCCTCGTGAAGATCCTCGACTTCGGCCTCGCGCGCCCGGCCGGCGAGACGGCGTCGAGCGGGTCGGGACCTCAGGCGTCCCTGACCGCGTCGGGCACGGTCGTCGGCACGCCCGGCTACATGTCTCCCGAGCAGATTCGGGGAAAGCCGGTGGACCAGCGTTCGGACCTCTTCGCCCTCGGAGCGATCCTCTACGAGATGCTGACCGGCCAGCGCGCCTTCCAGCGCGGCAACCCCGTCGAGACGATGATGGCCGTGTTGCAGGACGATCCGCCGCTGCCGGCAGGGCGCGGCGTTCCCGCCGAGCTTTCCGACATCGTGACGCACAGCCTGGAGAAGAGCCCGGAGGACCGCTTCCAGTCGGCGCGCGACCTCGCGTTCGCGCTCCAGGTGGGGGAGCGGGAGTCTTCGTCGCCGAAGGCGGCCGTCTCGGGCGCGAGCGCCGGGCCTGCGCCGGCGCACGAGGCCTCGATCGCCGTGCTGCCGTTCCGGAACATGAGTGCCGGCGCCGACGCCGAGTACTTCAGCGACGGAATGACCGAGGAGATCATCAACGCCCTGGCCGGGATCGACGCGCTGCGCGTTGCGGCGCGCACGTCGGCCTTCGCGTTCAAGGGGAAAGACACCGACATCCGCCAGATCGGCCGCGACCTGGGCGTGCGCACTGTCCTCGAGGGTAGCGTCCGGCAGGCGGGGCAGCGGCTGCGGATCACGGCGCAGCTGATCGACGTCTCGAACGGCTACCACCTGTGGTCGGAGCGCTACGACCGCGAGATGCAGGACGTATTCGCCGTGCAGGACGAGATTTCGCTCGCGATCGCCGCGGCGCTCAAGGTCCGACTCCTGCCCGCTCAAGAGGAATCGCTCGTCTCGCCGGGAACGCGCGACATCGAGGCGTACAACTTGTATTTGAAAGGCCGCTACTTCTTCAACCAGCGCGCCTCGCAGAAGGCCATCGCCGAGTTCGAGGCAGCGATCGCCCGCGATCCGCGGTTCGCGGCGGCATACACGGGCGTGGCCGACTCCTACGGCACCTTCGGTTTCTACGGCGGCATCTCCACGCTCGAGGCAAGCGCGAAGGCCCGCGCGGCGGCGCGCAAGGCGCAGGAGCTCGAGCCAGACTCCGCGGAGGTCCACCTCGCCCTCGGCATCTACGATCACTACTACGGCTGGGACATGGAGCGCGAGGAGCGCCACCTTCGGCGTTCGATCGAGCTGGCGCCGCGCTCCGCCGCTGGCTACTCGTGGCTGGCCTGCCAGCTATCGCCGGTCCTCCGCACCGACGAGGCGCTCGAGATCGGGAGACGCGGCGTCGATCTCGAGCCCCTCTCCGCCAACGTGCACGTCAACGCAGCCTGGCCGCACTACTTCGCGGGACGCTATGGGGAGGCGGTCGCCGGGTTCCGAAAGGCCGTGCACGTCGATCCCGCCGGGGTCTACGGGCTGTTCGCCCTCGGCATGGCTTGCCAGGCGGACGGCAGGCACGAGGAGGCCACCGCGGTTTTCGAGAAACTGGTCGTGCTGACCAGCCGGGAGATGCCGTGGGCGCTGGCGCTCTACGGCGGCAGCCTGGCGTCGGCCGGCCGGCGCGCCGAGGCGCAAGAACTGCTCGCGGAGCTCGAGAGGCTGTCACGCCGAGAGTACGTTCCCCCCCTCCACGTTGCCCTGGTCCACGTGCAGCTCGGCGACACGGAATCCGCGCTGGCGTCGCTCGGGATGGCCCTCGAGGAGCGCAACGCGTTCTTCTGGGGATTGACGCGGTCGAGCCCCGTCTTCGAGCTCCTTCGCCCGGACGCCCGGTTTGAGGCGCTCGTCGCCGGAATCCGGCCGGAATAGAATGGCGCCCATTCCGACGAGGAGCCCGGACATGTCGAGCCAACCGATGCCCCGATGCGAGTTCGAGAGCAGTGACCTGCTCGTGAAGGTCGACCTGACGCTTCCGGGCGACGTCAACGCGATCTCGCCCGTCGTCGGGAAGGTGATGGCGATCGTCACCGAGATGGGTTGCGCGGCAGGGCGCGAGTTCCAGATCGAGCTCGCCCTGCGCGAGGCGCTCGCCAACGCCATCGAACACGGCAGCGGCCACGACCCGTCCAAGCAGGTGCAGTGCTTAGTCGCCTGCGACCAGGCGCGCGGCATGCTCATCGTCGTGCGCGACCCCGGACCGGGCTTCGATCCGGCGTCGATCCCGAGTCCGACACTGGGGCAGAACCTCTTCTCGACCGGCGGCCGAGGGATCTACCTCATTAACCAGCTCATGGACGAGGTCCGTTTCGAAAAGGGTGGCACCGAGATCCACATGCGCACCAACCCGCCCGCCCCCGACGGCTCGACCCGACCACCGAAGGCAGACCCTCAGCAGTAGCGAACGCCGTGCGCAACACGGCGTTAACCCGGCGGGCCGCTGAAGGGCTAAATTTCCGCCGGGCCCCCCGCGTCGGGGAGCGTCTGATCCGGCGATGCGCCGTGGTGTCGGGCCTGCGGCAGGCGGAGGAACATCGCGGCCGCGAGCGCGCCAAGCAGGAACGTCGCGCTCCAGAGGATGCGCGCTCCGGCCCGCTCGAGGGCGACCGTTCCGGCCCAGGGGCCGATCGCGAAGGCGAGCGAAAACGTCATCGTGTAGAGGCCGCTGTACTCACCGCGCCGCGCGTCGGGCGCGATGTCGGTCGCATAGGCGGCCGACGCCGGGAAGAAGAGCATCTCGCCGAAGGTCCAGAGGACGACCGTCACGGCGAGCGACCAGAAGTCCCGGGCGAAGGCCATCGCGCCGAAGCCGGCGCCGGACAGAAGCGCCCCGAGCGCGAGGGTGCGGCGGTGCGACCAGTGCGCCGTCGCGGCGTTGAGCGGGATCTCCAGGACGACGATGATCAGGCAGTTGAGCGAGAAGAGAAGACCGAACGTGCGGGGAGAGAGGCCGAGGTTGTTGACGATGAAGAGCGGCATCGAGGAAATATGCTGGAAGAAGACGACCGTGACCGGCAGTACGCCAGCCAGGAAGAAGAGAAATCGCGGGTCGGCGTGCGCGGCGGTCGAGAGCCGCAGGCGCGTCGTCGTCGAGAGGTGGGCCTGGCCGAGCGGCGCCTTCTTCTCTCGCGCCGGGAGCGCGGCCAGCGCGAGCACGAGCCCGGCAGCGATGGACGTTCCGGCGTCGGCGAAGAAGAGGTAGCGAAACGAGATCGTCGCGAGGATGCCGCCGATGGCGGGGCCGATCGCCATGCCGAGGTTGATCGCGAGGCGGTAGACGGCGAAGGCGGACTTGCGGCGCGCGGGCGCGACCATTTCGCCAAAAAAGGACATCGCGGCCGGCCGGAACGCCTCGGTCAGCATGGCGAGCGCGATCGTGACCGCGGCGATGGCCGAGGGCGTGCGGGCTAACGGATAGACGAGGAGCATTCCTCCCGAGAGAAAGAGCGACACGCGCATGAGGGGAACGGCTCCCCAGCGGTCGGCGAGCCGGCCGGCGATCGGCGCGCTGACGATCGCGCCGGCGCCGTAGAGAAAGAGGACGAATCCGGCGTGCTCGGGCGAGAACCCGCGCTCGCGCGTCAGGTACAGGACGAGGAACGAGAGGACCATGGAGCCCGCGCGGTTGACCAGCTGCGAAGCCGCGACGACCCACACCGGGCGCGGCAGGTGCCGCAGGTCCTTCCAGTACTTCAGCATGGGCGCAGGTGTTGGTACGGGTGGGGCGGCGCCCGGGTTCTCAGAACCTTCTCAGCAGGCGCGCGAGGATCCAGGCGGCGAGCGCCAGCGCGCCCATGAAGCCGAGGACGTAGAGCAGGATTGCGAGGAAGGGCGTGTTGCGGGGGTCGTCCCCCGGGTCATCGCTCATCCGTGGATGCCCTGGGCGGCCAGCCATCGTTCCGCGTCCATGGCGGCCTTGCACCCTTCGCCGGCCGCGGACACGGCCTGGCGGTACGTCGGGTCCGCGACGTCTCCCGCCGCGAAGACGCCTTCGACGGATGTGTTTGTCGAGGGGTGCTTCACCTTCACGTAGCCGACGTCGTTCATCTCGAGCTTGCCCCGGAAGATCTCCGTGTTCGGCGAGTGCCCGATCGCCATGAAGACGCCCTGCGTCGCGAACGCCGACTTTTCCCTGGTCCGCGTGTCCTCGAGCGTGACCCCGGTGACGCCGCCATCGCCGCCCTGGATGTCCACGACCGCAGCATTGAGCTTCCAGGCGATTTTCGGATTGTGGCGGGCTCGCTCGAGCATGATCTTCGACGCGCGGAAGTCCTCGCGGCGGTGCACGATGGTAACCTTCGTCGCGAATTTCGTCAGGAAGGTGGCCTCCTCCATCGCCGTGTCGCCGCCGCCGACGACGATGACCTCCTTCGCCTTGAAGAAGAACCCGTCGCAGGTGGCGCATGCGGAGACGCCGTGGCCCATGAGCTTCTTCTCGGACTCGAGGCCCAGGAGTTTCGCCGAGGCGCCCGAGGAGACGATGACCGCGTCGGCCGTGATCGCGCCCCCGGCGTCGAGCGTCAGGCGGAACGGCCGAGAGCCGAACTCCACGCCGGTGACGGTGTCGAGCACGACCTCCGTCCCGAAGCGTTTCGCCTGGTCGCGGAAGACGTCCATGAGCTCCGGGCCCTGGATGCCGTCCTTGAAGCCCGGGTAGTTCTCGACCTCGGTGGTGATCGTGAGCTGCCCGCCGGGCTGCGGCCCTTCGAAGATGACCGGCGAGAGCTCGGCGCGCGAGGCGTAGAGGGCCGCCGTCCAGCCGGCCGGCCCGGATCCGATGATGGCGATGCGGTAGTGCTGTTTGGTGGGTGCCATGGCGCCGGCGAGAATATCAGCCGCGCCGACCGATATCATCCGCACGATGCGCCCCGCCCTCTCCTCGAAGCTCGCCGGCTTCGGGACCACGATTTTCGCGGAGATGACGCGGCTTGCGAACGAGCATGGCGCCATCAACCTCGCGCAGGGGTTTCCGGATTTCGACGGGCCCGAATTCGTGAAGGAGGCGGCGATCGCGGCGATCCGCGCCGGCCACGGCCAGTACGCGCGCGTGAACGGGATTCCCGCGATCCACCGCGCGCTGTCGGCGAAGTACCGGCGAGACTGGGGGCTCGACTACGCGCCCGACACGGAGATCGTCGTGACCTCCGGCGCAACCGAGGCGATCTTCGCGGCGATCCAGGGCATCTGCGACGACGGCGACGAGGTCGTGCTGTTCGAGCCCTACTACGACTCCTACAAGGCGAGCGTGCGGATGGCGGGCGCCGTGCCGCGGGTCGTGACGCTGCGCGCGCCCGACTGGACCTTCGATGCCGCGGAGCTGGCCGGGGCCTTCGGCCAGCGCACGCGCGCGGTGCTCGTCAACACGCCGCACAATCCGACGGGCAAAGTGTTCTCACCCGTTGAGCTCGAAGCGGTGGCCCGGCTCTGCCGCGAGCGCGGCGTCTTCTGCATCACCGACGAGGTTTACGAGCACCTCGTCTTCGAAGGCCGACACGTTCCGATGGCCGCACTTCCCGGAATGCGGGAGCGGACGATCACGATCTCCTCTTTCGGCAAGACGTTCTCGCTCACGGGTTGGAAGATCGGCTGGGCGATGGCGCCGCCGGAGCTCGCCGCCGCAGTGCGCTCGGCGCACCAGTTCATCACCTTTGCCACGGCCACGCCGCTCCAGCACGGCGCGGCTGTAGCGCTTGCCGCCGGGCCCGACTACTACGCCGCGCTCACGGCCGACTACCGCGAGAAGCGCGACTATCTCGTGCGCGAGCTCTCACGCATCGGATTCGAGGTGCGCAGCCCGCACGGCACGTACTTCGCCTGCGCGGACTTCCGCCCGTTCGGATTCAACGACGACCGGGCGTTCGCGCGACACCTGATCGAGAAGATCGGCGTCGCCGTGATTCCCCCGTCCGTCTTCTACGACAACGTCGAGCACGGGAAGTCGTACGTGCGCTTCGCCTTCTGCAAGAAGCGCCAAACGCTCGAGACCGCCGTCGCGAGAATGGAGAAGCTGTGCGCATAGCCCTCGTCCAGATGGACCTCGCGTGGGAGGACGTGGCCGAGAACCACCGGCGGGCGCGGCGGCATCTCGAGGAGGCGAGCCGCAAGGGCGCGCGCCTCGTGCTCCTGCCCGAGATGTTCTGCACGGGCTTCTCGATGGAGCCGGACCGAATCGCGCAGCCGCCCGGCGGGCCTTCCGAGACCTTCCTGCGCGAGACGGCGCGAGAGCTTTCAATGTCGATCCTCGCGAGCATTCCGGAGGCGGGGCAGCCGCGGCCGCGCAATATGGCCATCCTCGCCGGCCCCGACGGCGCGGTCACGCGCTACGCCAAGATCCATCCGTTCACCTTCGGCGGCGAGGACCGCGTCTACTCGGGCGGCGACCGGATCGTCACCGTCGCCGTGGAGGGGGTCCGCGTCACCCCCTTCGTCTGCTACGATTTGCGCTTCCCGGAGCCCTTCCGCCTCGCTGTCGAA
>JBGPGG010000113.1:0-9304 GCA_041483715.1 Thermoanaerobaculia bacterium
GGCCGTCCCGGTGGCGCGCGAGCAGGCCCGCCCGTTCGAGCACCTGCAGGTGTTTCGAGACCGCGGGCAGCGACATCGCAAACGGCCGCGCGAGCTCGCCCACGGAAGACTCGGGCGATTGGGCGAGCCGGGCGAGGATCGCCCGCCGCGTCGGATCCGCCAGGGCTCCGAAGGTCGCGTCGAGCGCGCCGAAATAGTTAACCACTCGGTTAACTATATCGCCGCCGGTAAGGTTGTCAAACGGGGCTGAGCCCAGGTCCAGCTGTCCTTTCGGACAGGTATAGCGTTACCGTAGGTAACACTTGTCTACTGAGACTTTGCCCTCTCCGGCGAGAAAAGCCGGTAGGTGGAGCCACTTAGCCATCTGGCCTCCGAATTGCTTTATTTGACCTGTGGAGAGGTGGGATCCATGACTATGGAAGACGTTCCGAAAGAGCATCGCAGCGCCGAGGTGCATGTCGACGTGTCCACGCTCAAGGGCGAGCCCCGGGGCGCCGAGACCATGATCTACACGGTTGCGCTGAAGGGCCCCCTAGGCGATCGGTGGATCGAGGGATACCGGCTGACGACGGAACAGTCGGCCGTGTCCCGGCGATTCGAGCTCGATCCGTCGAGGAGCACGATCCGCTTCCCCTGCCGCACGGCCGACGGGACAGAGCTCGTCTTCGAGATGCTCGAGCGCCTCGAGGCGCTCGTCGCCCGCGTCAATCAGCTGGTCGAAATCTGGCGTTCCGAGGTGCCTCGCGTCCGGTTTTCGCCCGCGCCGCTTCGCGCGCGGTGAGCTGGTAGCCCTCGCCAGCGGCGTCCCTCTCGAGCGCCGAGAGAAGCGCGCCCGCCGCGGCCGCCTCGCCGTAAGCGATCTCGATTTCTCCGAGCGCGAGCCGCGCTTCGAGCTCGGCGGCGACCATGCCGCGCTCCTTCGCCCTCCCTACGCCAGCCTCGAGAGTGCGCATGCTGTCGAACCGCGGCCGTCACTGGCCTTGGTAAACTCTCGCGCCAGTGACGCGCTCCAAGCGGCCGGCCTGGCTCTCCTCGACCGCCCTCATCTTCTATTCGCTCATCCTCGGCGTCCTGTGCGGGTTCCTGTTTCCGGCCGAGACGCACCCGGTCGCCTACGAGACGTTCCGGTTCATGTCGAAGGCCTTCATCAACCTCATCAAGATGCTGATCGTGCCGCTGATTTTTTCGACGATCGTCGTGGGGATCGGCAAGACCGGCGACGTGAAGGCGGTGGGACGGATGGGGATCAAGGCGATCGTCTACTTCGAGATCGCGACGACGGCGGCGCTCGCCCCGGCCTCGGGATCGCCCATCTCGTGCGGCCCGGCGACGGCCTGACGCTGCCGCCCTCCGGCGAGACGTTGGCGCACCCGAAGACGCTCGTCGAGACGCTGCTGCACCTCTTCCCGTCCAACGTCGTGGACGCCATGGTCCGGCAGGACGTGCTCCAGGTCGTCATCTTCGCGACGCTCGTCGGAGTGGCCGCCGCGCACGTGCAACTGCGCGCGGAGCCCTTCCTGCGGATCATGGATTCGATCGTGGCGGTCATGTTCCAGCTCACCGACTACGTGATGACCCTGACGCCGCTCGGCGTCTTCGGAGCGATGGCAGGATCGGTGTCCCACCACGGCCTGGGGGTCCTCGGCTCGTACGCGAAGCTCGTGGCGTCGCTCTACGGCGCGCTCATTCTCTTCGCGCTGCTCGTCCTCGTCCCGGCGTTGCTCATCGCGCGGGCGAAGATCGGCGTGTTCTTCCGCAAGATCCGCGAGCCGTTCCTGCTCGCCTTCTCGACGGCCTCCTCGGAGGCGGCGCTGCCCCGAGCCCTCGAGAAGATGGTCGAGTTCGGCGTGCCCGAATCGGTGGCCGGATTCGTCATCCCGGCCGGGTACTCCTTCAACCTCGACGGCTCGACCCTCTACATCTCGCTCGCGGCGCTCACGATCGCGCAGGCCGCGCACGTGGACCTGCCGCTTTCGACCGAGCTCCTGATGATGCTGACGTTCCTCATGACCTCCAAGGGAGTCGCCGGCGTGCCGCGCGCCTCGCTCGTCATCATCGCGGCCGGCTGCGCCTCCTTCGGCCTGCCAGGCGAAGCGGGTGTGGCCATAATCCTCGCGGTGGACGAGCTGATGGACATGGCGCGCACGTCGGTCAACGTCATGGGCAACTGTGTGGCCTCCGTCGTCGTCGCGCGCTGGGAGGGCGTGCTCGGCGAGCCGCTGTCCATCCGGGACGAGAACTCGCCGGGCGCCGAGCTCACGAAGAAGGCGATTCCCTGACTTCGTAGCGGGCGGGGCTTGCCCCGCCGGCGGGCGGGCGGCCCGAGGGACCGCCCCTACGGCGCCGGGCTATAGCGTGCGCGCGTACTGCGCCGCGTCCATCTTCCACACCACAACGCCGCAGAAGCGGTCGCCCTCGGGGCAGACGGGGCGGACACCGGCGTGGTGGCGCAGGGTGCACGGGGGCAGGAGCCACGGGCCGATGCGGGGGTTGGCCTCGCGGATCTGGAGGGCCTCGTCGAGAGACGCCCGCCAGATCTCTTCCTGCGCGTTGTAGCAGAGACGCATGGCGAACTTGTGGTGGAGATTGAGCAAGTCCGCCGACTCGGTGAAGCGGATGGCGACGGCGTTGGGCAGCAGGTACGCCGCGAATTCGTCGGCGACGCCGCGGGAGCGGAGCTCTCCGATGGCTTCCCAGGTCTCTTCCATCGTGAGGCGGTAGAGCGCATCGGCCTCGGGCACGTCGCCGACGAGCATGGGGACGATGTAGTCGGGCTCGTCCGAGAGGTACGCGGGAAGCGCCGGCCGCGAGGCGGGCGTCATGCGATGGCGCTGGTCCTGGCTGTCGGCCGTGTGCGAGAGCTTCTTGCGGAACGTGTACGAGGGATGGAAGAGCGCGCGGGAGAGCTTGCCGTGGGTCGTCAGCGTCAGCGTCTCGCCGAGGGAGCGGTTCTGCGCCGGATCGAGGACCATGCGGATCGCGTCGTCGTCCGAGAGCGCGGCCCGCGGGACGCCCAGGATCTCGCGCACGGACGCGGCGAGCACCTCTTCGTTGTTGGCCTTCCAGTCGACGAGCTTCGAGACGCGGCCGCCGAGCTCGCGGTCGAACTCCTGCCGAAACTCGCGGCCGGCCGCCCGAACGCGGGGGAGCGACTGGAACGCGGCGTACTCGGGGGTCTCTTCCAGCGGGATTGGGTCCTGGAGGACGGACGCGTAGAGGGGATCGTGGCGCAGCACCTCCGCCACCATCTGTCCGACGACCTCGCGCTGTTCGGCGGGCGCGTCCATGGACTCGCACAGCCGCCAGTAGCGAAAGAGCGTGATCCCGGAGATCGTGTGGTACAGGTACGAGAAGGTCGCGACGGGGAGCACGTAGCGCGCGATCTCCTGCGCTCGCTTTGTCACGGACCCCGCAAAGCGCGTTCGCCCGTCGCCGCGCGTGCGGCCCGGAAAGAGCCCGAAGTAACGCTCGCCGGAAAGCGGCGTCAGGAGCTCCGTCAGCCTCGCGTAGGCCTCCTGTTGGCGCCGCACCGCCCTCTCGTAGATGTCCCGCTCGACGGGCCCCATGGGCGGGACCGCGTAGTTGCCTTTGCTCACCTCGACGTAACGCTGCGAGACCTGTTCGGAGTTGTAGAAGGGGTGCGAGTGGAGAAACGTCCAGAGGAACTGCCGCGAGACGTTTTCGAGAGAGAACTGGAAGTGCGCGTGCTGAAAGGTCGTGTGGTGGCCGGCCTCGTAGATGGACTTTGCGATCGCGTCGCGCCGCTCCGGCTTCGCCGAGGCCTGGTCCTCCGTGATGATCCCCTTTGCCGAGTAGCACGTCCGCGCCGTCGCCACGACGTTTTCATACGGGCGGTCGAAGGCGTGGACCAGCCGTACCTTCGGCGGCGGGGAAGAGAAAGCGAAGCGGCTCTGGGGAACAGGGAGACTCGACATCGAGTCTCCTATTCTAGCCCTCGAGGCGGTCGGTATTCGAGGAAGCCGGAAGGGCGGATGACAGAGCGTCGAAGGCGGGGGAACGCCCCTCATGTTCGCCGCGATGTTCGATAGCATCGAGGCGAGTGCCGAGAGGCGAACGTTCAGGCAGCGAACGCCGTGACGAGGGCGACGAGCGGCCTGCGAGAATGGAGCGATGAGCTCCGGTAGGCGCTGGCAGCCGATCCCCAGGCCCCGCGCGGGCCGAAGGCTTCCCCGGGAGCTCAGGACAGCGCATGTCGGAAAGATCGCAGCCGAGCTGCCGCGAGGCGTTCGCGATCCGGACTTCGAGATGCTGCTTCGGCGAATCGATCAAGCTCCTCTCTTCGGTGGAAACCATGTCGAGGTTTTCTTTCGCGGGGAGGAGGCCTTCGCATCGATGTGCCGCGCCATGGAGGCCGCCCGGCAGGAGATTCTCGTCGAGGCGTACATCTGGAAGGACGATTTCACCGGGCAGGCCTTCCTCGACGTTCTGGCGCGCGCTGCCCGGCGCGGCGTCGCCGTCCGGGTGCTCGCCGACGCTTACGGTTCCCTCTCCGCCCGGTCCGCTTTCTGGCAAAGGATGAAGGATCACCGGATCGAGGTGCGCCTGTTCCACCCCCTCTTTCCCTATCTGTGGTTCTACCCTCTCCGCAACCATCGGAAGATCCTGGTCATCGACCGCGGGCTCGCCTACACGGGCGGAATGAACATCTCCGATGAGTACGGGTCCTCCCGGTCCGCGCACCCGGACGCCTGGCGCGACACCCATGCGCGCGTGGAGGGGCCCACGGCGTGGGAGCTGGCGGTCGTCTTCTCCGAAGGTTGGATCCGCGCCGGCGGAACCCCGTTCGAGCTGCCCTCCTTGCGGCCCGCCGCCGGGGATGGGGCGCGCATCCTGGTGCTCGACTCCCGCCCGGGCCGAGGCCATCTGGAGTCGGCCTCCGTGCTTTCCGCCATCGTCCAGGCTGCCCAGGTGTCCCTGTGGATCACCAATGCCTACTTCGCCCCGAAACCCCTCGCTATCGACATCTTGGGACGGGCGGTGAAGCGCGGCGTGGACGTGCGCCTGCTGCTGCCCGGCAGGAGCGACGTTGCGCTGGTGCGGCATGCGGGCCACGGCTACTTCTCTGATCTGCTCGCCCGGGGTGTGCGGATCTTCGAATACAAGTCCGCCATCCTCCATGCCAAGAGCATGGTCGCGGATGGCTTCGTTTCGGTGGTGGGATCGACGAACATGGACTTTCGGTCCTTCCACTTCAATGCCGAATGCAATCTGGTCATCCTGGAGGAGAAGACAGCTCGGACGCTTTCCGCGGCCTTTGAAGAAGACCTCGAGGAGTCTGTCGAGATCCTGGAAGGGCTGTGGAATCGTCGGCGACGTGTCCACCGTGCCGCCGACTGGTTCGCGCGGCGGCTCAGTCCGATTCTATGAGGTCTTGAAGCGGGCAAAGCATCGCGGTCGTCGCGTGCACCCCGAGGCTTTGCGCGCCCTTCGAGGCCCAACGATGAATCGGGCTATCGAGGGCCGACGACGAGGACGGGCACGGGGCAGCGGGTCAGGATCTCCTGAATAGTGCTGCCAAGGAGGGAGGCCGCGACCTTCCCTCGGCCGCGGCTTCCCATGACCAGAAGATCGTAGCCGCCGCGAGCCTCGCGCAGGAGCGCGAGGCTCGGTTTGCCCGACAGCAACTTGTGCGTTTCTCCCCGCCCCCCAGCCGCGAAGGATTCCAGCCGCGCCTGGTAGTGCCGGGCGATCGCTTTCCGGAGCGTTCCCACTCTGCCCTTCAACAGGTCTCCCCGCTCCTCGACGACAGCGGCGCGGACGTCGGAGTGCGGCCTGACATGGGCGAGCGTCAGCGAAGCGCGGGCCCGGGAAGCGAGCTCGCGCGCCGCGCGTAGCGCCTTTTCCGACTCCGGTGAGAAGTCGATCGCGACAAGCAGGCGGAGGCTCCGAGGCATTCGCCGCATTCTACCGAACTGTCGACTCAGACGAGGAGGAGACGGGCGCGCCCACGCTCCGCCGCCACCGAAGGTCAGGTCCGCCTCAATCGCATCGGGCGAGAGGTCCTTCCGCCCGAGTCTGATGGTATGCACGAGACGGGGGCCACGCCATGGATCTGATATTGAGAAGAGGCTGCGCCCGGGACGCTTGCGGAGCCGCCATGCCCGGTACATAGTTCCGCCCCATGCAGCTGCCGATCTACATGGACTACAACGCGACGACGCCGGTGGACCCGCGCGTCTTCGAGGCGATGACGCCGTATTTCACGAAGACGTTCGGCAATCCGGCCTCGCGCAGCCACGTCTTCGGCTGGGAGGCCGAGGCGGCGGTGGACGCGGCGCGCGGCGAGGTGGCGCGGGCGATGAACGCGTCCGAGCGCGAGATCGTCTTCACGAGCGGCGCGACGGAGTCGGACAACCTCGCGATCCTCGGCGTGGTCCGCCTCCACCGGGAGAAGGGCGGCCACGTGATCACGGCGCCGACCGAGCACAGCGCCGTGCTCGATCCGTGCCGGCAGCTCGAGCGCGAAGGGTTCGAGGTGACGTACCTCGCGCCCGAGAAGGGGACCGGCGAGATCCATCCCGAGCAGGTGCGCGCGGCGATAAAGGACAAGACCGTGCTCGTCTCGCTCATGCTCGCCAACAACGAGATCGGGACCGTGCAGCGCGTGGCCGCGATCGGCGCGATCTGCCACGAGAAGAACGTCCTCTTCCATACGGACGCCGTGCAGGGCTTCGGCAAGATCCCGTTCGACGTCCAGGCGATGCAGGTGGACCTGGCGTCCGTCTCAGCGCACAAGGTTTACGGCCCGAAGGGAGTCGGGGCGTTGTACGTGAGGGCGCGGCATCCGCACGTGCGGCTCGAGCCCATCGTCCACGGGGGCGGGCACGAGCGCGGCATGCGCTCGGGGACGCTGAACGTGCCCGGCATCGTCGGCCTCGGCAAGGCGGCCGAGCTCGCCGTCGCCGAGATGCCCGAGGAAGGCAGGCGGCTGCGGCTGCTGCGCAAGCGCCTCCACGACGGCCTCTTGTCGCGGATCGGGGGCGTCTCTCTGAACGGCGCTGCGCTTCCGGCGATCGAAGCCGACGGGGCGCTCTGTGCGGGCGTGGAGGAGCGCCGGCTTCCCGGAAACCTGAACGTCTCCTTCGCCGGCGTCGAAGGGGAGGCGCTGCTCGTGAGCATGAAGGACGTGGCCGTCTCCTCGGGCTCGGCCTGCACGTCGGCGTCGCTCGCGCCCTCGCACGTTCTGACGGCGATCGGCGTCCCGCCCGAGCTCGCTCATGCGTCGATCCGGTTCGGCCTCGGCCGCTGGAGCACGGCCGAGGAGGTCGATTACGCGATCGAGACGGCGGTCAAGGCCGTCGAGCGCCTCCGGGAAAAGTCCCCGCTGGCAAGGGCCCGATAGACTCCGATTCGTAGGGGCGGTGATACCGCCGGGCGGGGCAAGTCCCGCCCCTACGGCGCCAACTGCGTGTTTAGGGACGTCGCCCGCGGCCTTCCTTCCTACGCGGACCTGCTCGCAAGGGTCCGCGGGGGAGAAGACCGTCTGGTCGTGTCGGGCGGGGTCGGCGCGCTGCCCGCGATACTGCTCGCGGCGCTCGCGGGCGACCTCGAGCGGCCCCTGGCCGTCGTGGTCGCCAGCGAGAAGGAGGCCGAGCGGCTGCTCGGCGACCTCGCGGCCGGCGGGATGGAGCGGGTCTTTCACGCCCCGGCACCGACGCTCACGCCGTACCAGCGCATCCCCGCGTCGCTGAAGGCGCGCGCCGACACATTCTCGCTGCTGACGGCCATGCGCGGCGGCGCACGCGACTGGGCGGCGGTCCTGCCGGCGCGCTCGCTCTTCGTGCGGCTGCCGGAGCCGGCCCGCTTCGAAGAATTGTTCCTCCATCTTTCCCGCGGATCCGAGGCGTCGCTGTCGAACCTGATCGGGCGGCTGACGCGGCTCGGGTACCACCGCTGCGACCTCGTGATCGAGACCGGAGACCTCGCCGTGCGCGGCGGCCTCTTCGACGTCTTTCCGCCGGACAGGGACCTCGCGGTGCGCGTCGAGCTCGACGGCGACACGGTGGCTTCGCTGCGCCTCTTCGATCCGGACACGCAGCGCTCGAAGGAAAGGCTCGAGGAAGTCTGGCTGCCGCCCTTTGCGGCGGCGGAGGAGTCGGAAGAGGCGCGGCGCGCGATGACCGAGCGGATCGGGAGGCCGCCCTCCGACGCCGAGCGCAGCGTGTTCGCGCCGGCGGTCTCGCCGATGCCGTCGGGCTGGCTCGATCACGCCAGGGGAGCCCTGACCGTGATCGTGGAGCCGGCGTCCGTCGAGGAAGAGATCGCCGGCTTCGGGCAGCGCCTGCTCGCCGACCGGGACCCGGACCGGGACGCGTTCGCGCCGGAGGAGCTCATGCATCCGGCCGGGCGGATCCGCGAGCGCCTCGGCGGCGTTTCCCTGCGCTTCGACCGGCTCGGTCTGGACGCGGCCGGCAGCGCCGGGATCCGGCTGCCCGCCGAACCGATCGCGGGGTATGGGGGGCGGGCCGCCGAGGCGGCGGCGGACCTCTCGAAAGCGCTCGAGTCCGGGGAGGAGGTCTTCGTCGCTTCGCAGCCGACCGGCGGCATCGAGAAGTTGAAGCGCCTCGCCTTCGAGTACGGGTTCCACGTCTCGTCGCAGCGCCATCCGGAGGTCGTGGTCTCGGTCGCCGCAGAGATCTCGGCCGGGTTCCGCCTGCGGGAGCCGCGCCTGGCGGTCTACGCGGAAGAGGAAATCTTCGGCGAGGAGCGCCGCTCGGCCGCCGCGCGCCGCAAGCCGAGCGAGGCGTTCCTGTCCGACCTGCGGGACCTGAAACTCGGCGACGCGGTCGTGCACGCGGACTACGGCATCGGCCGCTTCGAGGGGTTGAAGCGCGTCCCGGTCGAGGGCGAAGAGCGCGAGTTCATGGAGATCGAGTACGCCGAGGCGCGGACGCTGCTCTTGCCGGTCGAGCGCCTCGACCTCGTACAGAAGTACTCGGGCGTCGAAGGGGTCGAGCCCGCGCTCGACAAGCTGGGTGGCGCCGGGTGGGCCAGGCGCAAGGCCTCGGTCGGCAAGGCGATGCGCGACATGACCGACCAGCTCCTGAAGCTCTACGCTCGGCGAAGCCTCGCCGAGGGGTTCGCGTTCTCCAGGGACTCGGCCTGGCAGAAGGAGTTCGAGGACGCCTTCGAGTACGTCGAGACGCCGGACCAGGCGCAGGCGATCGCCGACGTCAAGCGCGACATGCAGTCGGCCAAACCGATGGACCGGCTTCTCTGCGGCGACGTGGGGTACGGCAAGACCGAGGTCGCCATGCGCGCGGCCTTCAAGGCGGTCCTCGAC
>JBGPGG010000114.1:0-9134 GCA_041483715.1 Thermoanaerobaculia bacterium
CTCTGCGTGATGTTCTGCCCCGCGAAGGACAAGTCGAACCCGAAGCACAAGGCCATCGACATGGCGCCGCAGCGCCCGCTGCGCGAGAAGGAGCGGGACAACTACGCCTTCTTCCTCGACCTTCCCGAGCCCGACCGCTCGCGCATCCGCGTCATGGACGTCAAGGGCTCGCAGTTCGCGACCCCCCTCTTCGAATACTCGGGCGCGTGCGCCGGCTGCGGCGAGACCCCGTACTTGAAGCTTCTCACGCAGCTCTTCGGCGACCGGACGCTCATCGCCAACGCCACGGGCTGCAGCTCGATCTACGGCGGCAACCTCCCGACGACTCCCTACACCGTCAACCGCGACGGGCGCGGCCCCGCCTGGTCGAACTCCCTCTTCGAGGACAACGCGGAGTTCGGTCTCGGCATGCGCCTTGCCCTCGACAGCCGCGGCGCGCACGCGCGGCAGCTGCTCGCGGAAGTGGGCCCGGCCGTCCCCGGCGGCCTCGCGCGGGAGATCCTCGAGGCCGACCAGTCGACCGACGCCGGCATCGCGGCCCAGCGCGAGCGCGTGGCCCGGCTTCGCATGCAGCTGGCGCCCCTGAAGACGCCCGCCGCCCGAACGCTCGCCCAGCTCTGCGACGACCTCGTGAAAAAGACCGTGTGGATCGTCGGCGGCGACGGCTGGGCTTACGACATCGGCTTTGGCGGCCTCGACCACGTGCTCTCGCTGCCCTACGACGTCAACGTGCTCGTGCTCGACACGGAGGTCTACTCGAACACGGGCGGCCAGCAGTCGAAGGCGACGCCCCTGGGCGCCGCTGCCAAGTTCGCCGTCGGCGGAAAAGAGACGGGCAAGAAGGACCTCGGGCTGATGGCGATGAGCTACGGCCACGTCTACGTCGCGCGGATCGCCTTCGGCGCGAAGGACCACCAGACGGTCAAGGCCATCCAGGAGGCCGAGGCGTATCCCGGACCGTCGCTCATCATCGCCTACAGCCACTGCATCGCGCACGGCTACGACATGGCGTTCGGCTGCGAGCAGCAGAAGCTCGCCGTGGAGTCGGGCGTCTGGCCGCTCTACCGCTTCGACCCGCGCCGCATCGCCTCCGGAGAGGCGCCGCTCGTGCTCGACTCGGGCCCGCCCAAGAAGCCCGTCGAGGCGTACCGGAACAACGAGAGCCGCTTCCGGATGCTCGAGGCGGCCGACCCGGCGCGCTACAAGGATCTGGCCGCCCGCGCCGGTCGGGAGGCCGAGCGGCGCCTGCTCCTGTACCAGCACCTCGCGAACTGGAAGCTCGGCGCCGCACCGGCGGCGGCCGAGGCCCCGGCCCCACCGCCCGACCCGGCGCCCGCGGGCGGAGCGAAGTGACCATGGACCTCTCGACGATGTACCTCGGCTTCGAGCTGCCGCATCCGCTGATGCCCGGCTCCTCGCCCCTGGCCGACGATCTCGACTCCGTCCGCCGCCTCGAGGACGCCGGCGCTTCCGCGATCGTACTGCGCTCGCTCTTCGAGGAGCAGATCGTCGGCGACGAGCTCGCGACGTACCACGCGCACGTCGGGGCGAGCGAGTCCCACGCCGAGGCAATGTCTTACCTGCCCGAGCCGGAGGTCTTCGCGCTCGGCACGCACGACTACCTGGAGCAGGTCCAGAAGATCAAGGCGGCGGTCGCGGTCCCCGTCATTGCGTCGTTGAACGGCACGACACCCGAGAGCTGGATCGAGTACGCGCGCCTGATCGAGCAGGCGGGAGCCGACGCCCTCGAGGTCAACGTCTACGAGCTCGCGACCGATCCGCTCGAGTCGGGCGAGGACGTCGAAGAGCGCACGGTTGCCGTCGTCGCGGCCGTGCGGGAATCCGTAGCCATTCCGATCGCGGTGAAGCTCTCGCCCTTCTACTCGTCGCTCTCGCACCTCGCGCAGAGGCTCGAGCGGGCCGGCGCCAACGGCCTCGTGATCTTCAACCGCTTCTACCAGCCCGATATCGACGCTGAGAACCTCGAGATCGAGCCGCGGCTCTATCTCTCGAGCCCGAACGAGCTGCTCCTGCGGCTGCGGTGGCTCGCGGTCCTCTCGGGCCAGATTCAGGGCTCGCTCGCCGTCACGGGCGGCGTCCACAACACGCTCGACGCCGTCAAGGCCGTCATGGCCGGGGCGCACGCCGTCCAGATGGTGTCCGTGCTCCTGCGCCGCGGGCCCGAGACGCTCTCGCGCGTGCGAGGAGAGATGGAGCGCTGGCTCGAGGAGCACGGTTACGACTCCTTGCGGCAGATGCAGGGGAGCATGAGCTACGGGCGCGGCGGCAACCCGGCCGCGCTCGAGCGGTCGAACTACATGCGGATCCTCCAGAGCTGGCGCCCCGACGAGAACTAAAGACGCGGGAAGGAGAGGCCATGATCACGCTCGACGACTTCACGCTGCTGCCGGTCGGCTCCCGGAACACGCTCGAGGGAACGGTCGCGCGCTGCCCCGTCTGCGGGCGAAACGGCGTCATCGTCCACCCCGACGACGCGGCCCCCTACTGCATCCACGCCGAGGAGTCCGAGGTCCTCTGCGACGGCATGCGGACCGATCCGAGCGACTGCTGCCGGCTCCCGACATAAGGCCCCGCGCTTCCCGTAGAATTCGCCGGACCACAATCCGGCGAAAGGGAGCGCGATCAAGACAATCCGACGGGGCGCGGTCCCCTCGCTGGTCGCCTTGGCACTTTTACTGCTATTCATGTATGCTTTTATGCATGCGAACGACGATCGATATCGGCGATGAGCTCCTGCGGCGCGCCAAGAAGCAGGCAGCGGACGAGAAGAGGCCCCTGCGCGAAATCGTGGAGGCTTCCCTCCGAACGTACCTCGGGGGCCGCCCCCGCCGCACCGGCTACCGTCTGCGCTGGCGGCCCGAGCGCGGGCGTATTGGGCCCGGAGTCCGGCTCGATGACCGCGACGCCCTGCTGGAGCTAATGGACGGCCGCGGGTGATCGCGCTCGACACCAACATACTGGTCTACGCCCGCCGAGAGGAAGCCCCCTTCCACCGGGAAGCGCGCCGCCTCGTGACGAAGCTCGCCGAAGGCGAGACTCCCTGGGCGCTGCCCTGGCCGTGTGTCTACGAGTTCCTTCGGGTCGTGACCCACCATCGAGTTTTCCAGCCTCCGACGCCGCTCGAGGCGGCCATCGAGGACCTCGCCTCGCTTCTCGACTCGCCCTCCCTCTCGCTCCTCGGCGAAGGCCCGTCGCACGTCGGACACTTTCGGGACACGGTCTTAGCCGGCGAGGCCACGGGGAATCTCGTTCACGACGCGCACATCGCCGCTCTCCTGCGTGAGCACGGCGTGCGCGAGTTCTTGACGGTGGACCGCGATTTCGCGCGCTTCCCCGGGCTGAAGGTCCGCAACCCGTTCCGAGGCTGAGCGCGCCGCGCTACGGATTCTATCGGCCGGCGTCCCGCGCAGCTGCAGTAGCATGCGCCCAGGTTTCAGGGCTGACCAATGCGCTGCTCTTCGTGCTCGACCGCGCTGCCGGAAGCGAGCCGCTTCTGTCCGGCCTGTGGCGCGCCCGTGGGCCCGATGTCCCAGCTGCCGACGGACCTGGCGACGCCGTCGCTCGCAGAGGCGGCTCTGCGGCGGGGCGGATCGGATAGCCCGGTCGGCCGCCTCTTGTCTTCGCCGTCGCTCGATGGCGGCGGCTTTTCGCCCGGAACGATTCTCGCCGAGCGTTACCGCATCATCGGCCTCGTCGGCCACGGCGGCATGGGCGAGGTCTATCGCGCAGACGACCTGAAGCTCGGCCAGCCGGTCGCGTTGAAGTTCCTGCCGGAGAAGCTCGCGTCGGAACCGGCATGGATCGAGCGCTTCTACGCAGAGGTGCGCCACGCACGAGGCGTCTCGCACCCGAACGTCTGCCGAGTCTACGACGTCGGCGAGATCGAGGGGCGGCACTTCCTCTCCATGGAGTACGTCGACGGCGAGGATCTGGCCTCGCTGCTGCGCCGGATCGGACGGCTTCCTCCCGACAAGGCGGTCGACATCGCGCGGGAGCTGTGCGCCGGTCTGGCCGCGGCGCACGACAAAGGGGTTCTCCACCGCGACCTGAAGCCGGGCAACGTGATGATCGATGGCCGGGGTCGCGCGAAGATCACGGACTTCGGCCTCGCCGTCGGCGTCGAGGACGACAAGGGAGGAGCCGAGGTCTCGGGCACGCCCGCATACATGGCGCCCGAGCAGCTTGCGGGCAGGGGCGCGTCCGTCCAGAGCGACATCTACGCCCTGGGCCTCGTCCTCTACGAGCTCTTCACCGGGCGGAAGGCCTTCGAAGCGGCGACTCTCGCCGAATGGAGACGCAAGCATTCCGAAGAGCAGCCGACGTCGCCCTCGACGGTGACGCCCGGCTTCGATCCGGTCGTCGAGCGCGTCATCCTGCGCTGCCTCGAGAAGGATCCGAAGGCGCGGCCTCGCTCCGTCGCCGCCGTTGCCGCAGCGCTGCCCGGAGGCGATCCGCTCGCCGCCGCGATCGCCGCGGGAGAGACCCCGTCTCCCGAGATGGTCGCCGCCGCCGGCAGCGACGAAGGCATGAAGCCCGCGGCGGCATGGGCTTGCCTGGTACTGATCCTCGCGGGAATGGCGCTCGCCGCCTATCTCTCGCCGCGCGCCTACCGGCACGGACACGTGCCGCTGGAGAAGCCACCCGAAGCCCTCGCCGAACGGTCGAAGGAGATCATCCGGAGGCTCGGTTACACCGAGAAGCCGCTCGGCAGCGCGTGGGGTTTTTCCGGCAACGGCGAGTACCGGCGCTGGGTCGAGGGGCACGACAAATCGAAGAACCGCTGGAAGGACATGGAGGACGGGCGTCCGGCGGCGATCTACTTCTGGTACCGGCAGAGCCCCGACCAGCTCATCCCCGAGCGCTTCCGCGGGGAAGACTTCGGGGGGGTACACGTGACCGAGAGCGATCCGCCGCCAACGACAAGCGGCATGGTCGGCGTCGAGCTCGACCCGTTGGGCCGCCTGATCCGTTTCGAGGCGGTCCCGTCTTCCGTGCCGCAGGCGTCGTCCGCCGCGCTCGATTGGTCGATTCTTCTCGGCGAAGCCGGGCTCGACGCCGCGGCCTTCTCGCCGGCCGAGCCGCAGTGGCTCCCTCCCTTCTACGCGGACGCCCGAGCGGCCTGGATCGAATGCAAACCCGCGCGACCGGATCGGCCGCTGCGCGTCGAGGCGGCGGCCGCGCGAGGCCGGCTCGTCTTCTTCGAGCTCGCCGGACCCTGGAGCCGTCCGCCCCGGACGGCTCGTCCGGCCGAGCTTACGGCGGTAGCCCGGGACTTCGACCTCTCGTTTCTCGGCCTATTGGTCGTCGGCGGGGCGCTGATCGCCCGTCGGAACCTGCGTCTGGGCCGCAGCGACCGTCGAGGGGCGATGCGCCTGGCCGCCTTCGTGTTCGCTTGCACGATGCTCACTTCGGCGTTCTTTGCGAGCCACGTCGCGAGCGATTCGGAGCTCGCCCTGCTCCTCTTTGGCGCGATGGTGAGTCTCGTCCTCGCGGGCGTGAGTTGGCTGATGTACGTCGCTCTCGAGCCGCTCATCCGGCGCCGCTGGCCGGACTCGCTGATCGCCTGGACGCGTCTGCTCTCGGGCCGCTTCTCCGACCCGCTGGTCGGGCGCGTGCTCCTGGCAGGCGCCCTGCTCGGCGTTTTCGGGGCCATCTCCCGGGAACTGCGGGAGCTCGCGCGCCGGGCCTTCGAGGCGACGCCGCCGATCCCGCCCTTCCCGTGGGATGCAACGCTGCTTGGCCCGCGAGCTGTAGCGAGTCACCTCGTCAACCCCGCGGTCGCCATGTTTTTCGCGCTCGCCGCCGCGTTGCTCTTCTTCCTTCTGCGCGCGGTTCTCAGGAAGGAGTGGCTCGCGGCCGCCGTCTTCGTGCTGTTCTTCGCCGTGCCTTCGTTCCTCGACGATGGACTGATTTCCGGGGCTTTCGGCCTCGTCGTGGCCGCCGCCGAGATCTTCGTCTTCCTGCGCTTCGGCCTGCTCGCTTTGGTCTTTGCCAATTACTTCGGCCACTGCCTGCAGTTCCCGCTGACGACCGATTCCTCCGCCTGGTACGCGGGGACATCGCTCTTTGTCTTGCTCGTTCTCGCCGCGCTCGCGGTCTACGGTTTCCGCATCGCGCTCGCCGGCCGCCCGATGTTTTCTGGAATGCGCCTGGAGGACTAGGAGGAATCGATGTCGCTGCGTCGCCTCGGGTTCCGTTTCGCGTTGATCCTTGCGGCTGCGGCTCCGCTGCTCGCCCAGGAGGGCTTCTCGCCCTTCACAACCGACTTTCCGCCCGAGGAATTCGCGGCGCGGCGGGCGAAAGTCTACGACGCGATCGGCGACAAGGCGTTCGCCGTCGTCCAGGGAGCGCCGAGCCCAGCGGGCTACACGCGCTTCCGGCAGTCGAACGACTTCTACTACCTGTGCGGCATCGAGGTGCCGCGCGCGTACCTGCTGCTCGACGGCGCAGCGCGCAAGGCGACGCTCTACCTGCCGCACCGAAACGAGGGCCGCGAAAAGGGCGAGGGCAGGATGCTCTCGGCCGAGGACGCCGACGACGTCAAGAAGCTCTCGGGCGTGGACGCCGTGTACGGAACGGATCTGCTCGCCGAGCAGATGGTCGGCAAGTACCACCGCGAAGGCTTGCGCATCCTCTTCACGCCGCTCGCCCCCGCCGAGGGCGCTTCGATGAGCCGGGACCTCGCCCTGCGGAGCGTCGCCGACATCGGTTCGGATCCCTTCGACGGCCTGCCCTCGCGCGAGGGCCGCTTCGTCGAGCTCGTCCGCGAGCGCTTCCCCGTCTTCGAGGTTCGCGATCTCTCGCCCGCGCTCGACGACCTGCGCCTCATCAAGAGCCCGCGCGAGCTTGCGCTCATTCGCAGGGCGACGAAGCTCGCCGGCCTCGCGCTCCTCGAGGGGATGCGCTCGACGCGGCCCGGCCAATACGAACGTGAGCTCGACGCCGTCGGCAAGTTCGTCTTCTACCGTAACGGCGCCCAGGGCGATGCCTACTACTCGCTCATCGGCAGCGGCCGCAACGCCTGGTGGCCCCACTACAACGCCGGCAAGCGCAAGATGGAGGACGGCGACTTTCTGTTGATGGACTACGCGCCCGACTACGATTACTACGAGGCCGACGTCACGCGGATGTTCCCGGTCAACGGGAAGTTCTCGCCCTGGCAGCGCGAGCTCTACGGCTTCTACCTCGCGTGCTACCGCGCGATCCTGAAGGCGATCCAGCCCGGGGCGACCGCGCCCCAGATCATGCAGGCGGCTGGCAAGGACATGGAGAAGATCCTCGCGTCCTCGAAGTTCTCGAAAGACACCTACCGGAAAGCCGCCGAGAAGTTCGTCGCCGACTACAACACGGCGGCCTCCAAGGAGGAGACCGCCCACCTCGGCCACTGGGTCGGGATGGCGACGCACGACGACGGTCCGCACGCGGGCCCCCTGAAGCCCGGCATGGTCTTCACGATCGAGCCGGCGCTCACGGTGCCCGAGGAGAAGATCTACGTCCGCCTCGAGGACATGATCTTCATCACAGACAAGGGTGCCGAGGTCGTCTCGACCGAGGCCCCCTGGGACATCGACGCCATCGAGAAGGCGATGAAAGAAGAGGGGATGCTCGAGCGGTACCCGCGGGTGATTCCGCCGCCGGGCCCGTAGGACCTACGAGCCGGGCTCGACCCGAGGATCTCGCACTTCAGGACCGAGGGCACGTCCGTGCGCAGCTCGAGTTCCGCAGCATCGGAGTTGTAACTTCATTGTGTTACAATTGCAGTGCATGGAAAAGCAGCTCACGGTTCGCATCCCGGAGAACCTTCACCGCGCTCTCCGGCAAGCGGCCCGGCGTTCGCAGCGAAAAGCATCGGAGATCGTCCGGCTTGCGCTTCAGTCGTATCTCGAGCCCGTCCCGGACCGACCCGGCTGGGCCTACGATCGTGTGCGCGATCTCATCGGCTCACTCGACTCCGGAATCTCGGATCTCGCAGAACGGCACAGCGAATACATCCTCGAGTCTCTGAAGCGTGGCCGGTGAGCTCTTGCTCGACACCGGGGCGCTGGTGTCACTGCTCAATCGCCGAGAGCCTCTTCATGAGCGGTGCCGGGAGGTTCTGCGCGAGTGGCGCCGGCCAATCGTTTCGACCGAAGCGATCCTGACCGAGGCCTCGCATCTTCTCGGCCGATTGCCTGGGGGTCGCGCCACTTGCCTCGACTACTTCGTCCGCGGTGCGGCGATTCTCGTCCCGGTGACCTCGGGAATGCTGCGCCGATGTCGCACGCTCGTGGAACGCTATGGCGACGTGCCGATGGACTACGCCGACGCCACACTCGTCGCGCTGGCCGAGGAGCTGGATACCGACGTCGTTTTCACCACCGACCGTCGCGATTTCGAGATCTACCGCGTCGCCGACAGGCGTCCGTTTCGGATACTGCCCGACTGATGAACACCACCGTCGAAGTCGTCTTCATGACCGGCCCGGGGCGGCCGCTCGAACATGTGCGCCTGCCCGCCCCACGGCCAAAACCCGGCGGCGCGATGCTCGAAACGGTGGCGAGCGAGGTCTGCGGCACGGACATCCACCTGCACTACGGGCGGCTTCCGGGCGTGCCCTACCCCATCATCCCCGGGCACGTCAGCGTCGGGCGCGTCCTCGACAGGACGTTAGGTTGTCGTTGGCCAGTACACCGACGCCGGCGACGTTTCTCTCAATCCCCACCGCCACGTCAACCGCAAGCACGCGACGATCCTCGGCTGCTGGGGCTACGAGTTCTCTCACCTCTACCGCGCGCTCGCGATGATGGCGAAGCACCTGGAGCGCTTCCGCTGGCGCGACCTCGTCACGCGCGAGTACCCGCTCGCCCAGGCCGCAGAAGCGCTCGCGGAGATGGAGCGCTTCGGCGTCGTCAAGGCGCTGATCCGCCCGTAGCTATCATCCCGAGCGGAGCGAGGGACCCCGAACTCGACGGGGAGGGTCTCGTGTCGAGTCCGGGGTCCCTCGTCGCGGAGCCTGCCCTGAGCGCAGCCGAAGGGTTCCTCGGGATGACTACGACTTCCTTCTCTCCTCTCGTTCCTCCCGCAGCCAGAGCGGGTCCGGCACGCGGACGCCGAAAGCGTGAGAGGCCAGGCGC
>JBGPGG010000115.1:0-9035 GCA_041483715.1 Thermoanaerobaculia bacterium
ACACGGTCCCGTCCATGATCGTCGCGTCGCCGGCGTGCAGCCCGCAGGCGACGTTCGCGGAGGTGACGAACGGCATCAGGGCCGCGTCGTCCATCCCCTCGCCAACGTCCGCGTTCAGGTCGATGCTCAAGGGACGCTAATGGTACTACTCTGGCGCCTGGGTCGAAGGCCCTACCGCCTCCTCCTCCGCCGCCGCCGCCGGGGCAACGCCAGCCGGAGCAGGCCGTACGCGGCCAGCCCGAGCGCGGCGCCCGTCCCGATGACGAGCAGCGGCGAAGGGCCCGCGGGGGCAGGCGGGGCCGGAATCCGGGCCCGCTCGGCGGGAGTGGCCGCGCGGCGGCGCGCGAGCTCGAGTGCAAGGCTCTCCTCCCCTTTCCGCATCGCCCAACGATGGTTCGCCGCGAGCAGAGGACGCAAGAGCGGCGAGAGAGCTTCGAGGAGCGGCTTTTCCGCGCGCACGCACCAGTCGTACGTCACGAGAGTCCAGGCGCCCGACGGCTCGAGCGTCCACACGCCGCGCCCGGAGAGGTCCCCCTTCGCCTCGATCGTGAACCCGTTCGGATGGCGGGACTCGACGACGTGGAGCTCCCAGTCGAGCGTGTACGGCAGCCAACCCCTCGTATGGAGGCGCGCGCGCTTTCCGACGCCGCCCTCCCCGCCCGGCTCGAGCTCCTCGACTTCCAGGTAGACCGAGGGCCACCACCGCTCGAGCTCCCGCACGTCCGCGAGCACGTCGGCCACCTCGCCGACCGTTCCCGCCACGCGCCACTCGGTCCGGAAGCGGTATTCGGGGGCAGGCATGGCGTCAGGAGAGCTCCGAATCGAGCAGGCCCATGCGGAGAACGTCGAGCGGACGGCCCTGCCGGAAGACTTCCTGCCGCAGCACGCCCTCGCGCCGGAAGCCGACGCGTTCGTACGTCTTCACGGCGGCCGCGTTCGCAACCTGGACGTCGAGCCGGATCTTGCGCAGACTCATCTCGCCGAACGCGAAGCGGCATAGCGCGCGGACCGCTTCCTCGCCGAATCCCTGACCCCGGCAATCTCTTTCCCCGATGAAGATGCCGAGCGTCGCCGTCCGGTTGTCGCGGTCGATCGCGGCCAGTCCGCAGTTGCCGATGTGCCGGTCGCCCTGCGCGAGGCAGATCGCGAAGTGGACCTCGGACGCGTCCTGCCCGCGCGTCGCGCGCTCGATCCAGTCGGCCTCCCGCGCCAGCGACACGGGAAAGCGCTGCGCCAGCGTCGAGGTCAGCTCCTCGTCGTTCATCCAGTCCTGGCAACGCTGGAGGTCGTCCCGCTCGATGGAGCGCAGATAGACACGCTCTGCTCGGATCACGCGCAACCCCTTCCCCTGCAACGATATCGGATTCGAGGGGCGTTTTCGACCGGCTGCCGGCGGCGGGATCCGACCGGATCCACAGGAACTTCACGGCCCCTGGTGCGTAACTTGGGCCCTCGGGCTCGGGCAAGTCGACCCTCATGAACCTCATCGGCTGCCTCGACACGCCTTCGGAGGGCCGTTACCTCCTCGGCGGCGAGGACGTCTCGAAGTTCACGCGCGACGAGCTCGCCGACGTGCGCAACCGGCGCGTCGGGTTCGTTTTCCAGGGCTTCAACCTCCTGCCGCAGATCACGGCCTTCGAGAACGTGGAGCTGCCGCTGCTCTTCGGGGGCGTGGCGCCGAAGAAGCGGCGCGAGCGCGTCGCCCCCCTACCGCACCGTGAGCGTTGCGCCGGCCGAGTAGGCGTTGAACTCGGGCGCGTACATGGACTGCACGGTTGCCGGGCCGATCTTGAACGTGCCCGCCATGTTCGCGCGCACCCTGTACTTGAGCGTGTACTCGCCCGCGGGCAGCCGCTCGAAGAAGAAGTTCGATCCCGAGTCCCGCGTCTCTTCGTACCAGCCGATCCCGAGGTCCCACTTGTAGCCGGAGATCACTCGCTCGGGCTCGGTGCCGGCCGCGCGGGGATCGCGCAAGTGGACGTACTCGGCAGCGTGCTTCGCCCTGAGCGAGATCTGCACCTCGATCTCGTCGCCCGCCGCGAGCGCGGCGCCCTCGGACAGCGGCTTGAGCGTGAAGCCCGAGGCCGACGGCTCCCTCTTGAAGTACTTGCGCGACACGGCGAAGAAGTCGCCGCGATCCTCCTCGGGCGGCTTCTCGGTCGAGAAGTTCCAGGTCGCCGACGCGAAGGCGAGCCCCTTGCCGCCCTTGGACACGGCGATCGTGGAATCCGCCTTCGGATCGATCTTCTCGCCGGGAATGACCACCTGGTTGCGCTTGCCGGTATAGCGGTCCGGCTCGAAAGCGAAAGTCGTCTTCTGGCCTCCAGCCTCGACAGAGACGTCCTCGCGTACGCCGAGCGCTCCCTCCTTCTTCAGATACCAGACGAGCGAGTAGATGACCTCGGCGGTTGCACGCGTGGACTTCCACTGGTTGAGCTTCTTGTTCAGGAACAGCCACTGCACGAGCCCGTGGCGGCGCGAGTCCGCAGGGTCGAGCTCCATCAGCGTCCGCAGCGCGAAGGCTTGCGTCTCGATCGTGTCGTTGTACCAGAGCCAGGCGCGGTTCTCGGGCGCCCAGTAGGTCCCGCGATCGCGGTCGGTCTTCGAGGAATCCATGACGCTCGCCCACACGAGGGCGGCGTCTTTCGGCCGGCCCATGCGCTTCAAGGTGAGAGTGAGAAGCCCCTTGAGGTACGGCGAGTGCTCCTTCCAGTGCTGGAAGGAAAAAGCGAGGATGGCAGCCCGCTCGGACGGTCTCAGCGCGTCGCCCATCCAGGACGGGTCCGGATAGCAGGTGGCGACGTAGTTGAGAAACGTCAGCCACTCCCAGTCGCACCGATCTTCGGCCATCCGCTTCGCGTACTCGTCGCGGAAATGTCCGGTGAGGTAGCCCCAGCCGCGCGCGACCAGGTCCTTCGGAACGTCCACTCCGAACTCGGAGGCCCGGGCCAGGCCGGACAGGATGTAGAGCGTCATGTAGGGCGACGGAGGGCCGCCGGGCCACCATGGAAAAGCTCCGATCGCGGTCTGCGCGTTGCGCAGCTTTGCGAGCGAGGCCTCGCGCTCGGCCTTGGCGATGCGCGGATCGAGCACGTTGGCCAGCCCTGCGCCCGCGTCCTTGCCTCCCTTCGCCGCCTCGAGCCACGGCGTCTCCTCGAGCTCCATCCTCCGCGTCGGGTCCGGAGCGGCCCAGGCCTCGAGCGGCGTCTCCCGTTTCGACATCTCCTCGGCCATTTTCGCCACCGCCGGATAGTCGCGGTAGAGCGAGGACACGATCCCGGTCGAGACGAAGCGGTTCATCGTCTGCTCGGTGCACTCGTAGGGATAGTTCACGAGATACGGCAGCGCGTTCAAGACCGAATAGAAGAGCTGCGCGTCCACCGTGACGACGAGCTGCTCGTCGACGCGGCTGCTGTCGTCGGTCTTCGCCATGTCGGCAAACGTCATCGTGCGCTGCTCGCCCTCCTTGAGCGTGACGAACCACGATTGCGAGAGCTGCATCCGCCCCGGCAGCACCGGCACGGTGCGCAGCTCCCCGTCGGAAAGATCGCCCGAGACAGCGGTCGCCTTGATCGCGTAGGAACCGACGCGTTTCGGCGCCGTGAGAGCGAAGGTCGCATTCGCGCCGCCGCCCGGCGCCGCCGAGAACGCCTGAGTCGCCTTCTCCGCCGTCAGGCCGAACTCGGCGAGCTCACTCGCATTCGTCTCCGGATCGAGGATGTCGAGCGCGACCGTGCCCGACATCGCGCGATCCGAAGCGTTGTTGACGACGACCTTCAGGTCTGCCGTGTCCCCCTCGCGCAGGAACCGCGGCACGTAGGGCCGGACCATCAAGTCCTTGACGCTGCGCGTCTGCCTGTGCACCGAGCCTGCCTCGAGGTCCCGCGTGATGGCATGTACCCAGACGTTCCAGGACGTCACGGAATCCGGCACCTGGAACTCGATCACGGCAGAGCCGTCCGCGTCGGTCAGCAGCTGCGGCTTCCAGAAGGCGGTCTCGGAGAAGTCGCTGCGCATGGCAGGTGGCGGCGTGGCCCCCTCGGCGTGCACCGTAACTGCCCTCGCCTCCCCCGTCACGGTGACCGCGCCCATGTCGCCGACCACGCGGCCGACAACTCCACCCGGGACGCCGCCCTCGACAGCCGGCGCAGCCGCGTCGGCCACGCTCGCCTGCGCCTTCGCTATCATCCCGACCCCCGCCATCCGCATCCCGGGGCCGCCGATGCCGTAGCCCTCGAAAAACTTCAGCCGGTCGCCGTGCAGGACGTCGACCAAAGGCCGCGCTCCGAAATCGCGGCCAAAAACCCACGCCCAGCCGGTCGGTCCCAGGCTCGTGAAGAGGCCGCTGTCCTGCCTGCCGTCGGGGTAGAGCGACAGCGGCTGCGGCGGATGGGGCTCGACGAAGAAGTCGAGGCTCCGATCGTACATATAGGCAAGCAGCTCCGCGGCCCGCGCTTCGGAGGGTGTGCCCGCCGGCGCCTTCACCGTGACGCGCCACGTCTCCTTCGCGCCGGGGCGGATCCGATCGCGGAAGCTCGCGAACGAGACCTGCAGCACTTTGTCGTCCCACGGAACGAGCACCGCATTCCCCTGCGTGAGGAACTGGTGGTCCCGCAGGAGTGACAGGCGGACCGCGAAGCCGCCGCGGTCTTCCCCGGAAACCGGGAGCTCGACGACGCCGCTCTGTGAAGACGGGATCATGTGGCGGGAGACGACCTTGCCGTCGCGTAGCACGTCGAAGTACAGGAGCTGGTCGGGCAAGCCCGACGACACGAGGAAGCGCGCGATTTCCCCCGCTCCGACCGACTCGCGCTCCGCGAGCAGAACCTCGGGAAACGCAATGCGCGTTTTCCTTCCGGCCACGAGGAAGTCCTTCGTCGTTTCGTACTTGCCGCCGAACTGGTCACGGGTCTCGTAGTGCAGGCGCCACGCGCCCGGAGGCAGCGCGGAAATTCGGACCTCCGCCTCCCCCTTCGCGCCGTGCGTGACGTCTCCGCGGGCTTTCTCGGGCCCATCGGGCCAGCTGCGCAACGCCGCCTCGAGCGACACGCTCGTGTCCCAGCGCGGCCGGAGCCGGTCTCCCGGCGTCGCGAAGCGGCCGGTTTCGATCGGCGGCTGGTCGAGCGGCATCTCCGCGGGGAGAAGCGTCCGCTCGGGTTGCGCGACGCCCAAGAGCCGCCAGCTTCCCGGACCGGGACTCGGCGCACCGTCGAGATCGGTCCGCACGAGCGCGAGGCGGGCGGGATCGCCTTCCAGGACAAACCCCGTCTCCATGCGCACCTGCGCCTCGACAGCGACGAAGCCGAGGCGAAATGCCCGCACGTCCGAGCGCGTTTCGCCCCCCTCGTCGGTCACGTCGGCCGTCGCCGCGAATCGGTACGTCACGTCCTTCGCGCTCGCCGCGAGGCGTTCGTCCGCCGCGGCCGTGAACGTCGCCTCGAACGTCCCATCCTCCTTCAATGCAGACGTCCCCTGCGCCACCGTCTGCGAGGATCCGCCCGTGCGCGGCCCCCAGCGCCACCACCACCAGGGAAACTGAGGCGCGCGCACGATCCGCCAGCGCACGGAGCCGTTCGACACGGGCAGCCCGAAGTAGTAGCGCGCGGAGCCCGAAAGGGTCGCCCGCTGATTGAGGCGCAGGGAAGATTTCGGCTCCTCCCACTTCACCTCGAAGGTCGGGCGCTTGTACTCCTCGACCTGGACGTACGCTTCGCCCGACAGCGAGCTCTTGACGTTCCATCCGCCGAGCGCCCGGCCGGCCGGAATGACGAACTCCCCCGCCGCCGAGCCGAAGGAGTTCGTGGACAGGGTCTTCGACTCCACCGCCTGGCCGTCGGCATCCTCGAGCGTGACCGATAGGGGCTGATCCGCCTCGGTCCGATAGCTGCCGGAGCCCGCCACGCCGCGGTACGCGACGACCTTCCAGAGAATCCTCTGCAAGGGGCGGTAGATGGCGCGATCCGTGTAGACGAGCGCGCGTGTTTCCGCGACCGGCTCGGTCGGACGCGAAAAGAAGATGTTCTGGGACTCGAGCGCGATCTCATTGCCCTTCTTCGCGAGCACGAAGTAGTTCCGCCGCTCCATCCCCGGCGCCCACGCGAAGCGGACGAGGCCCCGCTCGTCCGAGGTCGCGGACGACAGGCGATGATGCCCGCGGACGCTCCAGTCGTAAGCCCAGAGCTCGACATCGGCGCCGGCAACCGCCTGTCCCGTGGAACCTCGGAGCGCGCGTACTCCCATGGCCGACGCTTCGGGATGGGTCACGAGCACGAGGTCCGACAGCACGATGGCCACCGAGCTGACGCGATTGTCGGTCTCGGCAAAGTCAGGCCGCACAGACACGACGATCACGTAGACGCCCGTCTCCCGAATCGGAGGCGTCACATAGGTGCTGTGCTGCTGGAAGTCGGGAGTCGGAGGCAGCGCGGTCTCCCACGCGGCGGCCGGTGGGCCACCACGCACGAGACTGCGGACATCTTCGGCGTCCGGAAGCAGGTTGTACCCGGTCTTCGCCGCGGCCCGGGTCTCGAAGTCCAGCCGATACGCGCGAAAGGAGAGCGCGGAGAGGTTCTTGTGCGTGATCCGGATCGAGCGGCGATCGAGTCCATCCGACGACATCGAGGTCGCCTGGTAGTCGGGCGCCTCGATCGTCGCGATGATGCCGCTCGAGCGCCGTCCGCCCGGCGACTGCGGGTATGCCCGGAAACCCTCGAGCGCCGCCGCGCGAGCGCGGATCAGGTTGTCGGGCGCGACCTCACTCTTCCGAAAGCCGGCGAGCTCCGCCATTCCCATGGACCACCACGAGGCGTCGCGGTACCTCGGCAGGCGCTCCTCGAGGTCCTTTCGGATGGCAGCGCGATCGGTCCCCTCGCTGAATGCAGCATGGAGCCGGCGTAGCCGCTCGAGGCGCGCCTCGAGCTGTGCCGCGCGCTGGTGTTCCCCGCCGTGCCACGACTCGAGGTCGCCCAGGATCGCGACGAGCTTCTCGATCGGATGCGCCGCCGGGTCTGCCAGTTTGGCATCGGCGTCGGGGCCCTCGGTCGCGAGCAGCGCCGCGAGGTTCAGTTGATAGACCCCGTTTGACTGCTCCGGCGTCCAGAGCGATGAGTCGGCGTAGAGCTCGACGAGGAGATACGAGACGGCGTCCCGCAGCGTCCCGCGCACGTCCTTCGGGTAGTTATTCGGATCGACGTATTCGGCGAGCGCGCCCACCGGCAGCTTCCCGAGGGCGGCGCGCCGGTCCCACGTGCGGCGATAGGCCTTCTCCGCCTCGGCGACGATCTGCGCTCTCGTCCACGCCTTCAGGTCGATCGGGCCCGACGACTCGATCCTTTCGCGCTTGCCGATCTCCCACGAGTTCATCTGCCGGTACTGGACGAGGCATTGCGCGTAGAAGAGGTCGAGCGTCGTCTGCGAAAGGAGCCCCTGCGGCCAGGGCTCGCCCTTCAGAAACTGGACGGCGGTCTCGTAGCCGTGCAGCCCGGTCTCGAGCTGGACCTCGCGGATGAGCGCCTTCGTCCACTCCGCCTCGTCTTCGCGCTCCCGCGCCGCGCGGAGGATCCCGTCGACCTTCTTCGCCGCCTCCGCGAGCTTCTGCTCCTTGACGAGGGCGTCCACCTCGGTCCACGTCGCGACGGGCTCGGGCGCCCGCGTCACCGGCATGACGGCCAGCGCGGCGAGCGCCGCCAGCAGGACGGCGGCGCGGATCAGCCTCGGTCGCGCGGACACGGCTTGCATTGTGTCAAGAGAAGACCCCGGCGAATCGGGGAAAGTTCCGGGCGCCCTACCGAAAATCGTGGCTCGGCAGCCGCTCGAACTCCGGAATGGTCCAGAAGCGTTCCGCGCGAACGGACATCGAGCCGTCCTGCCTCTGGAGCTTGCCCTCGACGACGAGGGCGCCCGAACCGACGACAACCGCCCGTTGCGCCTTGAAGAGGTCCGGCCGCACGATGGCCTGCAGCATCCCCGTCTCGTCTTCGAGCGTCAGGAACACGAACCCCTTCGCCGTGCCCGGCCGCTGGCGCACGATGACGGCGCCGGCTGCCGTCACGCGCTCGCCGTCCTCGCGCTGGAGAAGCTCCAACGCCGACGCGACGCCGCGCCGGCGCAATCCCTCCCGCAGGTGGGCGAGCATGTGCGGTCCGGCCGTCATCTCGGTCGCGACGTAGTCGGCGCGCGTCTCTTCGATCGCAGACATCTCGGACAGCGGCGAGGGATCGTCCGTCGGCACGGCCTCGAAAAGCGGCCCGGCCTTGCGCGCCACCTTGGCGACCTGCCACAGCGCCGCGCGCCGCGTCCTCCCGAAGGCGGACAGCGCGCCCGCGTGCGCGAGCAGCTCCAGGTCCCCCGGCCGCAGCGCCGCGCGGCGCGCGAGGTCGTCGATCGTGGTGAACGGCCGCTGCGCCTGCGCGCGCTCGATCGCCTCCCCCGCGTCCTTCCGCAGCCCTTTGACGAAGCGCATGCCGAGGCGCACAGCCCCCTCCTCCCACCGGCACATCCAGCCCGAGCGCGTCGCGTCCACGGGAAGCACGCGCGTGCCGTGGTGCTGCGCGTCCTTGACGAGCGTCGCCGGATGGTAGAAACCCATCGGCCATGCGTTGAGCAAGGCCGCGAGGAACGCCGCCGGGTGGTGCGTCTTGAGAAACGCGCTCGCGTAGGCGATCAGCGCGAAGCTCGCGGCGTGCGACTCGGGAAAGCCGTAGAGCGCGAAGGACGTGATGCACTTGACGATCTGGTCCTGCGCTTTCGAATCGATGCCGCGCGCGGCCATGCCCTCGCGCAGGCGCGCTTCGATGGAACCCATCCGCTCGACCGAGCGCTTGAAGCCCATCGCCCGCCGCAGCTCTTCCGCCTCGCCGCCCGTGAATCCGGCCGCGACCATCGCCATCTTCAGGATCGGCTCGAGGCAGGGGTGCGCGTACTCGACCGGCGCTCTGCCCTGCCGCCGCTCGAAGAACGGGCGGACCATGCCGCCCACGATCGGCCCCGGCCGGATGATCGCGACCTGCACGACGATGTCGTAGAAGCACTTCGGG
>JBGPGG010000116.1:0-8663 GCA_041483715.1 Thermoanaerobaculia bacterium
GGGCATCTATCCGGCGGTCGACCCGCTCGACTCGACCTCCCGCATCCTCGACCCCAAGATCGTCGGCGAGGAGCATTACGCGGTCGCGCGCGCGGTGCAGAAGATCCTGCAGCGCTACAAGGACCTCCAGGACATCATCGCGATCCTCGGCATCGACGAGCTCTCGGAAGAAGACAAGCTCGTCGTCGCGCGCGCCCGCAAGATCCAGCGGTTCCTCTCGCAACCTTTCTTCGTGGCCCAGCAGTTCACGGGCCTCGAGGGGCGGTACGTCAAGATCGCCGACTCAATCAAGGGCTTCCGCGAGATCGTCGACGGCAAGTGCGACGACATGCCCGAGCAGGCGTTCTGGTTGGTCGGCACGATCGAAGAGGCCCGCGAGAAGGCCGCCCAACTCGCGAAGGTTGCGTAGGTCGCATGGCCCTTCAACTGCTCGTCGTCACCCCGGAGCGCAAGGTCGTCGAGGCGCAAGCAGACGAGGTGGAGCTGCCCGGCGCACAGGGGTACGTGGGCATCCTGCCGGGGCACGCTCCGCTGATCACGCTGCTCGGCACGGGGGTCCTGACGATTCGCCGGGGCGGCAGCTCGACCGCCTACGCCGTCTCGGCGGGATTTGCCGAGATCTTGGGCGACCGGGTCTCGGTCCTCGCGGACTCGGCCGAAACGGCCGCCGAGATCGACGCGGCCGCGGCCGAGCGCGACCGCGCGAAGGCCGAAGAAGAGATGAAGACCGCCGGGGTCGATACCCTCGATCCCATCCGCGCGCGGGTCGCGCTCGCCGAGGCCCGGATTTCCGTCGCCCGCCGCCCGAGCTAGTTCGAGAGAATGAAAGATCGTGTCCCGCCGACGCAGGCGCCGAGCAAGCCGAACGGCTCCGAGCGCCTCTTCCTCTCGGGGCCACGCTCGCGCTGGAAGGAATTCCTCTCGGTCCTCGACATCTTGCGCGAGTTCATCCGGGGCTTCCGAACGCTGCACTTCGTCGGTCCGTGCGTGACCGTCTTCGGCTCGGCGCGTTTCAAGCAGGACCACCCCTACTACGCGCTCACGGAACAGGTCGGCGCGGGCCTGGCACGCCTCGGCTTCACCGTCATCACGGGAGGCGGCCCCGGGGTCATGGAGGCGGCCAGCCGCGGCGCGAAGGATGCCGGCGGCTTCACCGTCGGCTGCAACATCGTCCTTCCCGAGGAGCAGAAGCTGAACCCCTACCTCGACCGCTCGGTGGCCTTCGAGCACTTCTTCGTCCGCAAGGTGATGCTCGTCAAGTACTCGTACGCCTTCGTCGTCATGCCGGGTGGCCTCGGCACGATGGACGAGCTTTTCGAGGCGCTCACGCTCATTCAGACCGCCAAGATAAAGAACTTTCCGGTCGTTCTGATGAGCTCCGAGTACTACCGCCCGCTCATGGGCTTGCTCGCGAAGATGGTTGCCGGGGGCACGATTTCGAACACAGACCTCGACCTCCTGCTCCTGACCGACTCGGTCGAGGAGGCAATGGACCACATCGAGAAACACGCGGTGAAGTCTTTCGGCCTCGATCGGCCGAAGAGGAAGCTCAAGGTCCTCGGCAAGTAGCGGCGGCGGATTGGTGCGTTCTCATTCTGCGCGCCGCCTGCGGCTTAACGTCGGGACGTTGGAGGTGGGCCATGTTTCGAAGGGTCCTGGTTCCCGTCGATTTCACGAGGAAGAACGTCCGCGCCGTGAAAGTCGCTGCAAAGATGGCGTCGCAGCGGGGCGCGGCGCTGACGCTCCTGCACGTCATCGAGCGCGTGGACGCAGGCGACGACGGGGCGCTGGCGGGCTTTTACCGCGAGCTCGAGAGAAACGCGCGCGAGAAGATGGGGGTCCTGCTCGCGTCGGCGGGCCGGGTCCCGGCGCATGCCGAGATCCTGTACGGGAACCGCGTCACCGAGATCCTCCGTTTTGCCGCCGAGGACAAGACCGACCTGATCGTCATGGATTCCCACCGCGTCGCCCTGAAACATCCGGGCGAGAACTGGGGCACGATCAGTTACAAGATCGGCATCCTCGCGCGTTGCCCGGTCCTCCTCGTCAAGTAAACCGCCGGCGGCGCCGCTCGTCTTCTCTCCTGGACGCGAGTCATTCGGGCCGGAGGCCGCCGCGGCCGACGAAACGGCGGAGTGATCGCGAAGAAGGAGCCTTACGGCGCCCGGTAACCGGGCCCGCGCAGGGCCTTGCCGGGCGCCGCACCCGTGATCCTGCCCTCATCCACGACGAGGACCCCGTTGACGGCGACGTAGGGAAAGCCCGCGCTGTAACGGCGCGGCTCCTCGTAAGTCGCCAGGTCCTGAACCTTCGCCATGTCGACCGCGACGAGGTCCGCGGCCATTCCGACTTTGACGAGCCCGCGGTCGGTCAGACCGGCGGCCTCGGCGGGAAAGGAGGTCATCTTGCGGACTGCCTCTTCGAGGCGCAGGACCTTCTCGTCCCGGACGTAGCGGCCGAGGATGCGCGCGGTCGAGGCCCAGCCGCGCGGGTGCGACTTCTCCTCGGAGAAGATCCCGTCCGTTGCGCCGGCGCCGGAATCCGTGCAGAAGGCGACGAGCGGGCTCTGGAGCGCGGTGCGGACGTCGGTCTCATCCATCATGAAGATGATGCAGGCCGTGTTCGCGCGATCGGCGATGACGAGGTCGATCAGGGCGTCGCGCGGGTCCTTCTTCTCGTCGGCCGCGATCTGGGCGACCGACTTGCCCTCGTACTTCTTCAGGTTCGTGTTGACGACCGAGGCGACGAGGACGCGGTCGGGACCTCCGGCGCCCAGGTACTGGTTGCTCCAGGCGTTGCTGTCCTCGAGCATGTCCTTCTTCGCCTTCTCCCGCTGCGCAGGGTCGGCCAGGCGTTTCAGGAGCGCTTCGCGCCCGCCCTCGCGGATCCAGGGCGGCAGGCAGGCGTCGAGGCCGTTGGAGCCCGCCGTCCACGGATACTGGTTTGCGGCGACGTCGATGCCCTCGGCGCGCGCCGCCTGGATCCGCGCGAGGACCGCGGGCATCCGGCCCCAGTTGCGTTTGTACGCGGTCTTCAGGTGCCAGATCTGGGTCCGGATTTGGGCCTCCTTCGCGATGCGGAAGACCTCGTCGAGCGAGGAGTCGATCGTGTTGGCCTCGGAGCGCTGGTGCGTGAAATACGCGCCGCCGTACCGGGCCGCGACCTTCGCCATGGCGATGAGCTCGTCGGTCGAGTTGTACATGTCGGGCACGTACTGGAGGGAGGAAGAGACACCGATCGCGCCCTCGCGCATGGCCTGGTCCACGACGTCGCACATGCGCTTCAATTCCTCGGGGGTCGCGCGCCGGTCGGCCTTGCCGATGACGAGATCGCGCACGCCGCCCGCGCCGACGAAGGTCGCGAGGTTGACGGCGCTGCCCCGGCGCTCGAAGGTCTTGAAGTAGCCGTCGAGCGTCGTGAAGTCGGGCGTGAAACCGTACCGCTGGTAGACGTCCTTGCCCTCGTCGAGCATCGCGGCGTTCAGGGGCGCGATGGAGGCGCCCTCGCCGGTCACTTCGGTCGTGATGCCCTGCGTGATCTTCGAGGCCGCGCGCTTGTCGACGAGCACGTTGTACTCGGACTGCCCCAGCAGGTCGATGAACCCCGGCGTGATGACGAGGCCCTTTGCGTCGATCGTGCGCTTCGCGGCGTGGCCGGCCAGCGCGCCGACGGCGACGATCCGTCCGTCGCGCACGCCGACGTCCGCGACGAACCAGGGCGCGCTGGTGCCGTCGACCACGCGGCCGCCGACGAAGATGAGGTCGTAAGGCGCGTCGGCAGGCGCGAGCGCGAGCAGGCAGAGAACGGCCGGGAGGGCGAGCAGCAGCTTTTTCATGCTGGTAACTCTATCGCCGGTCGCGCCGTTCACGTTGCGTTCACGTCGTCGGGGCTAGCCTTGGTTGCATGAGGAGACTGCTGCCCGTCGCGTTGTTGCTTTGCGGACTCGCAGCCCCGGCCCCGGGTGCCTCCTCCGAGAAACAGAGAAGCCACGGCTACGGCGTCTCTGGCACGATCACGCGGGTGGACGAAGTCACGAAGACCTTCGTCGTGAAGACGGCGGCCGGCAAGGAAACCGCGCTCGTGCGCACGACGGCGACCAAGGTCAATGGCGAGGCGCTCAAGGCGGGAGACCGTGTCGCGGTGCGTTGGCTCGATAGGGACGGCAAGAAAATCGCGACCTCGATCCGGATCGAGCCGCCGGTCGTCGCAGCCGCGACCCCCGCGGCGCCTGCTCCTTCGACCCATTGATGGGGTCAGGTCTATCAATGTGCCAGTTTCCTCAGTCGAACCCGAGAAAAGTCACACTTTTAGAGACCTGACCCCAGCCCCGGCAGCGTGACGCGGAACACCGCGCCGCCGCCCTCGTTCTCGCCGGCCTCGACCGAGCCGCCGTGCGCCGAGGCAACCTGCGCGACGATCGCGAGGCCTAGCCCCGACCCCTGCGGATTGCGCTCGCGCGTCTTCTCGAGCCGGACGAAGCGCTCGAAGATGCGTTCCCGGTCGTCCTGCGCGATGCCGGGCCCGTGGTCGGCGACCTCGAGGACGATCGCGTCCTGCGCCCCTGCGATCCGGACCTCGACCATGCCGCCGGCGTTCGAGTAGAGGATGGCGTTTGAGGCGAGGTTCGAGACGAGCCGCAGAAGGCCCGCGCGTTCGCCGCGCAGGCGCGTGTCGCCGCTGCGGGACACGGCGCAGAGAACGCCCCGGTGCGCGCCGAGTGCCGCGACCGCGGCAAGCGCCTCTTTCGCGACGTCGGAGATGTCGAGCATTTCGGTCCGCTGCGGAGACGCGGCGTCCCCACGGGCGAGCAGGAGCAGCCCGTCGACTTCGCGCGCGAGGCCCTTCGAGGCGTCCGCGATCGTCTGCAGGGAGCGCCGGCGCTCCTCCTCCGTGGCCTCGGGCCGCAGCGCGTCCTGCGCTTCCCCCACGAGCACCGCGGTCGGCGTCTTCAACTCGTGGGCGGCATCGGCGACGAGGCGGCGCTGGGCGCGGAAGGCGCGCTCGAGTCGATCGAAGAGCGAGTTGATGACGGCGGCCAGGCGACGGAACTCTTCTCCACCCGAAGAGACCCGCACGCGGCGCGAGAGGTCAGTGGCCTCGGCCTCTTCGGCGAGAAGCGTGACTTCCTGGACCGGCCGGATCGCGCGATGGACGGCGAACGCGAGGATCGCGGCCGTGCCGAGAAAGCCGACGAGCACCATGCCGCCGAGCGCGTTGTCCACACGGGCGAGCGAGCGTAGGGTGGGCCCGATCCATCGGAACACGACCAGGGTGGCGCCCATCGCTTTGCCCTGCAGGTGCGTGACGAGGAAGCGGCAGGTGCGGTTCTGCCCGCTGTAGGGCTCGATCGCCGTGTAGGGGACCTCCGGCCGCTCCAGGTAGTTGGCGAGTGAGACGCGCTCCTGCGAGCGCAGCAGATCGCCTGTCAGCGCTACGGGCACGTCGCCATTGAAGAGGATGGCGGAGTGGTTGGCCAGCCGGAACTCGAACATGTTGGCCTCGAGTCCGGCCTTGAGCGCCTGGCGTTCCTCCTCCTTCAAGCCGACGAGCTCGTAGTCCGATCCGATCGCGACCGAGAGCGTGTCGAGCTCGCCGTCGATCTCCTCGAACGCGAGCTTGCGGATGTGCGCGCGCGCCCCGAGCGCGAGCGCGAGGAGAAAGAGCGCGCAGACGAGCGCGCCGGAGAGGGCGATGCGTGTGCGGGCGCGATCGAGCGACAGCCAGCTCATCGCAGCCGGTAGCCCGTGCCCCGGACGGTCTCGATGCGGGAGGGCTGCTTCGGCTGGTCGAGCTTTCGCCGCAGGCGCCCGACGAGCACGTCGATCGTGTTGGACATCGGCTCCTCGCGCTCGCCCCAGGCCTGCTCGAGAATGTCTTCCCGTGAAACCACCGCGCCCGGGGAGCGCATCAGCAGCTCGAGGATCGTGAACTCGCGCGAGGTCAGCGAGAGCGGCTCCGACCCGCGCCACGCCGCGCGCCGGCCGGGATCGAGCTTGAGATCGCCGGCCGAGAGCTGCTGCGGGGCCCGCGCTTCGTTGCGCCGCAGCAGGGCATGCGCCCGCGCGGCGAGGACCTCGAGGTCGAAGGGCTTTCCGAGATAGTCGTCCGCGCCCTCCGAGAGTCCTTCGATTTCGTCCTCGGGCTGGTCCATCGCCGTGAGCATGAGGATCGAGCGCCGGAATCCGCGCGCGCGCGCGCGGCGGCAGACGTCGAGGCCGTCGCCGTCGGGCAATCTGCGATCGAGCACGACGAGGTCGTACTCGTGCTGTTCCAAGAGTTCCTCGGCCGCGGCCGTCCGCGAGGCCTCGTCGCAGGCGAGCCCGGCCCGCCCGAGCGTGCGGACGACGAGCGACCGCAGCCGTTCGTCGTCTTCGAGGACCAGGACCCTCATCCTGAGCCGCTAGACTATTACGCGGGGTAGCGGGGGGTCAGGTCTGGATTCTTCGGAGTTTCAAGGGCCGGCCCGGAGGCTCGCGACAACTAGTTAGTGATGGCTCGACCGTTGCGCCTCGAGCACGCCGGGGCCCTATGGCATGTCACGTGCCGCGGAAACGAGCGGCGGACGATCTTTCGCGACGACCGGGACCGTAACCTCTTTCTCGCCGTGCTTTCGGAGGCCGTCGAGTTGTTCGCGTGGAGGCTCCACGCCTACGTGCTGATGGGGAATCACTACCACCTGCTGCTCGAGACGCCCGAAGCTAACCTTTCGCGCGGCATGCATCGCATCAACGCGGTCTACTCGCAGAGTTTCAATCGCCGCCATGATCGGGTGGGACACCTGCTGCAGGGTCGTTTCAAGGGCATTCTCGTCGAGAAGGAGCGCCACCTGCTGGAGCTCGTGCGCTACGTGGTGCTCAATCCGGTCCGCGCCGGCCTGGTGCGCAATGCCGGTGACTGGCCCTGGAGCAACTACCTCGCGACCGCCGGCCTCCGGCAGGCGCCGATGTGGCTCGAAACGAAGTGGACGATCTCCCAGTTCGGGGGCGGCGCCGGCGCGCGGTGCGCCTATCGAGAGTTCGTCGGCGCGGGCACCTGCCGACTCGAGCAGCCTTGGAAGAACATCGCTAACCAGCTCTTCCTGGGCAGCGAAGACTTCCGGAGGCGCATACGCGCGATGCGGATGACCTCCCCCGTGAGCTCGGAAGTGCCGCTCGCGCAGCGCATTGCGATTCGGCCGGATCTGTCCGACGTCGTCCGCGCGTCCGCCAGCGTGCTGGGAGTCGATGAGTCGGAGGTCCGGAAACAGAGACGCACGCCGCTGCGGCTTGCGGTGGCCTACATCGCCCGCAACGACGCGTTGGCGAGACTGTCCGACCTGGGAGCAACGCTCCAAGTTTCTGTCACGTCGGCATCTGAAATCACGGCGTCGGCCAGGCGCCTGAGGAGTCGGGAACCCGAGTTTCGGGCCCTCCTTCGCCGCATCCGATCCGAAATCCGAAGAATTCAGACCTGACCCCATCTTAGAATCGGCAGGGATGAAGCTCTGGAAGAGGATACTGATCGGGCTGGGCGTCGTGGTCGTCGTGGCGGCCGGGGCCTTCACATACATGATCGGCGGGCCCCGCAACGTGATCGGGATGCTGCGCTACGACCAGCGGGAAGAGGGTACCCTCAAGGTCGGCGACCGGGCGCCCGAGGTCGCGCTGCTCGCACTCGACGGCAAGACGCCCGTGAAGCTCTCCGAGCGGCTCGGCGGCAAGCCCACCGTCCTCGTCTTCGGCAGCTTCACCTGACCTCTCTTCCGCCGCTCGGTCGAGCGCGTCCAGGCGATGCGGCGAAAGTACGGCGACCACGCGCGCTTCGTCACGCTCTACATCAAGGAAGCGCACCCCCTGGACGAGTGGCAGATGCCCTCGAACGTCGACGAAGGCGTCTGCTACCCGCAGCCGACGAGCATCGAGGACCGGGTCAAGATCGCCAACGACTTCGTCAAGCGCTTCCACTACGAGATCCCGCTCGTCGTCGACCCGATCGAAAACCCGGCGAACCAGGCCTATTCCGGCTGGCCGGAGCGGTTCTACATCGTCGACGAGAAGGGCACGATCGTCTACAAGGGCAAGCCCGGCCCCTTCGGCTACCACCCCGAGGAAGTCGAGGAGTGGCTCGCGAAGCGCTTTCCGGACGTCAGCCCGCCTTCGGGCTCCTGAAGTCGTTGCGCCTCTTCCAGAGATAGAGGACGATCGCGACGTTGACGGCGAGCAGCACGTAGCGCCGCGCGCTGTCCGGACGCCGCGCGATCTCGATCAACTCCGGCGGGATGCCGAGCGCCGTCAGAACGATCGTGAAATACGGGGCCCACGGCACCCGCATTGCGAGCAGCGTGCCCTCCGCGGTGAACACGAGGCCGATCAGGACCGACGCCGCCCCGATGGCCTGGACTTGACGGCTCGTCAGCGCGGTGAGCACTAACGAAAGTTGCTGAACCAGCACGCTGCGCTCGTTGACGCCGAGAAACTGGGCGATCTCCATCGGCTCCGAGTGATTGGGCAGATGGGCGATCCGCAGGGCCACGGCGCCGAGCAGGAGAAACGCCGCCGCCTTCGCGCACTTGAACACGATGATGCCGAGAAAGCCCGGCGAGAGCTTCGGGCGCGTCGCGGCCGGCATCGATTCCATGGGGATGCGGAGTTTCCCACATAGAATCGGGCAGGCGAAGAGATGAC
>JBGPGG010000117.1:0-8569 GCA_041483715.1 Thermoanaerobaculia bacterium
AATCGGAGGACGTCTTCGGGGGCGCGGCCGAGCTCGAGCAGGGTTCGAAAGCCCGGCAGCTTGTAGAAGGACTCGTGGCCCGCGATCGAGACCCCCTCGATCGGAATTCCTGCGGCCTCGATCTCGACGCGCCCGCGGCCCTCCGGATAGTCGCCTGCCATCGCTGGCAGACTACTTCAGCGCATGACGAGCCCGGCCGCGCCCAGAGTCAGGGCGACGCCGAACGAGAGGCCGGCGGTCAGGGCGAGAAACAGAACCAGGCTGGATCGATAGCGCTTTGCGTTCATCGTGAATCTTCCCCCTCGCACCCTGTGATTGCAGGGCGAGTGCCAGCACCGCCGGGTCGCGCTAACTCGATGAGCCGGCAAGGGCTGCGCCGCCGCTCCGCAAGCCTAAGAAGGTGCCGTTCATGCGGGCTGTTACCTTCGGTGACATACCCTACGCGCCGTGCGCGTCGATCTCTTCGACTACGAGCTGCCGGCCGACCGCATCGCCCAGGAGGCCCGGCCGCGGGGTACCAGCCGCCTCCTCACACTCGATCGCCGCACGGGCTCCGTCGGCCACCGCCTGTTCGCGGAGTTGCCGGAGCTGCTCCGAGCCGGAGATCTCCTCGTCCGCAACGACGTCCGCGTCCGGCCGGCCCGCCTCTTCGGCCGCGACGCCGAGGAGCGACTGGTCGAGATCTTCCTGCTGTCGAACGAGGACGTCGAGCGCACCCGCTGGCGCGCGATGGCCCGCCCCGGGCGCAGGGCGAAGGCCGGACGGAGAATTCGCTTCGACGATCGCGCCGCGGCCGAGGTCGCGCACGTGCATGACGACGGCACGCGGATCGTCGTCTTCGACCGGCCCCTCTCCGAAGCGATCCTCGAAAGGATCGGCCACACGCCCCTTCCCGCCTACATCCGCCGCGAGCCCGGAGCGCCGGACCGGGACGAGGACCGCTGTGCCTACCAGACCGTCTTCGCACGCGAGCCGCTCGCGGTCGCGGCGCCGACGGCAGGGCTCCACTTCACAGTCGAGATCCTCGAGCGCATCCGCGCGTGCGGCGTCGAGATCGCGGACCTCACGCTCGCGATCGGCGCCGGGACCTTCAAGCCGGTCACCGTCCACGACACCGACGACCACGTCCTCAATCCCGAAGAGATCGCGGTCCCGGCCGCCACTCTTTCCGCCGTCGCGCGCGCGCAGAAGGACGGCCGACGCGTGATTGCCGTCGGCACGACGGTGGCGCGCTCGCTGGAGGCGGCCGCGCTGCGCGAGGACGCCGGACCGGGCGTCGATCTCCGGTTTGCGACCGACCTCTTCATCAAGCCGGGCTTCCGGTTCCGCTCGATCGACGCGCTCCTGACGAACTTTCACCTGCCGCAGTCGACGCTCCTGATGCTCGTCTGCGCCTTCGCCGGCCGCGAGAACGTTCTCGCGGCGTACGGCGATGCCATTCGAGAGGACTACCTCTTCTACTCGTTCGGAGACGCGATGCTCGTGGCCTGAGCGGCGGGACTTCGACCGATAGAATGGCCACTCCATGAAGTTCCCCGCCGCACGGTGGATCGGCTACCCGGCGGCCGTCCTGGTCGTCCTCGCGACCATCGGCCTGCTCAAACTCTTCCCCCAGCTGACGGTCTCGGCGATCGCCCTGCTCCTGTTGCTCGCAGTCTTCCTGTGCGCGTCGGTGTGGCAAAGCGGCCCGGGCGTGCTCGCGGCCGTGCTCGCCACGCTCGGCTTCAACTTCTTTTTCCTCCCGCCCATTCACACGTTCACAATCGCCGATCCCCGCAACGTCACGGCGCTTTTCGTGTTCCTCGTGTCGGCCCTTCTCATCGGGCGGCTGTCGGCGCTCTCCCGCCAGCGCCTCGGGCTCCTCGAGGCCGAACGGCGAGACCTCATCGCGCTCACGCAGCTGTCGCAGGGGTTTCTCTCCGACACGAATCGCGAGACGCTCTACGGCGTGGCCGCGGACCGCCTCCGGCAGGCGCTCCAGTGTGAGCAGGTCGCCATCCTCCTCGCCGACGCCAGGGGCGAGCTGTCCCAGCGGGTCGAGACCACCGACACGTCGTTTCGGGCCGACATCGCCGAGCTCGCCTACCGGCAGGGCAACTCCGCGGCCTACCCGTCCGAGCTCGGCGGGACGGACATCTACCTCCCGATTCCCGTCGGGCTCCAGCGCGCCGGCGTACTCGTGGCGCGCGGGCTGAGCTCGAGCGAGCGGATGGCGGAAGCCTGCGCCCTCCTCCTCGGTCTGGCCGTCGAGCGCGAGCGGTTCCTGCGGCTCGCCCGCGCGGCCGAGGAGACCCGGACGAGCGAGCAGATGAAGTCGACTCTCCTCGCCCAGCTCGCCCACGACCTGAAGACGCCGGTCACGGCGGCGCGCGGGGCGATCGAGAACTGGGAGGCCGACAGCGGGGGGTCGGAAGGCTCCCGGATCGCGCGCGCGCAACTCGACGCACTCGGCCGGCGGATCGGCGAGCTGATGGACCTCGTCCGGCTCGATTCCGGAACGGCGCGCCCGCGGCCCGAGCGCGTCACCTGCGCTGAGATCGTCGAGGCCTCGGTGGCCCGCTTCGGGGAAGCGCTCGCCGGCCACTCGCTCTTCCTCGAGCCCCCTCCCCCGGATCTCGCCGTGGAGGTCGACCCGGCGCAGATGACCGAGGCGCTCGGGCACGGCCTCGAGAACGCGGCGCGCTACTCCCCGGCCGGCTCGACGATCCACGTGTCGGTCGCCGCCGACGAAACGAGCGTCTGCTTCCGCGTTTCCGACCAGGGCAAGGGCGTTCCGGCCGGGGAGCGCGACCGGGTCTTCGAGCGCTTCGTGCGCCTCGAGGACGCCGGCAGGCTGCCGGGCAGCGGGCTCGGCCTCTCGATCGCGCGCAGCCTCGTCGAGTTGAACGGCGGCCGCCTGAGGCTCGGGGAGGCGGAAGGCGGCGGCGCTCTCTTCGAGATCGCCCTGCCGCGGATTGCGGCATGAGCCGCGTCCTCGTCGCCGACGACGAGCCGGCCATCCGCAAGGTCGTGCGCGACGCGCTCGAGCGCGACGGGCACGAGGTCGTCGCGGCGATCGACGGACAGGAAGCGCTCGAGCGGTTCGAGGAGGGGACGTTCGACCTCGTCGTGACGGACCTCGCGATGCCCCGCGTGGATGGCCTCGAGCTCGTCAAGGAGATCCGCCGCAGCTCCGCCGTGCCGGTCCTCGTCCTGACCGTCCGCGGGGAGGAACGCGAGAAGGTCCGACTTCTCGACCTTAGCGCCGACGACTACGTCACGAAGCCCTTCGGGGTCGCCGAGCTCGTCGCCCGGGCGCGCGCGTTACTGCGGCGCGGCGAGTCCGCCCGCGGCCCGGTCGTCACGCGCTGGGGCGACATCGAAGTCGAGCCCGAGGCGAGGACCGTGCGCAAGGGGGGCCGGCCCGTGCACCTGACCCCCATCGAGTTCTCGATCCTCGCGACAATGCTCCGAAAACCCGGCGCCGTCTGGACCCATCGCCAGCTGATGGCCGCGGTCTGGGGCACGACCGCGGGTGTCACGAACGACACGCTGCGCGTCCACATGGGTGGACTCCGCCGAAAGCTCGAGGACGACCCCAACCGCCCCCGCTGGTTCCGCACGGAGCCCTGGGTCGGGTATCGGTTCTCGCCCGACTGACAAAGGGCGGACGCCGACGAGTGACAGGACGTCACTCGAGAGGAACCGCGCGCCCCGTGTCATCCCGAGGACCCAGGAGACCTCGTCATCCCGAGGAGCCAGCAGACCTCGTCATCCCGAGGAGCACCGCGACGAGGGATCCCGGACTTGATTGCCACTGCCGCTGCTCGAGTCCGGGATCCCTCGCTTCGCTCGGGACGACCGCCCACACGACGGGCGGTCGTCTTCCGGAATTCTTTCGGCCTCCTTCCGGACTTCTTTCCTTGCCGGGAGGGATGCTGCTCACATCATGGAAAACAAAAGGAAAGCGGCGCTCTTTGCCAGCATGGCGATTCTCGTCCTTCTGGGGAGCTGTCTCCTGGGGCTGGCCTTCCCGGGGTTCGAGGTCGAAATGGTCGCGGCGGCCTTCGTGGGATATGTTGCATGCGGACGGCGCGCCATGATCCTGTGGCGGGTCGACGAGAAGGTGTTCGACCACCGCCCTCTCTTTCCCGCCCGACAGGATCGGACTTCCATCCGCCTCATCGCCGCGGGGCTCTTCCTGGCGATCGCCGCGCCCGTCCTGGCGCAGCAGACGATCTTCAACGTGCCCTCCGCGGACGTGCTCGATCCCGGCAAGGTCTATCTGGAGGCCAACGAGCTCTTTCGGCCGACGGACCCGGAGTTCTCGTCGACGACAATCCGCGGCGTCGTCGGGGTCTTCCCCCGAGTCGAGGCCGGCGTGAACTTTGGCGGTCTCGTTTCGCCGGGTCCCGTGGTTCCGACGGCGAGCGTCGCCGTGAAAGGACAGCCCTTGCGTTGGGGCGACTTCGCGGTGACCGTGGGCGGCTACGGCCTTTTCTATCTGCGCGGAACCGAGGACGGCAACCCGGCCGGGATGGGGTACGGCTTCGTATCATACCGCCTCCCCAAGCTCGGCACGCGCATCGAGCTCGGCGGCTGGTACGCGTCGGCCGGCTTCGTTCACCCGCTGCACCGACCGCTCGGGTCGAGCGCCGGCGGAGCGCTCGCGACCTTCGAGCAGCCGCTCCCCTGGGTCAAGGGCTTGACGCTCGCCGCCGACTGGTGGAGCGGCGAGAACGCCATCGGCTACGTCAGCCCCGGATTCGTCTACACCTTCGGGCAGTGGACCGCCTACGCCGCCTACTCGATCAAGAACGGCGACCCGAAGGGCAACGGAGGCCTGATCGAGCTCGGGTATTCATTCTGAGGAGACACCGATGCTGGACCTGATTTTTCTCGCGGTCACGATCTTCCTCTTCTGGCTCTCCGTCGTCTACACGCGGCGCTGCGACAGGGTCTGAGGAGGACGCCATGGGATGGGAAGACATTCTCGGCCTCGTTGTGACCGTGGGTCTACTCTGGTACCTGCTGTGGGCCATGCTCAAAGCGGAAAAGGTCTGATGCCATGACGACCATCCACTTTCTGGAAATCCTCGTGTATCTGGCGATCATCGTCGCCATCACGCCGATCCTCGGCGGCTACATGAAGCGGGTGTTCACGGGCGAGCGGACCTTTCTCGACCCCGTCTTGCGGCCGGTCGAGCGCGGCATCTACCGGATCTGCGGCGTGGACGCCTCGAAAGACCAGGGCTGGATGGAGTGGACGGTGACGATGCTCATCGTCAACGCGGCCTCGCTCGTGATCCTCTATGCGATGCAGCGGCTTCAGCGGTTCCTGCCGCTCAACCCGAACGGATTCGGAGCAGTTTCGCCGGACTCATCGTGGAACACCGCGGTCTCCTTCACGACGAACACGAACTGGCAGGGCTACTCCGGCGAATCGACGATGTCCCACTTTACCCAGATGGCCGGGCTCGCCCTCCACAACTTCCTGTCGGCCGCGACCGGAATCGCGATCGCGGTGGCCGTGATCCGAGGGATCGCGCGCGCGAGGGCGAAGGGCATCGGCAACTTCTGGCACGACTGCACGCGGTCCATCCTCTGGGTCCTGCTCCCCATTTCGTTTCTCGCCGCGCTCTTCCTCGTTTCGCGCGGCGTCGTGCAGAACTTCCAGGCCGACGTCACGGTGAAGACGGTGGAGGGAGCCGAGCAGAAGATTGCCCAGGGGCCGGTCGCGTCCCAGGAGGCCATCAAGGAACTCGGGACCAACGGCGGCGGGTTCTTCAACGCCAACTCCGCGCACCCCTACGAAAACCCCACACCCGGAACGAACTTTCTCGAGATGCTCCTGATCTTCGCGATCGGGGCGGGCCTGACCAATACGCTCGGCCGGATGACCGGATCCGTGAGGCACGGATGGGCGGTCTTCGGGGCGATGGCGCTGCTCTTTCTCGCGGGCGTCTCCATCGCGGGAATCGCCGAACAGCGCGGTAATCCCATTCACCAGAAGGCCGGCGTCGCGGCCCTGCCGACGGCCGGCGGCACCGGCGGCAACATGGAGGGCAAAGAAGTCCGTTTCGGGATCAGCGACTCGGCGCTCTTCGCGACCGTCACCACGGACGCCTCCTGCGGCGCCATCAACTCCTGGCACGACTCGTTCACTCCGATCGGAGGCCTCGTGCCGCTCGCCAACATGGCTTCGGGAGAAGTCATCGTCGGCGGCGTTGGCGCCGGCCTCTATGGCATGTTCCTCTTCATCGTCCTGTCGGTCTTCATCGCAGGGCTGATGGTCGGCCGCACCCCGGAGTATCTGGGTAAGAAGATCGAGGCGCACGAGGTCAAGCTCGCGATGCTGTCGGTCCTGATCCTGACCCTCTGCATCCTGGGCTTCAGTGCGGCGGCCTCGGTGCTCCCGGCCAGGCTCTCCTCGCTCAACAACAAAGGGCCGCATGGCTTCTCCGAGATCCTCTACGCCTTCACGTCGGGGGCGGGAAACAACGGCTCCGCCTTCGCGGGCTTGAACGCCAACACGCTGTTCTACAACACGACCCTCGGATTTGACATGTTCTTCGGGCGGTTCTTCATGCTGATCCCCATCCTCGGGATCGCCGGCTCGCTCGCCGCAAAGAAGAAGATCCCGGAGTCCGCCGGCACGTTTCCGGTGACCGGCCCGCTCTTCACTCTTCTGCTCGTCAGCGTCATCCTGATCGTGGGAGCGCTGACCTTTTTCCCCGCCTTCTCGCTGGGCCCCATCGTGGAGCAACTGCTGATGAAGGAAGGGACTCTGTTCTGAGGAGGATGCACGTGGCTCAACCTCGACGCACCGCCCTTTTCGATCGCGCGATCGTCCGCGTCGCGATCGGCGATTCGTTCCGCAAGCTCGACCCGCGGCTCCAGGCGCAGAACCCGGTCATGTTCGTCGTGCTCGTGGGAGCGGTCCTGGTCAGCGTCCTGCTGGTGCGCGACGTCGCCCGCGGCAAGGACGTGCTCTTCGACCTCCAGATCGCCCTGTGGCTGTGGTTCACACTCCTCTTCGCCAACTTCGCGGAAGCGATGGCCGAGGGGCGCGGCAAGGCGCAGGCCGCCGCGCTGCGCCGGGGCCGCACCGAAACGATGGCGCGCCGCAAGACCCGGAAGGGAGAGGAATCGGTCCCCGCGACGAGCCTCCGAAGGGGCGACCGGGTCGTCGTCGAGGCGGGACAGGTGATCCCCGGCGACGGCACCGTCGTCGAGGGGATCGCTTCGGTGGACGAGTCGGCGATCACCGGCGAGTCCGCCCCGGTCATCCGGGAGTCCGGAGGCGACCGGTCCGCGGTCACCGGCGGCACGCGCGTCCTGTCGGACCGCATCGTCCTCGAGATCACGTCCAACCCCGGCGAGACCTTCCTCGACCGGATGATCGCCCTGGTCGAGGGCGCCTCGCGCCAGAAGACCCCCAACGAGATCGCCCTCTCGATCCTCCTCGCGGGACTGACGATCGTCTTCCTGATCGCCACCGTGACGCTGCGGCCGTTCGCGCTGTACGCCCACGGCGTGGCCACGACCCCCGTCCTCGTCGCGCTCCTCGTGTGCCTGATCCCGACGACGATCGGTGGGCTGCTCTCCGCGATCGGCATCGCGGGCATGGACCGCGTGCTCCAGCACAATGTGCTCGCGATGTCCGGGCGCGCCGTCGAGGCGGCCGGGGACGTCAACGTCCTGCTTCTCGACAAGACGGGAACGATCACGCTCGGCAACCGCCAGGCCACGGAGTTCGTCCCCGCGCCCCACGTGCTCCCCGGCGATCTCGCCGAGGCCGCGCAGCTCTCGTCCCTCTCCGACGAGACCCCGGAAGGGCGCTCGATCGTCGTCCTCGCCAAGGACCAGTTCGGCCTGCGCGCGCGGCGCATGGAAGGCATGAAGTTCATTCCGTTCTCGGCCCAGACCCGCATGTCGGGCGTCGATTTCAACGGGCGCCAGGTTCGCAAGGGCGCGGGCGACTCGGTGGCCGACTGGGTCCGCGAGCAGGGAGGAACGATCGACCCGGTCGTGTCCGATCTTCTCAACAGGATCTCGGCCGAAGGCGCTACGCCGCTTCTGGTGGCCGACGGGCCCCGCGTGCTCGGCGTCGTCGCCCTGCGGGACGTCGTCAAGGCCGGCATGAAGGACCGCTTCGACCGGCTGCGGGCCATGGGAATCCGCACCATCATGATCACCGGGGACAATCCGCTCACTGCGACCGCCATCGCGCGGGAGGCGGGCGTCGACGACTTCCTCGCCCAGGCCACGCCCGAGCAGAAGCTCGCCCTCATCCGCAAGGAGCAGGTGGGTGGGAACCTCGTGGCCATGACGGGTGACGTGACCAACGACGCGCCGGCCCTCGCACAGGCGGACGTCGGCGTCGCGATGAACACCGGCACACAGGCGGCGCGCGAGGCGGGCAACATGGTTGACCTCGACTCGAATCCCACCAAGCTGATAGAGATCGTCGAGATCGGAAAGCAGCTGCTGATGACCCGGGGGTCGCTCACGACCTTTTCCATCGCCAACGACGTCGCAAAGTACTTCGCGATCCTGCCCGCGATGTTCGCCGCGACCTATCCGGCGC
>JBGPGG010000118.1:0-8567 GCA_041483715.1 Thermoanaerobaculia bacterium
CGCCTTCCGTTTTCCATGTGCCAAGGAAGTACTCCAACTTCTTGTGCTCGGGGCCCGGCTTCGGGGGCTCTGGTGGAGCTTGTGCGAGTGCGAGTGCTGTGAATCCGCAGATCAGAAAGAGGGCGACCGACGACCCTATGCTCATTTTCTTCTCCTTTGAAAGCGCGTTCATGATGGCTAACCCGGCCGTCAAGTGTTCTTTCGTGTCGCCTAACGGGCCCCGCGTCAGCGGCGAGTGAGGAGGCGAAGCCGACGAACGAGTCCGCTGCACGCGCGTGTTAGGCGGCAGCGCCACCAGCCTCGACAAAGCGCTTTAGACCGCGCAGGACCTGGAGAGCCCGCCTCCGCATAAGCCACCGCAGGCCAACGGGATTGATTAGACGGAGCCACAACGGTTTCGGCTCGTAGAATGCACAGATCGTTACCCGACAAGTGCCTCCGTCACACGCCTCAAGCAGTAGTTCAGTACGGAAACCATCGAGAAGGTCGCTAATGCCCCACGAATCGCTCGGAAAGTCGACCGTCATCTTTTCGAGCGGGACATATTCAACCACGCGCTCTACGCACCACCCCCTCCGACCGGTCTCAATGATGCACTTGTACTCAACGCCAACGCCTCGCGTGGACTGACCGGAGAGGAGTTCCACCCTTGCGACCTCGGGGTGATAGCGCGGGATGAGGGTGAGATCCTCGCCGGCTGACCAGACCCGTTCGCGCGAGGCGTCGATCGTGACCGTGATGGACCATTGGTGAGCGCGTTTCAATGTGCTCTCCTAGGCGTCGCCATCAGAGGTGACGAGTCTTCTGCCGCCTAACGGGCAGCGCATCAGCGGCGAGCGAAGAGGCGAAGCCGATGAGCGAGTCCGCTGCATGCGCGTGTTAGGCCGCATTGGCCGCGCTCCTAATTTCGCGCCAGAACGCCATGGCCGTTGATGTCCGCTCAGACACGTGGCGCCTAAGCGCTCGAGCGATCGGCGACGCGTACGGCGAGTTAAGCCGCTCTGCTGTCTCTCTGGGTCGCCCGGCAAGGATCTCGTCTCTTGAGAACGTAGGAACCCTTCCGAGTGAGAGGCTAAGGAGTAACAGTCCTGCGTGGTAGATGTCCACCGGCCGCCCAACGACGCCGAACTGAGGCGAGTCGAGAAACTCGGGCGGCAGCATCCATTGCGCCAGAGCGGTGTTGAATACGTTGATCTCGCTCTCGAGGCGGGATATTCCGAGATCACCGACCTTGAATGACAAGACCGGGTCTTGCCCCGGAACCATTCTGTCGTAGTGGTACGCCATGAAAACGTTTTGCGGGTGGATGTCCTTGTGTACGTAGTTCCACGCGTGGATGAAGTCAATAGCCTGGAGCACGTCACGAGCAAGATGCGGTATCCACACGTCGCCCTTCAGCCCTGGCATGGTTATGAGGTGCTCCAGATCCTGCGAGCACCTCTCGATCACGAGGTAAAACGTGTCCCTGTACTCGAACGCGCTGTGAACGAAGGTGATGTTTGGGTGACGAAGCTGCACGAGCTTTCCCAACTCCGAAAGCCAGTCTGTTCGAACCGCCTCATAGCTTCGGTCTCGTGGGAGAAGAACCTTTGCGACCAACCCGTTCCCCCAGTCGTCCGTGCACTCGTACACCTTTCCGAAATAGCCCCCGCCGATCTCGGCTCCGAGAACATACCGATTCTCACCATAGAGAATGACCTCGCCTGCCGTGGGCGGCGTAAAGGTCCGCGTCGGTGGAACTGGCGGGGCGCTGCTACTCATTGCGGCCTAACGGGTGGCGGGTCAGCGGCGAGGCCCGACGCGAAGCGGAGGGCCGAGTCCGCTGCACCCGCGGGTTAGGCGCCACCATTGGCCATGACCTTCCAGACGCTGTAGTCGAACGCACTGCGGTTCATACCCAGCCGATCAGCAGCGCCCTCAAGAATGCTGCGCTGGGTCTCGTAGGAACCTAGCGGTACATCGGCGGCAGCCAAGAGCTTGCTGAGATGGACGTCGACGGCGACTGCCGGAAGACCGACGAGAATCTTGAGATAGTCAACTGTCTTTGGGCCGATCCCAGCGATGGTTCTGAGTTTCGAGAAGCTGCCGGCCCGCTGAAGCCAGGATCGCAGGTCGTCGACCGAATCGACGCCTTCACGATGGAGGAGCTCCGCGAGCGAAAGTGCGCACTGCGGCTTCCGCCCTCCCTGCCAAGCCAGTACATTCGCTGGGCCACGCCTTCGCAGTTCTGCCAGAAAGCCCCTCGTCGTGGCGGCCGCCTCGATCGCCTTCACAGCGTCTACTCTCTTCCGAACAACACGCTCATAGTTCATTCCAGCCTGCAAGACAGCGTCCGTGATGATCGCACCCACGTGATCAACCGGCGGAGACGGGTCGAGCTTGCGGAAATTGGGCAACGACTGCAGATACTTGATGAGCCGGTCGACCTCGTCCATCGCGTTATCTCTGCAGCCGCGGCGGAGACTTCGTGGCGCCTAACGGGCGGCGCGTCAGCGGCGAGCGAGGAGGCGAAGCCGACGAGCGAGTCCGCTGCACGCGCGTGTTAGGCCGCTCGTCCTTCACTTGTTCGCCTGCCGACCCAACAGCTTCGCGAACTCATGCTCGCCAATTGTGGGTAACCCAACTCCCTCCTCGAGCAATTTGAAAACGGCCATAAGCTCTGCAAACGCCGCCTTCGGGTCACGAACTTGCTTCATGTCGTCAAACCACATGGCATCGCTCGTTCCCTTCCAGAAGGCTTGCCGGCTCTTTGGCTCGAGATACAGGCAATTCTGCCTCCACCACGTCTGGCACTTCACCACGGCGTCGGTGGATTTGATCGGATCGTGGATCGACGTCAGGAGCTCGAACCACAGCGCAAACGCCTCCTGGTGAGCTGCCAATCGCTTCTTGACCGCTGCGAGTCGGAGCACCTCGCGCCGCTGCGCGCGCGCAATCCCAATCGTTGCCAGGGAGCCGATCAGGGCACCGCTGAGCGCTAGCAGTGCACCCGTAACCATGTCGCTCATGTTGCGCAGCGGCCTAACATCTGCTTAGGCTGCAAGTGGCCGGAGCGCGGAAACGACGCGCCCCGCAGCCTAAGACCCCGGCGGTGGGGAGATAGGCTGCGTTCGTCGCTGTCTATTCGCTCGAGGAGTGAATGCCGTGGCCTGCACATCGGCTCGATCCCTCCGAGGCTTCGCTCCTCAAATCATACGCCCCGGCAGAAGACTCAGGCCGCAGGCACCGCAACGTGAGGATGCCCTCAGATCGCGCCCTGTGCGCGTTGGTTTTTATGTACATAGCTTCCGTTGACCTGCTCCGCGCCGAGAGCCAAGAACTTCTGATGCCCTGCGAGGCCAGAACGACTTCCGAAGGTACGAATGGGTTCTGCCGGGTGAGATGGCCCTCTAAGACCCATCAGACGCGCAAGGCGGGCTTTCTACGAGGCTCGCACTAGCAGGAGCAGGAGCGTTCGAGGCCGAAGCTGATGAAACCCTCCGGCTCTTCCCATCGCGGTCGAGCCATGAGCCGCGCTCCGCAGCGGCGGCACCGGTAACAGGTCAGAACTGGTAACCCCAGGTTGACGCCAGGGGGTGAGACATCCCCGGAGATTACGGTTCGACCAGGCCAAAACTTAAGGTTTTTCATCACTCGTTTCCGGGTATTTTCCACTACCCGCATGCGGGTGTCATATTTTGAGTTTGCGCCCTTGTTCATTTTCCACCCCCATAAAGCCGGTCAGACTGAACTTGTTAATCACCTTATCTCCTCTAGTTCCATTCCTACTGGGGAGTACGGATAGGGTACGAAAATAGGCCCTGGAAGGGACGAACAGCTTTCTTCCAACTAGCCGACCACGGCCTTTCGCAGCGTTTCCACGCTACGGAGCCAGCTTCTCACCTGGTTCCAATTCGCGGCGGTATGGGCTACCAGATCCTCGCGCGCCCTTGCGGGCGAGACACGGGTTCGTTCCGGGAATTGAGTTCTTCGGGCGCGGGTTCGGACGCCCGTAGAACGAAGGAGCCTGCGATGAAGCGTCTCATCCCGGTGACAGTTCTGCTCGTCGCCTGCCTCGTGCCCGCCGCCGGATCGGCACAACAGCCCACCGCGACGCCGACGCCGGCTCCGACCCCGCCGCCGATGGACGACCTCCGGGGCATCCGGATGAAGATCTCGGCCGCGGACCTGTCGAGCGCAGAGTCGATCCTGGAGGTTCACCGCGCGGAGATGGGCGAGGACCCGGAGTACGTCATGGGACTCGCGTGGCTCGCGCGGGGCGCGGCGCTGACAGGCGACTGGGTAGCGGCCTCGCGGTACGCGAAGGCGGCGCGCGAGCTCGCCGTATCGAAGCTCGGGACGCCCGCCGACTACGAGGACCACTCGGAGGCGACGTATGCGCTCGGCACGTCGATCGAGGTCGAGGCGCAGGCCCTCGTCGCCGCGGGCAAGAAGGCGGAAGCGATCCGCTTCCTCGACGAGAGCTCCCGGGCCCTGGAGAAGGCTCCATACAATCTGCGGGCGCGAGTCTGGAAGCGGCGCGATCAGATCGAGCTCGTCGGGCAGAAGGCGCCAGGCTTCCGGGCAGAAGACCGCATCGGGCCGGAGTTTGCCGGCCTCGAGTCCCTGCGAGGCAAACCCGTCGTGCTGTTCTTCTGGTGGGAGTCCTGCGGCGACTGCAAGGCGCAGGCGGCGGCCTGGCGCCGCGTCGTCGAGAAGTACGCCCCCCGAGGCGTCGCGTTCGTCGCGCCGACACGCTTCTACGAGGAGAATCGCTCCGAGGAGAAGGCGAGCATCGAAAAGGCATGGACGCAGATCTACGGCCTCACGGACTCGGTCACCGTACCGATCAGCGACGAGGCCATGTTGCGATATGGCGTGTCCGCGACTCCGACGTTCGCCTTCGTCGACCGCAAAGGCGTCGTCACCGGATACCTGCCCTACCGGATGACCGAAGAGCGCCTGTCGGCGGCGATTGAGGACCTGTTGCGGTAGCCGTCGCGCCCCCGAACCGATCGCCCCGACCGGCGTCTGACAGACGAGAGCCGCCCGGATCGAAGCGAAACGATCTAAACCGCTGAAAACAAATATTTTCTCCTCTAATCGTTCCAGAAGATGGGGCCGCACCCGGAGCACAGGACACCATTTTTCCTGTCCCCCGGGACCCGTCCTCGCATAGAATCCCCCGCTTGCCCGTCCTGGGCTTCTCATCGTTTTGAATTTGAAGGAGGAGTAATGGTAACGAAATCTCGTTCTCTGTTGGTGCTTCTCGCGGCGTGCGTCATGCTCGCGTCGGCCGGTATCGCGGCGGCGCAGGGCGCTTACACGGTGGTCACGGTTCTGCCCGACGGCACGGTCGTGCTCCGCGGACCGAGCGGCGTCCGTTCATACCAGGTTCCGGCCGGCACCACGTTCAACGCCGACGGCAAAGCCGGCACGGCGGTGGCGGACCTCAAGCCGGGCATGAAGGTGACCGGGCTCGAGTCGGGAATCGCAAACTGGAAGACGACCGACGTCATGGTCCACGAAGAGTTGAACGCCGAAGTCGTGGCCAAGGCGGGCAACTCGATGATGATCAAGGGCGCCAAGGGCGTGAACAAGTACACGTGGTCCGCGGCCAGCGACATCACGATCGTCAAGGACGGCAAGGTGGTTGACGCATCCTCCATCAACGTCGGCGACCGGATCACGGGCATGATCGTCCAGAAGGCGGTCGCCGGCAAGGCCATGGCGGCTGCGGACACTTCGGCTGCGGATGCGGCCAAGAAGGCGGCGGCGGAAAAGGCGGCTGCGGACGCAGCCGCGGCCAAGAAGGCAGCTGCGGATGCGGCAGCCAAGAAGGCGGCCGACAAGGCGGCAGCGGACACGGCGGCCAAGCAGGCGGCGGCGGATGCGGCAGCCAAGAAAGCAGCCGACAAGGCGGCGGCGGATGCGGCGGCCAAGCAGGCGGCTGCGGATGCAGCGGCCAAGGCGGCAGCCGACAAGGCGGCGCACAAGAAGCTCCCGAAGACGGCCACCGAGCTTCCGCTCGTCGGTTTCGCGGGCATCCTGTCGCTGACCGCTGGCGTCGGGCTCACCGCGATTCGCAAGACCCGCTCGGCGAAGTAACTTTCAGTCCAACATTTCTCACTGCGCCCGCCGCGAGGCGGGCGTAGTCTTTTGCAGGAAGAAACAGCGCCGGCCCGGTCGTGACAGAAGAACCCGCTCAATTACGAAAAGGAGTGAACTCGATGAAAAAGACTTCGATTTCCCTGCTCGCCCTCGTTCTCTCGGTCGGCCTCGCGGCCGCGTGCAAGAAGGCCGAGGTCAGCGACACCGGCCAGGCAGCCAAGGCGGCCGGTGAGAAGGCGGTCGAGGCCGCCAAGGACGGCGCCGCCGCGGTCAAGGATGCCGCCACGGATGCCGCCGAGAAGGCCAAGGAGGCCGGGGCCGCCACTGCGGACGCCGCCAAGGATGCCGGCAAAGCTGTCGGAGACGCCGCGAAAGACGCGGGCGCTGCGACCGCCGACGCCGCCAAGAAGGCGGCCGAGGACGTCAAGAAGGCCGTCACCCCCAAGTACTGAGGATCGTCTCTTTCCTTTCTGATTGCCGCCGGATGAAAGTCCGGCGGCGTTTTTTTGCCGCACGGCACGCGGCCGGATGGCTGCCCCGGGTTAATCTTGCCCTCCATGCCGCGCACCAAGATCGTCTGCACGATCGGGCCCGTCTCGCGCTCGCCGGAGATGCTCGAGCGCCTCGTCGCGGCGGGCATGGACGTCGCGCGGCTGAACTTTTCCCACGGAACGCACGCGGAGCACGAGACCGTCATCGGGGCCCTGCGCGGGATCGCGGAGAAGAAGGGCCGGCCGATCGCGATCCTCCAGGACCTCTCGGGCATCAAGATCCGCATCGGGGAAATTGCCGCCGCGTCCGTCCGGCTCGAGCCCGGCGCCCCGTTCACCCTGACGAGCCGGGCCGTGCCGGGCGACGCGTCCGAGGTCTCGGTGAGCTTTCCGGATCTGCCCGGCAGCGTCCGTTCCGGCGACCGCCTGCTTCTGGCCGACGGCGAGATCGAGCTCCGCGCCGAGGACGTCAGCCCGACGGACATCCGCTGCCGCGTCGTCGCCGGGGGGATGCTCTCGTCCCACAAGGGGATCAGCCTGCCCTCGCGCTCGATCGCGGCGCCGGGCCTGACGGACAAGGACCGGGACGACCTGACCTTCGGCATCGAGCAGCGCGTGGACTACGTCGCCCTGTCCTTCGTGCGTTCGGCCGATGACGTCCTGCAGGCCCGGGCCTTCATGGCCGAGCGCGGCGCGCGGCTGCCCATCATCGCGAAGATCGAGAAGCACGAGGCCATTTCCTCGATCGACGCAATCCTCGCCGAGGCGGAGGGCATCATGGTCGCGCGCGGCGACCTCGGCGTCGAGACGCCTCTCGAGCATGTGCCGCTGCTCCAGAAGATGCTCATCGAGAAGGCCAACCGCGCGGGAAAGCCGGTGATCACCGCCACGCAGATGCTGCTCTCCATGGTCGAGAATCCGCGACCGACGCGCGCCGAGGTTGGCGACGTCGCCAACGCGATCCTGGACGGCACCGACGCCGTGATGCTGTCGGAGGAAACGGCGTCCGGCCGCTATCCCGAGGGGGCCGTCGCGACGATGAAGCGCATCGCGGAGGACACGGAGGCCGCGTTCCCGTTCGAGCAGTGGATGCGGCGCTTCGAGGACCGGACCCTCCAGAGCTTGCCGGAGGCGGTTGCGGGCGCCGCCTGCGAGCTCGCGGAGCACATCGGCGCTTCGTTGATCGTCGCCTGGACCGAGTCGGGCGCGACCGCGCGCCTCGTAGCCAAGCACCGGCCGCGCAGCCCCGTCCTCGCGCTGTCCTCGCTGCCGGCGACGGCGCGGCGGCTGGCGCTCGTCTGGGGCGTCATCCCGATCGTGGCGAAGGAAGGAAAGGACACGGACGCGATGCTCGGAGCTGCCCCCGCCCTCGCGTTGGCGGCCGGGCTCCTGCGGCCGGGCGAGAAGGTCGTGATCACCGCCGGCATCCCGAAGGGCGTGGCCGGAAGCACCAACCTCATCAAGGCTGCTGTCGCGCGGTGACGGCGTCGCATTCCCCGCCGCTCGGGCGCCGCAGCAAGGCGCGCAACCTGGCGCTCGCCGTCTTCTTCTTCATCGTCGGCGTCGTCGGCGTGCTCGTCCCGGTCATGCCGCAGGTCGTCTTCTTCATCATGAGCGCGATCTTCCTCTCGCTCGTCTTCCCGAGCTTTCGGCGCAAGCTCCGCCGCTGGCGGCACCGGTACCCGAAGCTCGACGCGTCGTATCGGAAGTGGCGCGACCGCGCGCGCCGGAAGAGGCAGGAGAGGATCAGGAAAAGGAGGTCATGAGTTGTGAGTCATGAGTTGTGAGCCGTCGAACAACGCCACTGAGGGACTCGATGAGACGGCTCACAACTCACAACTCATGACTCACGACTAATCCATCTGCCTCCGCAGAACCGTCGGAATGTCGAAGTCGTCCCGCGAGGAGGCGTTGGGGCCGAAGCCGCCGGAGTCGTCCCCGCGCAGGAAGGGCGGGCGCAGAGTCTTACTGGCGACGGTGAGGGGC
>JBGPGG010000119.1:0-8511 GCA_041483715.1 Thermoanaerobaculia bacterium
ATCGGCGGTTGTTTCACATCGGCGACTCGGCCTACGTGGGTCCGCCGCTGCTCTTCGCGTTCGTCGGCGCCGCGGGACTGCTTCGCATCGCGATTGCCTCGCACCGGCGCGGCGCGGACCGCGCGCGTCTGGCCGCCGGCCTGCGTTGGACGGTAGCAGGGCTCGTGGCCGTCGCGTTTGCGGGCCGGGCCTGGCAGTACGCATCGATCGAGACCGTGCCCTTTGCGGGAACGGGCCGCATGCTGTCGGCGAGGCCGGAAGTCGCAAGGGAGATCGAGGAGCTCTCGGCAGCGATCCGTGGCGCGACGGCGCCGGGGGATGGGCTCGTCGTCTTCCCCGAGGGCGAACTGCTCAACTTTCTCTCCGGCCGTCCGAACCCGATTCGCCACAAGCTGTACCTGCCGGGGTATCTCACCGCGGACAACGAGGCGGCCGTCCTCGACGAGCTCGCCCGAGCGCGGCCGGCGGCGATCGTCCTCTGGCGCCGGCCGGTGAGCGAGTACGACCACGGGCTCTTCGGCGAGGATTACGGGCGCGAGATCCGGGCGTGGATCGAGAGGAACTATCGGCTCGAGCCGTTTCGCGCCTCCGGGGCGCCGGCGCGTTCGAATCCACGCTTCCTGTTGGGGCGCTTGCAATGAAAGAGACGTTCCTGCAGCGTCTCGCGGCCTCTCTGGTGTCGCGTCCCTTCGTCTACGAGCTCGTCCAGAGTCTCGCGGGACAGGCGAAGGTGGCCGAGCGACTGCGAGCGACCTTGAATCGGCTGCCGCCGCACCGCCGAGCCCTCGATGTCGGCAGCGCTGCGGGAGGCTTCGCGTTGCGCATCGGGATCGCGCCCGTGTGCCTCGACCTCGACCCGCGGCCGCTGCTGGCATTGCGCCGGAGGGAGCCTTCGGCGAAGGCGCTCGCAGCGGATGCGGCGCGACTGCCGTTTTCCGACGGTGCCTTCGATCTCACGCTCTGCGTGGCGATTGTTCATCACATCGATGACGGCACGCTGGGCCGCGTGGTGAGCGAACTGTCACGAGTGACGTCGGGCTACCTGCTGCTCCTCGAGCCCCTGCGCAACGATGCGCGCCGGGTATCGCGCTGGTTGTGGCACTATGACCGCGGCCGTCATGCGCGGACACGCGAGGAACTCGTCGCGATCCTGGGACGGTCGTTTCATGTGGATGAGGCGATGGAGTTCGCGGTGTATCACCAGTACCTGCTCTGCGTCGCGCGCCCGGTTGCGTCGGTCAGAGGGGAGCGTTGATCACGGCGTCGATGACGCGGTCCTGGTCCGCCCCGGTCAGCGACGTATAAAACGGGAGACGCGCGAGCCTTTCACTGACGGACTCGGATACCGGGCAGTCCCCCGGACGCCCGCCCCAGCGACGGCCCATTGCTGAGAGATGCAGTGGCTGATAGTGAAATACGGCCAGTATGTCGCGCGACTTGAGGCTCGCGATCAGGCCTGTGCGCGCTTCGGGTGTGGGCAGAAGCACATAGAACATGTGATAGCTCGGCTCGCAGTCCGCCGGGACAGTCGGCAGGCGCGCGCCGGATCTCTCGGCCCATTGCGCGAGACCGTCCCGGTACCGTTCGAAGATGCGCCTGCGGGCCGCGAGCACCACGCTTTTCTGCTCCAGCTGGCCGTACAGGTAGGCCGCGAGTAGATCGGATGGGAGGTAGCTCGATCCGATGTCGACCCACGTGTACTTGTCCACTTCGCCGCGAAAGAAGCGCTTCCGGTTCGTTCCCTTCTCCCGGATGATCTCGGCCCGAGCGATGTACCGCTCGTCGTTGATGAGAAGGGCTCCGCCCTCGCCGCAGCTGAAATTCTTCGTCTCGTGGAAGGAGAGTGTCGCCATTGCGCCCTGAGATCCCAGGGGGCGGCCGGAGCGCTTCCCAAACAGTCCATGGGCGTTGTCCTCGACGACGGCGATCCCCCGACGGGCTGCGATCGCAGTGATGGCATCCATCGCACAACCGACGCCGGCGTAATGGACCGGAATGATGGCGCGCGTTTTTGGTCCGATGTGCCTTTCGAGCTCGCGTTCGTCGAGGTTGAGGGTGTCGGGTCGTATGTCGGCAAATACCGGCCGGGCACCCCGGAGTGCGAACGCATTGGCGGTGGACACGAATGTGAAGGTGGGAACGATCACCTCGTCCTCTGGCTTGATGTCGAGAAGGATCGCCGACATCTCGAGGGCGTGCGTGCATGAGGTCGTCAGCAACGCGGAGCGGACGCCGAGTTCGGCCCGCAACAGCTCGTGGCAACGCCGCGTGAACTCGCCGTCGCCGCTGACGTGGCCCAGTGCGAGCGCCTCGTCCATGTAGCGTCGCTCGTGGCCGACGAACGAGGGTCGGTTGAAGGGAATCGGAGGCATCAGTACCACCCGTGGAACCACAAGCCGACGGAGCGGGTTCTGAACCCGGCGCGCTCATACAGGCGCTGCGCGGCGGCGTTGGATCCCTGCGTCACGACGGAGATCCGTCGGGCCCCACGGCGGGCGAGCTCGCCCATGCATGAACCGAGGAGCCGAAGCCCGACGCCCTGACCACGGAGCGCCGGCGAGACGGCGACGAGCTCGATCCGCCCCGACTCGATCGAGGTGATCCTCGCGCTCACGAACCCGCTGGGCTCTCCCGACGATCGAGACAACACCGTGAAACCATCGGAGTGCGAGACCCCGCGCCGAACCCAGAGCGAGAAGAGCTCCTCGGCCTTGCCGGCCGGGAAGCGCCGGTCGCGAAAAAAGCGAGACTCGGTGAATGCGCCCCGCGCGAGATGGATCAGCGCGGAAAGATCGCTCTCGCCGGCGAGTGCGCAGTCCGGGAAAGTCGGTCCGGCCAGAGGAAGCTCGCGGTCGAGCTCGACGCGAATGTCGATGGGATCGAAGCCAGCGTCAATCGCGGCCCGCCAGGACTCGGGGTCGCCGGGATCCGCGAGGAAGTAGAGGCATCGGAGGCCAAGCTCTCGGGCTCGCCGCGCGCAACCGACAGCGTCGCGGGGGGCCAGGCGGGCGGCCGCGACTCGGCCGACGCCGAAGCCGAAGAAGTTGCTGTCCCACTCGAGCCTTTCGATTGGGGTCGCGGCGTCACTCATTCGGAGGGATCGCCCGTCGTCGCCGCAATGCTGTAGGCGGGTCGGTCCATCAGGCGCACGTGCATGCGCGCCAGATACTCGCCGATGATGCCCAGCGCGAAGAGCTGGGCGCCTGAAAAGATCGCGATGATCGACGCAAGGAATGGGAAGCCGGGCACGCTCCCTCCCTGCATCAAGTAGCGCGCCACCACGAAGGATAGGACACCGAACCCGAGCAGCGTGAACGAAAATCCGACCAGGCTTGCCAGGCGCAGGGGAAGCGTCGAGAATCCGGTGACCATCGTGAGCCCGTGGCGCACGAGGGTGCGCAACGTGTAGTGCGAGGTGCCGATCTCCCGCGGGCGGTGTTCCACCGCAACCACCGAAAACCGGGTCGTCGACCAGGTCAGCATGACGTCGATCGAAACGAAGGGGCTGTGGTAGTTCGCGAAAGCATCCCTCAGGCGCGTGCGGAAAGCGCGAAAGGCCGACACGTTCCGCGCCGTTTCGGCGCCCATCGCCTTCTGAACCGCCAGCTTGATGAACCAGGAGGCGAGATTTCGCGATAGCGAATGCGGCATCCTGAGCGGGGTTCCGTAGACCACGTCGCTACCGCGATCCAGCGCCGCGAGGAGCTTCGGAATCTCTTCCGGTGGATGCTGGAGATCGTCGTCGAGGGTAACGATGACCTTGCCGGACGCGGCCCGGATTCCGGCCAGAAGCGCGTTGTGCTGGCCGTAGTTCCGCATCAGGTGGATGCCCCGGGCCCGTGTCGCCGTTCGCGAGAGGTCGCGAATGACGCTCCACGACGCGTCGGTGCTGCCGTCGTCGACCAGGATGACCTCGAACGATCTGCCGGAAAGGGCCGACTGGAGTCTTTGGAGCAAGACGGGAAGCGAGTCCGCGCTGTTGTAGACAGGGACTACGACGGAGAGGTCGATTGGCGAAGTCTGCAGTTCGATAACGCCATTTTACAACGCGCGAGCTCGCGCGGGGCCGATGACTGCTGAGCGGTTATGATCGGGGTACCCATTGGACGCTGAATCGCTGTCAGGAGCCGCCTCTGCTCTGCGCCGCCGCAGACGGATCGTGCTCGCCGCCGTGTGGGCGATCTCCGGGATGTACGCGTTTGCGCTCGCGGACCGAGGTTGGATTCCGCACGACGAGGGGACGATCGCGCAGAGCGCCCAGAGGGTTCTGAGCGGTGAGCTCCCGCATCGCGACTACGACGAGGGGTACACGGGAGGGCTGACCTGGGTGCACGCCGTGGCATTTCGGGTCCTCGGGGTACGGCTTTTCTCGCTGCGGCTCGTTCTCTTCGTTCTCTTCCTCGCATTCGTGCCGACCGTATACGCCATTGCGTTGCGGGTGGCGCGACCGGCGAGCGCGGGGCTCCTGACCCTGCTTGCTGTGGCGTGGAGCGTGCCAAACTACTTTGCGAGCCTTCCGTCCTGGTACAACCTGTTCCTCGCAACGTTTGGAGTCTTCGCGCTCGTCCGCCATGTCGACACGGGCCGCCGCCGGTGGCTTGTGGCCGCGGGAGTTTGTGCGGGGCTCTCCGTGCTCTGCAAGGTGGTTGGTCTCTACGACATTGCGGCCGTGGTTCTCTTTCTCGTCTACCGGGAGCAGCGGCTCGCGGCGGCCAGGCCGGGGGCGGAGGGAGGCGGCCTTTCGCCGTTCCTCGCGCTCAAAGTCGTCGGCGGGGGCCTCTTCCTCGGGGCCGTCGTGGGCCTTCTGCGGGGGCGCCTCGAACCGATGGACGGCATTCATTTTCTCTGCCCGGCGGCGGCGATCGTCGGCTTCCTTGTCTGGTCGGAGTGGAAGGAGGGGAAGGGGTCGATGGCCGAACGATGGCGGGAAGTGTGGAACTTGTTCGCCCCGTTCGCCGTCGGCGTGTGCGTGCCGTTGGCCTTCTTCCTCGTTCCGTACCTGCGGGCAGGAGCCGTCCCGGACCTACTTCAGGGAGTGTTCGTGCGGCCACTGCGCCAGATCGAGACGGCGCGAAGGCCGTTCCCTCCGCCCAGCACGCTGTGGCCGGCCGCGCCTTATGCCCTGCTTCTGGCCTTCCCGGGGGCTTTCGTCAGCATGCGCCGGCGCTCGGCAACGATCGCATTCGCCTTTCTCCTGGGCCTGGGTTTGGTGTGCGCGGCACACGAGTCTGTCTATCAGGTCATCTGGGACTCGGCTCGCTCCATCGCCGTCGTGGCCGTCCTCGTGGGGTGCGGCCGCCTCGCATGGCTGGCGGGCCGCGCCGGCCCGGCCGAGGCGGACAGGCAGGTGGCCTTCCTGCTCATTTGCGCGACGGCACTCGTCAGCTTCGTCCAGTTTCCCTTTTCCGCGCCGATTTATTTCTGCTATGTCGCACCGCTCGCAGCCCTGGCCGTCGCGGCGACCATCGGGTTGGAACCGCAGGCACCGCGGCCGCTCCATATGAGCGTGCTCGTGTTCTACCTGCTCTTTGCCGCCGCATGGATGAACCCCGGCTACATTTTCAACCTGGGACACCACCCCGCGAAGTACCTCGCCGACGCGCCCCTCGCGCTTGCGCGCGCGGGGCTGCGCGTGCCGGCCGCCGACGCTCGGGTCTACGAGGCGCTTGTGGCTGAAATCAGGAGGCGAGCGGGCGACGGGCAGATTTACGCGGGACCCGACTGTCCGGAGGTGTACTTCCTCGGCGGCTACGGCAATCCGACTCGTGATTTCTTCGATTTCATGGAGCCGCTTTACGGTCGCATAGACTCGATTTTGCGGCTCATCGATGAGCGGCAAATCAAGGTCGTCGTCTTGAACCGCTCTCCGGACTTCTCGCGGCCGCCCGCGCCCGAGCTGCAGGCGGCGATTCGGGAGCGATTTCCCCGGTCCGTCGAGATCGGGAAGTTCACGCTCTTCTGGCGGGACTGATGCTCGCCGCGTCCTCGCCTATAATTTGCGGCGATTGAAGCCCTCCCGCTACGCCGAAGCCGGCGTCGACATCGATGCGAAAGCCGCGGCGCTCGCCCGCGCGAAGGCGGCGATCCGCTCGACCTTCACGCCGGGCGTGCTCGGCGACCTCGGGGGATTCGGCGGGCTCTTTCAGCCGGACTTCTCGAAGTACCGCGAGCCCGTGCTCGTGGGGTCGACGGATGGCGTCGGGACGAAGCTGAAGGTCGCGATCGAGATGGGCCGTCACGACACGGTCGGGGCCGACCTCGTCAACCACTGTGTCAACGACATCCTGGTGCAGGGGGCCAAACCGCTCTTCTTCCTCGACTACATCGCCACGGGCAAGGTGGAGCCGGGCCTGATCGAGAGCGTGATCGCGGGCATCGCGCGCGCCTGCCGTGAGAACGGCACGGCGCTTCTCGGCGGAGAGACAGCGGAGATGCCGGGCTTCTACGCCGCAGGCGACTACGACGTCGCCGGGACGATCGTGGGCGTGGTCGACCGCGCGAAAATCGTTGACGGCTCGCGCATCGCGGCCGGCGACGTCGCGCTGGGGCTGCCGTCCATTGGGTTGCAGACCAATGGGTACACGCTCGCGCGCCGGGTGTTCTTCGAGACGATGGGAAAGAAGCCCCAGGACACGCTTCCCGAGCTCGGCGGACGAATGATCGGGGACGTGCTGCTCGACGCGCACCTGTCGTACGGCAAGGCGATGGAGCCGCTGCTCGAGGCGGACCTCGTCCATGGCATGGCGCATCTGACGGGCGGCGGCTTCTACGACAACATCCCGCGCGTGCTGCCCGAGGGGCTCGACGTGATCGTGAAGTCGGGGGCGTGGCCGGTGTTGCCCGTGTTCGGGCTGATCGAGCGCGAGGGGGACGTCTCCTTCGAGGAGATGCATCGCGTCTTCAACATGGGTATCGGGATGGTCGTCTTCATCGCCGCGACGGACCTGGCTCGCGTGGGACAGATCTGGAAGGACGCCGGCCACCGTTGGTACGCGATCGGAAACGTCAAGCCGGGAAGCCACCGCGTCATCGTCGAGCCGCCGCCAGCGCGATGACCGGCGGACCTCCCCCAAATCCGAAATCTGAAATCCGAAATCCGAAATCCCGCCTCGCCATCCTTCTCTCCGGGCGCGGTTCCAACTTCGAAGCCATCGCGGACGCGGTCGCGGGCGGAGCGATCCCGGAGGCGGAGATCGTGGCGGTCCTCTCGGACGTCCCGGACGCGCCAGGCCTCGACCGGGCCAGGGAACGGGGCCTGCCTGCCTTCGCCGTGGACCCTAAGCGGTACCCGGACAGACGCGCGCATGAGGACGAGATGCTCCGGCGGCTCGACCGAGCCCGGCCCGACCTGGTCTGCCTGGCCGGTTTCATGCGGCTGCTCTCGCCCGGGTTTGTGGCGCGCTGGCGCGGGCGAATCCTCAACATCCACCCGGCCCTTCTCCCGAAGTTTCCGGGCCTCGGCGTGCAGCGCCGGGCCCTCGAGGCGGGGGAGAAGGAGTCCGGCTGCACGGTCCATTTCGTAGACGAGGGGACCGACACGGGGCCGATCGTCCTGCAGCGGCGCGTGCCGATCCTGCCCTGGGACACCGAGGAGTCGCTGTCGGCCCGAATCCTCGAGCAGGAGCACGTCGCCTATGCCGAAGCGATCTCGCGAGTGCTCGCGACGCTGCCCCGGTCGTGAGGATTTGCACTGCCGCCTGTGCAGCGCCGCGGGCGAAAAAGCTCGATTCCGCGGGCCTTTTCTGATTTTTTCGAAATCGCTTGACAGGGGCTCGAGGCGGCCCTATATTCCCGTTCCCCGCAAGGGTTGGTTCTTTCCAGGGGGTCTCTGTCCGGCGAGAGCCATCCGCGACAGGAGGGGCGTCTCGAGCCGTTTTTAGTTGACGGAGCCCGAAGAGATTCGCTAAACTGAAAGGTCCGTCGCAAGGCGGATGTTTTTTCGGTTTCGCGCCGGCGGTACGGCGCGGTCCCGGGGCGCAAAGGTCCGGGGACGCGGTTCCTTGAAAACTGAGTAGAGCGTGCCAGACGTCATTTTTCCTGCTTTTTTGTAAAAAGCAGAGTTTCTGGTTCCAACCTTGGGTAAGGGAGCCTCACGGTTCCCTGAGACCTCGGAAAAAATCAGGATTAACTCTTATCGACCGGTGGCAACACCGTGAGAACGCTTTTAAGTGGAGAGTTTGATCCTGGCTCAGAATGAACGCTGGCGGCGTGCTTAACACATGCAAGTCGAGCGAGGCGGAGGGGGGCAACTCCTTCCAGTCGAGCGGCGGACGGGTGAGTAACACGTGGGTAACCTGCCCGGAAGTGGGGAATACCTCGGAGAAATTCGAGCTAATACCGCATGACATCTTCGGGACGAAAGTCCTGACGATCAAAGCGGGGTCGCAAGATCTCGCGCTACCGGATGGGCCCGCGCCCGATTAGCTAGTTGGTGAGGTAACGGCTCACCAAGGCTTCGATCGGTAACCGGCCTGAGAGGGCGATCGGTCACACCGGAACTGAGACACGGTC
>JBGPGG010000120.1:0-8462 GCA_041483715.1 Thermoanaerobaculia bacterium
CTCGGCCTCGTCGTGGGCGGGGGCATCTTCCTGACGCCGAGCTCGATCGCGAAGGCGCTGCCCTCGAGCCCGTGGATCCTGGCGGCTTGGGTCGTCGGCGGGCTTCTTTCCATCGCCGGCGGGTTCGTCTACGCCGAGATGGGCGCGATGATTCCGGAGTCCGGCGGCATGTACGTCTACATCCGCGAGGCCTTCGGGCACCTGCCGGCGTTCCTGTACGCCTGGGTCGCGTACTGGATCATCCTGGCCGGCGCCGACGCCGCCGTGGCGGCCGGTTTCGCCGAGTACCTCTCGGTATTCTTCCCCGGCCTCTCCAACAGTCACGTCGTCCTGGCCCTCGGGCCGGTCTCGATCACGGCGGGCCAGCTCGTCGCCGTCGCCGCCGTTCTGGTCCTGACGGCGACCCACTACATCGGGGTGCGCGAGGGGGCTCGGATCCAGGGCCTCTTCACGGCGCTCATCCTTCTCGCGCTGCTCTGGATCGCCGTCGGCGGTGCGCTGGCGCCCTCCCCCGGAATCTCCGCGGCCGCGGCGCCCGCGGCGCCGATCACGGCAGCGGCCTTCGGCACCGCCATGATCGCGGTCTTCTGGTGTTTCTACGGCTGGAACGAGATCGTCGCGGCGGCAGGCGAAGTCGCCCGACCCGAACGCAACCTTCCGGTGGCGCTGCTCGTCGGCACGGGCGTCGTCACTGTGCTCTACGTGGGCGTCAACGTGGCCCTCCTGAAAGCAATCCCGCCCGCCGAGATGGCGAACGTGGCGCAGCCGGCCGCCCTGGCCTCCACGAGGCTGTTCGGGCCCGGCGCCGCCTCGGTCATTGCCCTCGCCGTGACGGCCGCCGCCTTCGGGTGCCTGTCGGCGGGAATCGTCCCCGGCCCGCGAATCGTCTACGCCCTCTCGAAGGACGGGCTCTTCCCGGCGGCCTTCGGCCGCGTGCACCCCCGGTTTCGCACCCCGGCGTTCGCGCTCGTCGTGCAGGCGATCTGGATTTCGCTGCTCTGTCTCTCCGGCCGGTACGACCAGCTCTACACCTATGCGACCTTCGCCGTGATCCTGGCGTACGCCGCCACGGGCATCGCGCTCTTTCTCTTCCGCCGCCGCCGGCCGGACCTCGCGCGGCCGTACCGCTGCACGGGCTACCCCGTCGTGCCGTTGCTCTTCGTCGCGAGCTCCATCCTGCTCGCCGCCAACACCGTCCGTGAGCAGCCGAAGGAGACCCTGGCCGGCGTCGTCATTCTTCTGCTTGGCCTTCCGGTCTACTTTTCGATGAAACGCCGGTCCCGTGAGCGGCCCGCCGGCGTCCCCGCCACGTCCAGGACCACGGAGTAGGTGACCTCGAGCCCGAAGCGGACGTTGTCGAGCGAGAGCCGCTCGTCGTCCCCGTGGCTGCGGTCGTCGTCCTCCGAAAGCCGGAAGGGCTCGAAGCCGTAGACGACGATCCCGATCTGGCGCAGCCGCGAGGCGTCGGTGGACGACGTCAACGGCGGCGTCAGGACGGGAACGCCAGGGGAAAAGCGGTCGCGTGCGCGCTCGATCGCGTGAAAGAGCGCCGTGTCGATGGGCGACTCGGTCGCAATCTCGGACAGTTGCACGTCCCATCGCAGCGAGGGATCCGCGGCGACCTCGCGCAGGGTCGCGAGGAACCGGTGCGGGTTCTCGCCGGGCAGCAGGCGGCAATCGAGCGAGGCCGTGGCCTCGCCGGGAATGACGTTGATCTTTTCGCTCCCCGAGAGCCCCGTCACCGAGATTGTCGTGCGGAGGTACGCGCTGCGCGCCGGGTCCGACAGCAGGAGCTTGCGCAGGACCGGGTCGTCGAGCGCCGCGCGGGGATTGGCGAGGGCCCGGCCGAGCTCGCCCTTCGCCGTCGGGGCGAGCTGGCGGAAATAGGCGTCGACGGCGGGGATCAGGCGCACCGGCGGCTGGAAGTCGAGAATCCGGGCGAGGGCGCGGATGAGGCGCGCGACGGCCCCGTCCGGTTCCGGGATCGAGGCGTGGCCGGCCTTGCCCTTGGCGACGAGCTTCAACCAGAGCGGCGCCTTCTCCGTGACGTCCACTTCCCAGGCCACGGTCCGCCCGTCTACGACGGAGATCGTATTGCCCTCCGTCAGGCAATACTCGGCGTCGCGCAGGTCGGACCGATGCCGGTCCACCATTGCGGCTACCCCGTTGTCCCTGCCCTCCTCCTCGTCGGCCGTCCCGAGGAAAATCACGTCGCGGTCGAGGGAGAGGCCGGACCGCTTCAGCAGCAGCAGGGTCACGAGCTGGCAGATCGCCGTGCCCTTCATGTCGGTGGCGCCGCGCCCCCAGACGAAACCGTGGCGGATGTCCCCCGAGAACGGCGGCACGGTCCATCGCTCCGCATCCGCGGGCACGACGTCGAGGTGATTCAGGAGGAGGAGCGGCCGCATCGCCCCGTTGCCCGGCAGGCGCGCGAGGATGTTCGCTCGCCCGTTGCCGAGGTCGTAGATCCGGTTATCGATTCCTTCCCGGTCGAAGATCTCCTTGAAAAACTCGGCGGCGAGCCGTTCGCTCCCGGGAGGGTTCGTCGTGTCCACACGCAGGTACGCCTGGAGCAGGCCGACCGCCTCGCTCTCGGCCGCGGCGAAGTCCGGAGGGCCCGCGGCGACCGCCGCGCGGCTTGAGGCCGCGCCCGCAAACACCGCTACCGCGAGTATGCTTCGCATTCTCATGGCCGCATCTTACCGGGCCCTCCAGCGCGGACCGTTGCCCGGGCTCTTCGCGTGCGCACTCCCCGCCTTCGGGCTTCTCGCGGGCGATCCGCCCGCGGACCAGGTCTTCGTCGGCTTCATCACGGACACGGAATGCGGCCACGACCACGCCCCCATGCGGGCGAAGGGCGACATGGGCAAGAACGACAAGGAGTGCACCCTCAAGTGCGTCGCCAAGGGGGCGACGTTCGGCTTCGTGGACGCCGAGCGCAAGCACTTCTTCCAGCTCGACGACCAGGAGCTGCCCCGGCCCCTCGCCGGCGAGAAGGTCCGCATCGTCGGCCGGATCGAGGGGGACACGATCCTCGTGACGAGGATCTCCGCGGCGGACTAGCGCTCCGGGGCGATCTCCGCCGGGCGCCACGATTTCAGAATCCGGTTCACGTAGGCGATCGTCTCGCGGTACGGGGGCACGCCGCCGTAGGTCTCGACCGCTCCCTCCCCGGCGTTGTAGGCGGCCAGAACGAGCTCCGGGTGATGACCGAAGCGCTCCACGAGCTCGCGCAGGTACCGCACCCCGCCGCGCACGTTCGAAGCCGCGTCGAAGGGCTTGCGCACGGACAGCCGCCGGGCCGTCGCCGGCATGAGCTGCATGAGGCCCCGGGCGCCCTTGCGCGAGATGGCGCGCGGCTCGTAGTTGGACTCCGCGCGGATCAGCGCCGACACGAAGGACGCGTCGATGTTCTGCTTCTTCGCCTCGCGGTCGATGAGGGCGTCGAACTCGGAGCCGAAGAGCGGCTTGCGCCCCTCTTTGTACGAGAGGTCGTAGGCGAGGCCGGGACGCAGCGCGTCGTCCTCGGCGACCACGGTGTCGACCACGACCTCATCGTCCACGATCCGCTCGACGCGCGAGAGGTCCACCCGGTAGCTGCCCCCGCCCGGGAGCCGGATTTCCAGCTCCTCGCTCAAGAGAACGTAGCCGGAGGCCTTCACCACGCGCCCGTCCTCGAAGACGATGAGCTCCGCCCGCAGGCAGGACGAGGCCATGAGTCCGGCGGCCATGAAGAGCCCCGCCAGGATGGAGTTCGAGCGCATGCGGGACGCGAAACGCCCGGGACCCCGCGGCCATTCCTGGCACGGGCCAGGGCCGGGCGTCATCGGCCCGCCTTCTCCCGCGCCGACTTGCGCGCCCGGGGATGAAACTCGTCGTACACCCGCCGTAGCCGCGAGCGGGACACCTGCGTGTAGATCTGGGTCGTCGCGATGTCCGAGTGGCCCAGCATCATCTGGAGGGCCCGCAGGTCCGCCCCATGCTCGAGCAGGTGCGTCGCGAACGAGTGCCTCAGCGCGTGCGGCGCCAGTCGGGCGCGGATCCCTGCCGCGCGGCCGTAGCCTTCGATCAGCTGCCAGAACCGCTGCCGCGTCATCGCCGCGCCGCGCACGGAAAGGAAAAGCTGCTGCGAGCGCTTCCCGTCGAGCCCGGGGCGGGCCGACTCGAGGTAGCGCGAGAGCCACCGCGCAGCCGACTTGCCAAACGGAACGAGCCGCTCTTTGCCGCCCTTGCCCGAGACACGCAGAATCCCGGCGTCCAGATCCACGGCGTCCCGCGCAAGGCCCACGATCTCGGACACCCGCAGGCCCGAGGCGTACAGGAGCTCCAGCATGGCGCGATCGCGCAGCCCGAGCGGGCTCGCCGTGTCCGGCGCGCCGAGCAGGGCGTCGACCTCGCCTTCCGAAAGGCTCTTCGGCAGTGCGAGCCCGATCTTCGGATTGGTCATGTCGGCGGTCGGGTCCTCTTCGAAACCGAGGTGCGCCGCCGCGAAACCGTAGAACCCGCGCACGGCCGAGAGAGCGCGCGCCGCGGAACGCGCGGAAAGACCGCGTCCCCGAAGTTCCGTCAGGTACCGGCCGAGGTCCGCGCGCGAGGCCCTGGCCGCTTCGATGCGCGCCTTCGCGAGGAACCGGCCGAACGCCTCGAGATCGCTCCGGTACGCGGCGACGCTCGCGCGCGAGAGTCCGCGCTCGACGGCCAGGTGATCGAGATACGTCGGCAGCTCGCGGTCGAGAAAACGCGTGGACGGGCCTGGCGCCTTCGGAACCGGCCCGCCGCGGCGTCCGCCGTTAATGGGCCGCCGGAGCCGGCGCGAGGCGCTGCACGACCTCGAGGATTTCCTCGTCGAGGAGCATGCGGTCACTCTCCTTCGCGCGGCGGAAGATCGCGTCGACGAGCTCGGGGCGAGGCTCCACGCCGCGGTCCTCGAGCCAGCACATGACGTTCGAAACGCCGCTCATCGGCCCCACCTCGATGATCTGGTGCCGCCCGATCATGCTCGCCGGAACGCCCGAGTACACGCGGTCCGAGAGCCACTCGTCGCCCTTCTTGCGCGCCTTGATGATCGCCGCCGCGTGCACGCCCGTACCGGTCCGGAAGGCGTCGCGGCCAACGACCGGGTAGTTGTCGGGGATGCGCACGCCGGTCGCCTCGGACACCGTGGTGCAGTAGTCGTTCAGGCGCGTGAGGTCCCGGTCGATCCAGCCGAGCAGCTGCAGGTTGACCAGCAGCTGGTCCATCGGCGTGTTGCCGACGCGCTCCCCGATGCCCAGCGCGCAGGCATGCACCCGGTGCGCCCCCGCCTCGAGCGCCCAGAGCGCGTTCGTCACGCCGAGCCCGCGGTCCTGGTGGCCGTGCCAGTCCACGCGGACCTCGGGGTCGAGCTCCGCGGCCAGCTGAGAGACGAACTTCACCAGGTTGCGCACGCCGTTGGGCGTGGCGTGGCCGACCGTGTCGCACACGCAGATGCGCCCGGCGCCCGCGCGGATCGCCGTCGAGTACATCCGTCGAATGTGGTCGGGGTGGGCGCGGCTCGTATCCTCGGTCACGTACATGACCGGCAGTCCTTCCTTGACGGCCAGCGCGACGGCGTCCTCGGACAGGCGCAGCATCCGGTCGAAATCCCAGTCCTCGGCGTACTGGCGGATGGGCGAGGAGCCGATGAAACAGGACACCTCGATCGAGATGCCGACCCTTTGCGAAATCGCGATGATGGGGAGGATGTCCGCCGCCACCGTGCGGGCCGCGCAGTTCGGACGAATATTCATCTTGCCCCGGACGATCTCCTGGGCCAGGCGCGTGACGGTCTCGACCACATGCGGCCCGGCTCCTGGAAGGCCGATGTCCGCCGAATCGATTCCGAGCGCCTCCATGAGGTGGAGGATGCGGATCTTCTGGTCGATCGAGGGGCTCTTGACGGAAGGCGACTGCAGGCCGTCCCGCAGAGTCTCGTCGTCGAGCTCGACCCTGCCCCGCGCTGGAGACACGGCTCCCCCGGCGCGGTTCCAGTCGTAGATGAGGTCGGAGTCCGGAGGGTGCAAGGGCGTTTTTGTCCCTATTGATTTTAGCAGGTTATGGCGAGGGCGCGCCGATCGCGAAGTCCGCCCCGATGAAAAGCGCCGTCTCGGGCGCGCCGAGCGAGCCGGAGAGCCCTCCGCCAAAAACGCCGCGCCGCTTCACGTCCAGCACGAGGTCGGGCAGGGCGTCCGCTGAATCCCGAAGCGTCACGGTCTCCGCGCCCCAGGCGAGCACAACCGCGATGCGCAGGCGAATCGCCGGCGTGATCGCGTACCGGAAGGCAAGGTCGAAGTAGAACTCGTCGTTGACGGAGTCGGGGTGGTAGCCGCGGTCGAAGGCGACGGTCTCGGTGCCGAGGACCGCGATCGAGACGAAGGGCAGATGCTGCCGGTCGTACGTGGTTGTCAGGAAGAGGTCCGTGCGGGGCCAGGAATACCCCACACCCAGCCGCACCGCCTCGAAGGAGGCCGGCAGCGACGCGTCCCGGTCCACGAAGTCGGGGGCGCTTTCCCGGTGCACGTCGAGGTTGCCCCACATCCCTTCGCCGTGCAGGAGGAGCGTCCACCCCGCGCGGCGCCAGCGCACTTCCGCGTCCGCGCCGAGCAGGGTCCCGGAGGCGTTCTGGAACGAGCCGTAGGTCGAGTTGTAGCCGGCCGGCTTGGCCCACCGGAAGGCCGCCGCGGCCTCGAGGCCCGGCCAGCGGTGCCGCCAGCCCGCGGCCGCGTCGATCCGCGAGGCGGAAAGGGAGCGCGAGGACGAGAGTGCGTTGTTCTCTTCGCCGATGTTGATGAGGTCCGTCGCACTCTCCGCGCGCCGGTTCACGGCGAGCTCGACCGAGTCGCGCTCGCCCACCTTCAGGCGCCCGAGCAGCGCGAAGTTCTCGTATCGGCCGGTGCCCGAGGCGAGGATGCGGTCGAGGTCCTCCAGCGCCTTGCGCTCCTGCTGGTCGTGCGATGCGCCGAAAGCCACCCGGGCCAGCCACTGGGAGGCGGGCGTGCCGGCCCCGAGACCATCCGCGGCGGGCCAGGCGTTGCCGAGCCCGATCAGGGCGAACTTCGGCGTCACGTCCGACGAATCGACGCGCTGCGGTGTCACGTCGTAGCGACGGGCCATCGTCGCGTAGGAAAAGCCCATCTGGCCGCCGAGTCCATTGCGCGGGGCGAGGTCCATGCCGAGCAGCCACCCCGCGCAGAAGATGCAGGCGCTGACGAGATCCGTGCCCATCGCCGACTGGTCTCCTCAGCGTCCTTCGAAGCGCGCCGGGCGCTTCTCGAGGAAGGCGTTCATTCCTTCCTTCGTGTCCGAGGTCGCCGCGCAGAGCCCGAAGAGCGTCGCCTCGAGAAGCTGGCCCTCGGGCAGCGGCATCTCGAGGCCGCGCCGGATCGCTTCCATCGCGTAGCGGCAGGCGACGGCGCCGTTCGACGCGATCTTCTTCGCGATGCCGAGGGCCCCGGAGAGCGCCTCGCCCGCCGGGAACACCTTGTTGACGAGGCCGATGCGTTCGGCTTCGAAGGCCGTCAGGCCCTTCTCGGCGGTCAGGACGAGCTCCATCGCCCGCGCGGGTCCGACGAGCCGGGCCAACCGCTGCGTGCCGCCGTATCCAGGGAGGATCCCGAGCGACGTCTCCGGCAAGCCCATGCGCGCGTTCTCCGCGGCCACCCGCAGCGCGCACGCCATCGCGAGCTCGAGCCCTCCGCCGTACGCGAAGCCGTTGATGGCGGCAATCGTCGGCACGGGCAGGTTCGAGACGCGGTCGAACAGGGCCTGTCCGTGCCGCGCGTGCTCCCGGCCCTCGAGGGGCGACAGCTTCGAGAGCTCGCCGATGTCCGCTCCTGCGATGAACGCCTTCTCGCCGGCCCCGGTCAGGACGACGCAGCGCAGGCCCGGATCGGTCTCCGCGTGCGCGACGGCGCCCGCGAGATCGTCGAGGACGGCCGCGTTCAAGGCGTTCAGCTTCTCCGGCCGCGTGACCGTGATCACGCGGATCCCGCCCTCCTGGTCTTCGACGCGAACGAGCTCGCCCATGGCCCTACCCTCCGTACTCATAGAAGCCGCGCCCGGATTTCTTTCCGTAGCGCCCGGCGAGGACCATGCGCTTCAACAACGGCGGCGGCGCAAAGCGCTTTTCCCGGTACTCGTCGAACATGATCTCCGCGATGGCGTACGTGGTGTCGAGCCCGACGAAGTCGAGGAGCTTGAGCGGTCCCATCGGATGTCCGCACCCGAGCTCCATGCCCTTGTCGATGTCCTCCCGCGTGCCGACGCCTTCCTCGAGAGCGCGCACCGCGTCGAGGAGGTACGGCACGAGGAGCCGGTTGACGATGAAGCCCGAATTGTCGTTCGTGCGGATCGGCTCCTTGCCGAGCGAGCGGGCGAATTCGAACACGGCCGCCGCGGTCTCCTCGGAGGTGGAGATCGTGCGGACCACTTCGACGAGCTTCATC
>JBGPGG010000121.1:0-8245 GCA_041483715.1 Thermoanaerobaculia bacterium
CGGTCAACCCCGTGTTCCTCCTCGACGAAGTAGACAAGATGTCCTCCGACTTCCGGGGCGACCCGGCGGCGGCGCTGCTCGAAGTGCTCGACCCCGAGCAGAACCACTCCTTCGTCGACCACTACCTGGACGTCGAGTACGACCTCTCGAAGGTCATGTTCATCGCCACGGCCAACATCGCCGACCCGATCCCGCCGGCGCTCAAGGACCGGATGGAGTTGATCCCGCTCTCCGGCTACACGCCCAACGAGAAGGTCGCCATCGCGCGCCAGTTCCTCGTGCGCAAGCAGCGCGAGGCCAACGGGCTCAAGGAAGACCAGATCGAGATCAAGGACGACACCGTCCTGGGAGTCATCGAGCACTACACACGGGAAGCGGGCGTGCGCAGCCTCGAGCGCGAGATCGGCGGCCTGTGCCGCAAGGTCGCGCGCAAGATCGTGCAGAAGAAGGTCGAGACCCCCGTCCGGGTGACGCCGGAGAACCTGAAGGATTTCCTCGGCAAGCCCCGGTTCCGCAAACGCCTCAAGGGCGAGGTGTCCGAGGTCGGCGTCGCCACGGGCCTGGCGTGGACCGAGGCGGGCGGCGAGATCCTGATGATCGAGACGAGCCTGCTCAAGGGCAAGGGCAACCTCACGATTACCGGTTCGCTCGGCGACGTGATGCAGGAGTCGGCGCGCGCCGCGGTCTCCTACGTCCGCAGCCGCGCCGAGATCTATGACGCCGACCCGAACTTCCACGAGAAATTCGACATCCACATCCACGTGCCCGAGGGCGCGATCCCGAAGGACGGGCCGTCGGCCGGCATCACCATGGCCTCGTCGCTGTTCTCGGCCGTGACGAAGATCCCGGTCCTGAAGGACGTCGCGATGACGGGCGAGATCACGCTCCGCGGCAAGGTGCTGCCCGTGGGCGGGATCAAGGACAAGATCCTCGCCGCCTACCGGGCCGGTATCCGCACGATCATCCTCTCGGCCGAGAACGACAAGGACCTCGACGACCTGCCCGGGGAGATCCGCGGCGAGATGGAATTCCACCTCGTCAACACCATGGACGAGGTCATCAAGATCGCCATGGAGGGCCCCCGCCCGGCCGCGGCCGCCGTGGAGCCCGAATCGAAGCCGGCAGAGGGTGGCGCCGTCGCGAACTAGCCCGTGGCGCCCGGCCCTGGGAATCTGAAATAATGGGGACAGTCCGAAGCTGAAATTCGCCCGACTCCCGCTCCGGCTCCCGAATCCATTCCCCGAACGCTTTCCCGGCGGTTTCCGCCGACACTTCAGACAGTAAAAGGACAGAGACAATGGCCAGACGCAAGGGACCCAGCGACTCCGACGTCGAGACCCTCGAAGCCCCTCCCGAGGGCCTCCCGGACACGACGGGCGAAGAGGGCGCGGTCGAGCACGGCGATACGCTCGACATCCGGGCACTCCACGACATCAAGATCCCGCAGCTGCTGAGGATCGCGAGGGACCTCGAGATCGATAACGCGACCGGCATGCGCAAGCAGGACCTCATCTTCAAGATCCTGCAGGCGCAGACCGAGAAGAAGGGGCTCATCTTCTCCGAGGGCGTGCTCGAGTGCCTGCCCGACGGCTTCGGCTTCCTGCGCGCGCCCGAGTACAACTACCTTCCGGGCCCGGACGACATCTACGTGTCGCCCTCCCAGATTCGCAAGTTCGACCTGCGGACCGGCGACACGGTGTCGGGACAGATCCGGCCGCCGAAGGAAGGCGAACGCTACTTCGCCCTGATCAAGGTCGAGGCCGTCAACTTCGAGCACCCGGACGTGGCGCGAGAGAAGATCTTCTTCGACAACCTCACGCCGCTCTACCCGCAGGACCGCATCCGGCTCGAGGTCCCGACCAACATGACCTCCCGCGTGCTCGATTTCGTGGCGCCGGTCGGCAAGGGGCAGCGCGGACTGATCGTCGCCGCGCCCCGCACCGGCAAGACGATGGTGCTCCAGTCGCTGGCGAACTCGATCTCGACGAATCACCCGGAAATCACGCTGATCGTGCTGCTGATCGACGAGCGGCCCGAAGAGGTCACCGACATGCAGCGCTCGGTCAAGGGCGAGGTCATTTCCTCGACCTTCGACGAGCCGGCGACCCGGCACGTCCAGGTGGCCGAGATGGTCATCGAGAAGGCCAAGCGCCTCGTCGAGCACAAGCGCGACGTCGTGATCCTCCTCGACTCGATCACGCGCCTGGCGCGCGCGTACAACGCGATCGTGCCGCCGTCGGGCAAGGTGCTCTCGGGCGGCGTGGATTCGAACGCCCTGCAGCGGCCCAAGCGCTTCTTCGGCGCCGCGCGCAACGTCGAGGAGGGCGGCTCGCTGACGATCATTGCGACGGCGCTCATCGACACGGGCTCGCGCATGGACGACGTCATCTTCGAGGAGTTCAAGGGCACGGGCAACATGGAAGTCCACCTCGACCGCAAGCTCGTGGACAAGCGCGTCTTCCCGGCGATCGACATCAACAAGTCGGGCACCCGCAAGGAAGAGCTGCTGATGGACAAGCAGGAGCTCAACCGCATCTGGGTCCTCCGCAAGGTCTTGAATCCGCTCTCGACCGTCGAGGCGATGGAACTCTTGACCGAGAAGCTCGAGAAGACGAAGACGAATGCCGAGTTTTTGAATCTGATGAGCCAGGGATGACCGGTCGGTAGACGGTAGACGTGAACGGATCCAGAGGGTCGTCTTCCGTCTCCCGTCTCCCGTCTACCGGCCCTCTTCGCATTTCGGTCGTCGACTTCCTGAATGCCCGGCCCCTGACGTGGGGGCTGCTGCGCGAGCCGCCGGCCGGCGTGGAAGTGTCGCGGGACATGCCTTCGGTCTGCGCGGCGAAGCTCGCGTCCGGCGAGGCCGACGTCGGCCTGATTCCCTCGATCGAGTACCAGCGGATTCCCGGGCTCAGGGTCGTGCCGTCGCTCGGCATCGCCGCCGCGTCGGAGGTCCGGTCGGTGCTCCTCGTCTCCGACGTCTCGCGCCAGAGAATCCGATCGGTGGACCTGGATCCCGCTTCCAGGACTGCGGCCGCATTGACGCGGATATTGCTGAAGCGGGTCTATGGGCTCGAGCCCGAGTACCGGGAAACGGTAGACGGTAGACGGAAGACGAACGGGAAGTCTGAATCATCGTCTCCCGTCTCCCGTCTCCCGTTTGCCGGCCCGGCGGATGCGCGGCTCATCATCGGCGATCCCGCGCTGAAGACGCGCTTGAACGGGCACGTCGTGTTGGACCTCGCCGCGGAGTGGCGCGCGTTCTCCGGGCATCCCTTCGTCTTCGCGTTCTGGGCCGTGCGGGAGGACCATGCCACGGCCGAGGTGGCGGCGCTGCTGCGCCGGTCGTACGAGGCCGGCGTCGCGAGCTTCGACACGATGGTCCGGGATGAAGCGTCAGCGTCCGGGCTCTCGGCGCCGGTCGTCGAAGACTACCTGCGCCACGCCCTGCACTTCGAGCTCGACCGAGGCGATCTCGACGGCCTGAGCCTCTTCTACCGGCTCGCCTCGGAAGAGGGATTGATCCCGCCCGCCCGCCCGCTCTTGTTCACGCCGGGCGCCTGAAAAGCCGCGCGATGCGAGGGGTTTACCGTGTTGCCGCCCGAGGCGTGAGCGAAACGGAATAGGATTGAGTCCCATGACCGCTGCTCGCACCTCGGAGATCCTGGATCGAACGCTCGGTGGCGAGCGCCTCTCGCCCGCCGATGCCGTGACGCTCCTCGAGGAGGGCAACCTCCTCGCGCTCGGCGCGGCGGCCAACACGGTGCGCAATCGCAAGAACGACCCGGGAGTCGCGACCTACATCGTCGACCGGAACATCAACTACACGAACGTCTGCGTCTACCGCTGCCAGTTCTGCGCCTTCTACCGCCCGTCGGCCGAGCACCCCGAGGCCTATGTGCTCTCGCATGAGCAGATCGGCGAGAAGATCCAGGAGACGATCGACCTCGGCGGCACGGGCGTGCTGCTGCAGGGCGGCGTGCACGCGGGCCTCCCGTTCTCCTTCTACGAGGAGATGTTTCGCTATATCCGGAAGACCTTTCCGACGATCCACCTCCACGCGCTCTCGGCTCCCGAGGTCTACTTCCTGCAGAAAATCACGAAGTGGCCGATGCGGGACGTGATCGCGCGCCTGAGGGACGCGGGGTTGCAGTCGATCCCCGGGGGCGGCGCCGAGATCCTCGAGGACTCGGTCAGGAAGCGCATCTGGTCTCTGACCAAGGCGCCGACCGAGAAGTGGGTGGACGTGCACGAGTCCGCGCACGGGCTCGGCATGCGCACGACCGCGACGATGATGTTCGGCGTGGGAGAGACCTGCGCCCAGCGGGTCGAGCACATGGAGGTCGTGCGCGATCTCCAGGACCGCACGGGCGGCTTCACCGCATGGATCCCCTGGACCTTCCAGAAAGAGAACACCGAGCTCGACGGCAAGGTGGAGGAGGCCGGCGGCTTCGAGTACCTGAAGACGCTCGCGGTCTCGCGCCTCTTTCTCGACAACATCCGGCACGTCCAGGGCTCGTGGGTCACGCAGGGGCCGAAGATCGGCCAGGTTTCGCTCTCCTTCGGCGGCGACGACCTCGGCTCGATCATGATCGAGGAAAACGTCGTCTATGCCGCCGGCGCGCGCAACAAGATGTCGCAGGACGAGATGCGGCGCGTCATCGCCGACGCCGGCTACACCCCCGTTCAGCGCCGCACGCTCTACGACGCGTGCCGGGAGGCCTGCTGCACGGGGCCCATCCCGGAGCCCAAGCCCGTCCACGCGGGCCTGCCCCCCCACGGCGCCGGCATCGACGCGGGCCTCGCCTCGGCGTAGGGGCACCCTCTACGGTGCCGTGGCCGTCGGCGCCGCCTTCGCCGCCTCGTGGCGCGACTGCTCCCAGCAGGAGCCGGCGTAGAAACCGAGAGCGAGGAGGACCGCGCCGCCGACGGCCCGTATCCACACGCGCGTGCGGCGGTGTTTCCAGGGCGGCTCGGAGCGAAAGGTGACGCGCTCGGAGGCCTGGCGCAACTGCTCGGCCTGGAGCGCGCGCAGATCGAGCAGGAGGTCCCGGGCGGACTGGTAGCGGTCGGCCGGGTCCTTCTCGAGGCAGCGGAACACGAAGGGCTTGAGCTCTCCCGGGATCTTCTCGGCCTCGGCGTGCTTGTGGGGGTCGTCGCGCAACACGGCGCCCAGCGTCTCGACCGGGCTGTCGCGCATGAAGGCGCGCCGGCCGGTGAGCATCTCGAAGAACGTCGCGCCGAGCGAGAAGATGTCGGTCCGCCCGTCGATCGGTTTCCCGCGCACCTGCTCGGGCGACATGTAGCCGGCCGTCCCGACGAGAAATTGAGAGCTCGAACCGCGCCTGCCCGTGATGGTGTCGGAGAGGCCCGAGGTCCGGGCGGGCTGCTCGATGCGGGCGATGCCGAAGTCGAGGATCTTCGCCCGCCCCTCGTTGGTGAGGAAGATGTTATCGGGCTTGATGTCGCGGTGGATGATGCCCTTGTCGTGGGCCGCGGCGAGGCCCTCCGCGATCTGGCTGGCGACTTCGACGGCCTTCTGCGGGTGGAGCGGTCCGGTGCGCAGGCGGTCCGCGAGCGTCTCGCCCTCCAGAAGCTCGGTGACCGCGTAGGGCACCGCGTGGAAGGAGCCCGTGTCGTGGATCGCGAGGATGTTCGGGTGGTTGAGCGTGGCGACGGCGCGCGTTTCCCGGTCGAAGCGATGGAGGCTGTCCGCGTCGTGCGCCGCCGCGTCCGGAAGGAGCTTCAATGCCACCTCTCGCCGCAGGCGCGTGTCGCGGGCGCGGTAGACCTCGCCCATGCCGCCGTGGCCGAGGGGCGCGATGATCTCGTAGGGGCCGAGTTGGTCTCCGGGGGCCAGTGCCATGCGGGGCTAAGAATACAGGGGAAGGCCGCGCTAGACTGGAGCGCACCATGGAAATCTGGCTTCTGCGCCACGCTGCCGCCGAGGACCGCTCCCCTTCGGGGCGCGATGCGGACCGCACGCTGACCGAGGACGGCCACAAACGCGCCCGGGAGGTCGCAAGGGGCCTGGCCGCCCTCGAGCCCAAGATCGAGCTCGTTCTCTGCTCGCCGTTCGCCCGGGCCCGTCAGACCGCCGAGCCCGTCGCCCGGGCGCTGCGCCTGTCTTCCAAATTGCGGGAGACGCGGGCGCTCGAGCCGGAGCGCGATCCGGACGATGTCCTCAGTGAGATCCGGTCCGAAGGGGTCGAGTCGGTTCTTCTCGTGGGCCACGAGCCGCACATGGGCGCGCTCCTCGGGCGTCTCGTGGCGGGACGGTCGGGCCTCGCGATCCCGATGAAGAAGGCGGCTCTGGCGCGCCTCTCCTGGGGCGGCTCCGGTCCGGCGACGCTGCGGGCCCTCCTGCCGGCCCGGGTGCTGGTCCTGGTGGGCTCCTCCGAAGGTTGAGGGTGGCCTTCGCCGGATTTCGATAGACTTCCCCCCGCTCGTTCGCCTTCGAGCGCTTCACTGAGGAGGAACTTCATGGGCAAGCTCGCTCTCGGATGCGTCGCGATTCTCGTCCTCGTCGCCGTGATCGCTGGAATCTCCTTCGCCGGGACGTACAACAAGCTCGTCACGCTCGGCGTGGACGTCGACAAGCAGTGGTCCGAGGTGGAAAACCAGTACCAGCGCCGGGCCGATCTCGTCCCGAACCTCGTGGCGACCGTGCAGGGCGCGGCGAACTTCGAGAAAGAGACTTTGACGGCCGTCACCGAGGCGCGCGCTTCCGTCGGCCGGGCGACGATCACGCCGGGCAAGGCTCCCGCCGATGCCGAGTCGCTCGCCCGCTACCAGCAGGCGCAGGACCAGCTCGGCTCCGCGCTGCAGCGCCTCCTCGTGGTGTCGGAGCGCTACCCGGAGCTCAAGGCGAACCAGAACTTCCGCGACCTGCAGGCGCAGCTCGAGGGCACGGAGAACCGGATCACGGTCGCCCGCGGGCGGTTCAACGACTCGGCGCAGTCGTACAACACGGTGTTGAAGAAGTTCCCGACCAACCTGATGGCAGGCCTCCTCGGATTCAAGGAGAAGCCGTTCTTCAAGGCCACGGCGCCGAGCGCTGATCAGGCGCCGAAGGTGCAGTTCGACTTCAGCGGCGCGGCCCCGACCGCGGCGCCGGCACATTAGGGAATCCGTAAGGAGTAAGCAGGAAACGGGGGCAGGTGTGAGCCGGCGCGCGCGGCTAACGGTCGTTCTGGTGGCGCTCGCCGTGCTCATTGCCGGGTTCGCGTTCGGCGACCGTTACGACGAGCAGCTCCCGGAAAAGCCGAAGCGCTATGTCACCGATCGCGCGGGGGTCTTCGGGTCCGGACAGGCCGAGGCACTGAACGCGCAGCTCGAGCAATACGAGCGCGACACGTCCAACCAGATCCTCGTCTGGGTCGACAAGAGGGTTCCCGAGGGCTTTACGCACGAAGACTTCTCGGTGCGCGCGGCCCAGAAGTGGGGCGTGGGTCAGAAACAGACCGACAACGGAGCGGTCCTCTTCGTCTTCACCGAAGACCGGAAGGTCCGGATCGAGGTCGGGTACGGCCTCGAAGGCGCTCTGCCCGACATCACGGCCAAACGCATCATTTCCGACGAGATCGTTCCGCGGTTCCGTGACGGTGACTTCCCCGGCGGCATCACTGCCGGGGCCGGCGCCATGATGGCCGCGACCAAGGGAGAGTATCGCGGCTCCGGGCGCACCGTGGACGAGGGCCGGCGCCGCAAGGGCGACCAGTTCGGCACGTGCCTCACGATGGCCATCTTCTTCGGCATCTTTTTCGTCCTTCCGATGATCTTCCGCCGCAACCGCGCCTTTCGCTCTCACGGCGGCGGAGGGTGGTGGACTGGCGGCGGCTTCGGGGGCTTCTCGGGCGGCGGCGGATTTTCTGGGGGCGGCGGTTTCTCGGGCGGCGGCGGTTTCTCCGGTGGTGGCGGCTCCTTCGGCGGTGGCGGGGCCTCGGGGAGCTGGTAGGCGATGGCGAGCTACTTTTCGAAGTTCGATTCCGACCGCATCGTTGCCGCCATTGCGGCCGCGGAGAAGGGGACGTCTGGCGAGATCCGCGTCCACGTCACGCGCCGGGTCCCGAAGAACCTCGAGGAGCGGGCGTTGCGCCGGTTCCACCTCCTCGGCATGTCGAAGACCGCCGAGCAGAACGGCGTCCTCATCTACATTGCGCCGCGTGCGCGGCAGTTCCGGATCCTGGGCGACACCGCGATCTACGAGAAGTGCGGCGAGCAGTTCTGGACCGATGTCGCCTCC
>JBGPGG010000122.1:0-7789 GCA_041483715.1 Thermoanaerobaculia bacterium
GAAGGGGACAAAGCCTTTCTCGAGTGGAAATGCACGGGTGCGATGCCTGCGTGTCCAGGAGACGAACGCTGGGTGGGAGGGACCGGGAAATACACCGGCATGAGCGGCACCAGCAAGTTTCAGGGAAACTTCATAGGCGCCACCGGCGCGGGCTGGTCTGATTGGAGCGGAGAATTCAAACTGCCTTGAACCTCGGCTGCGGAGACAAAAAGGCAGCGCAACCTACGTGCTCGTCGAGCTGTTGCCCGGCGAAAGGCTAGCCCGCGTCGAGTGGATGGCCGCCTAACATGCGCGTGCAGCGGACCCGCTCATTGCCTTCGGCTCTTCGCTCGCCGCTGACGCGCCGAGCGTTAGGCGGCGCGAAATGAAGAACACGGGCACCGTCTTCGAGCTAATCCAGCGGCTGGACGAGTTTGAAGATAGCGACCTCCCCCATCCACTGGTCATCTACGCGCAACACGGCGCCGATGCGGGGCGAAAGAGTCCAGCGGTGGTCTGTCCGCGCAGTGAGGGGGGCAGTCTTACGTGTCCCCTCGATCCCTCGCTCTCGGAGGTACTAAGCGTGGGGAAAGCACGCGAGGCGATCGAGGTCTGGTCGGCGTGGCGCGGCGGACTCACACCCTCGCCCGAAGATCGATTCAGTACGGTCATGTTCTACTCACGACATGGTGCCTTCTTCCCACTCGAATCGGATCGCGAGGGCATGTAACGTGCGTGGCGCAAGTGTCTCAAGCGCGACTTCGGCGAAGGGCTACCTCGCTGAAGGGTAGCAGGCCGCCTAACACGCGCGTGCAGCGGACTCGTGCTTCGCGCTTCGTGCGGCGGCGCTCGCCGCTGACGCGCCGCCCGTTAGGCGGCTTCTCGCGATGACCATCGGATGCAGCGGCATGCGTAGAAAACGTGTTGCCAGCGGTCTCTGGTTAAGGGTGCTGGCGTGCTTCGGCCTGGCGTTCGGGTCGGAAGGTTTCGAGGAGGGTTTGCTTCCCTTCGCCGCTCGGTCCGCCGGCGTCGAGTTGTCCAAGAAGACCTACACGTACAAGACGGTCAAGGACTGCACGATCCAGGCGGATGTCCACCGGCTCCCGGGTGATGAGGTTCGGCCGGTCATCCTTTGGATCCACGGAGGCGCGCTGATCTTCAGCGACCGGGGCAGTGTAAAACAGCATCAGCTGCAACGGTATCTTCAGGCCGGGTACGTGGTTGTTTCCATCGACTATCGCCTCGCTCCGGAAACGAAGCTCCCGGAGATCATCGAAGACTTGCAGGATGCCCATCGGTGGGTGCGCGAGAAAGGTCCCGAGCTGTTCAGGATCGACCCGGACCGCGTTGCCCTCGTTGGCGACTCGGCAGGCGGCTACCTGACGCTGATGGGCGGATTCTGCCTGAAGCCTCGGCCCAAAGCCCTGGTGTCCTTCTACGGTTACGGCGACATCACGGGAAAGTGGACGAGCCGGCCCGATCCCCATTACCTCAAACTGGACAGGATCGAGAAGGAGGAGGCCTACAAGGTAGTCGGTGGGAAGGTGCTCTCGGGAAGTCCGATCTTTCCCCGAGTCACTTTCTACAACTACTGCCGCCAGAACGGCCTCTGGCCGAAGGAAGTGGCGGCGCTTGACCCGGACAAGGAGCCGGAGAAGCTCGAGCGGTTTTGCCCGGTTCGCCACGTCACCAGGGAATACCCGCCGACACTCCTTCTCCACGGCGACAAGGACACGGATGTTCCGTTTGAGGAATCAGTGCGGATGGCGGCGGCCCTGGAGCGGCATCAGGTTCCACATCAGCTCATCCCCATGAAGAACTACGATCACCTGTTCGACGTCTTTCCCGGAGGTTGGCCGTCGAAGGAGCCACCCACGGAACTGAAGGATCCGAAAGTCATCGAAGCGTTCGATGCGGTGTTGGCTTTCTTGAAGGTGCACATAGGTCGCTAATGCAGGCTCTCGCGCCTTTGGATGGGAGTGGCGGCAATGACGCAGCCGCCTAACCCGCGCGTGCAGCGGACTCGCTCATCGCCTTCGGCTCTTCGCTCGCCGCTGACGCGCCGCCCGTTAGGCGGCACTTCGCATGCTGTTGCTGGGGTAATCTCTTGATGAGCAGGCTGCTCAAATGGCAGCATCTGACGAGGCCGTTGATTGGCGCGGCGGTTCAAGGCACTTGAGCGCCGATGCCAGTCCCACTGAGGCTGATGAGTCTGGCTACCGGTTCTTTTTGTGTAGGAGAGGCAGCGATGATCGACCATTCGTCTCTGGCTGAAGCGGTGTCGCGGCTCTCGAGCCGATTCACCGGAGAGCTTCTCGTGTCGGGCGACCCGTATTACGACGAAGCCCGAAAGGTACACAACGGGCTCATTGACAAACGGCCCGCGTTAATCGCGCGATGCCGCGGCGTCGCAGACGTCGTGGATGCCGTGGAGCTCTCGCGTGAGCTGAACCTCGAAGCGGCGGTTCGCGGGGGCGGCCATAACCCGGCAGGCCGGGCGACGGTCGACGACGGCCTGATGATCGACCTGTCGCCCATGAAGGGCATCGACGTGAGCCCGCTGGCCCGCACGGTCCGCGCTCAGGGAGGCGTCACGTGGGCGGAGTTCAATCGCGAGACGCAGCTTCACGGCCTCGCGACAACGGGCGGGACGGTTTCGTCGACCGGCATCGCGGGCCTGACCCTCGGCGGCGGTCTGGGATGGCTCATGGGCAAGCATGGCCTGGCGGCGGACAATCTCCTGTCGGCGGAGATGGTCACGGCCGATGGCCGCGTCTTGACGGCGAGCGCCGACGAGAATCCGGATCTTTTCTGGGGAGTGCGTGGGGGTGGCGGCAACTTCGGAGTGGCGGCCTCGTTCGAGTACCGACTGCACCCGATCGGACCGATGGTCACGGGCGGTCTCGCCCTGCACCCCTTCGAGAAGGCGGGCGACGTGCTCCGGTTCTACCGAGACGTCACGGCCTCGTTGCCCGACGAGATGACGGTGTTTGCGGGACTGCTTCACGGGCCGGACGGGTCCAAGCTAGCGGCGATCGCGGTTGCCCACTGCGGGTCTCTAGCCGACGGCGAAGCGGCGACACGCCGAGTCAAGGCGTTCGGGTTGCCGGTACTGGACGGCATCGGCCCGATGCAGTACTGCGATCTGAACAAGATGATGGATGCCGCCTTCCCGAAGGGCGCCCTCAACTACTGGAAGTCCAGTTTCCTCGCGGCTTTGAGCGACGGCGCCATTCGTACGATGGTCGAATGCTACGCAGGGTGCCCCTCGCCGATGAGCATGATCTACCTCGAGGAGGTCCACGGCGCGGTCACGCGCGTCGCGGTCGGTGACACCGCCTTTCCGCACCGAAACGCCGGCTACGACTTGCTCTTGGTGAACCAGTGGACGAATCCGGCCGACGGCGATCGGTGCATGAGGTGGGGCCGGGAGACCTACGCGGCGATGAAGCCCTTCATGGCGGCCGGCCGGTACGTCAACTATCTGGACCAGGACGATGGAACAGACTCGGTGGCCGCAGCGTACGGGCCGAACTACCCGCGGCTCAAAGAGCTCAAGGCGAAGTACGATCCGGACAACTGGTTCCACCTGAACCAGAACATCCAATGACCATGTGAGTCGACCGAGTGACGGTGATCGGAGATAGCGATCGAGCAGGAGGTGTGGAGTCGAAGCAGCGTAACGGGACTGATGCCGAGACGACTTGCTCAGGGCGTTCGCCGCCTAACCCCCGCATGCAGCAGACTCGCCGCCCGCGCCTTCGCGCCGGCCGCTCGCTTCGCTCGCTCGGCTCGCCGCTGACCCGCCGCCCGTTAGGCGGCACAGTAGGTCGGACGGGCGGAACGCGATGACCGCCATGCCCGTCACCCCGAGGGGAGAGGAGGGTTTATGAGACTGCACGCGATCGTGACATTTCTCCTGCTCGCTTGTGGCGGCGCGGAGATAGGCTGCAGCCCGTCCCCCCATGGCGACGCAGCAGCGACTGCGGACCCGGAGATCACCGCGTTCATAGGAAAGATTCGGGCGGTGGACAATCACAGCCATGCAAACAGCGTCGCTCCCGGCGACTCGGACCAGGACGCGCTGCCGCTCGAGGTGATCTCTCCGTTCGAGGTACCGGTGCAGCTCAGGCCGGACAACCCGGACTGGCTCGCCGCCTACAAGGCCCTCTACAAGTATCCACACGCCGACATGAGCGACGCGCACATGAACGAGTTGCGCGGCGCGATGCAGGGTGTCGCCAAGAAGCAGGGCGAAAAGTTCCCCGCGTGGGTGCTGGACCAAGTCGGCACGGAGGTGTTGCTCACGAACCGGGTCGCCATGGGCCCGGGGCTCGCGCCGCCGCGCTTTCGCTGGGTGTCGTACGTGGATGCGCTGATGCTGCCGCTGTCCACGAAGGCCGAGGCCGCCACGTCGCTCGATCGCGAGAAGCTGTTCCCTCTCGAGGACAAGCTCCTGCAGCGTTACATGTCCAACCTCAAGGTCACGAAGCGCCCCGCGACGCTCGACGCGTATCTAGAGACGGTGGTGACCCCCACGCTCGAGGCTCAGCAACAGGGCGGCTGCGTGGCGGTGAAGTTCGAGGCCGCCTTCCTCCGTCCACTCGACTTCGAAGAGGTCCCCGCCTCGACCGCGAGCAAGATCTACGCGAAGTACGCCGGCGGCGGCGAGCCGTCGCATGCCGACTACAAGGCGCTCCAGGACTTCCTCTTCCGCTACATCGCGCGCGAGGCCGGCCGCCTCGGAATGGCAGTGCACCTCCATTCGTTCAACGGGCCCGGCAATTTCTTCCGGGCGGCCGGGGCCGACCCGCTGCTCCTGGAATCGGCGTTCAACGACCCGACGCTGCGCAAGACGAACTTCGTCATCGTCCATGGTGGCGGTGTCTATTCGTCTCACGCAGGCGCAATGCTCTGGAAGCCGAACGTCCACCTGGACATGTCGGCGATGACGCTGCTCTACACGCCGGCCAAGCTCGCCGAGGTGCTGAGGGACTGGCTCAGTCAGTATCCGGAGAAGGTGCTCTTCGGCTCCGACGCCGCCGCGTTCGGGCCGGATGTGGGCTGGGAGGTGGCGGCCTGGATCGCCACCAAGAACGGGAGAGCGGCGCTCGCGTTGACGCTCACCGACATGATCCGTAACGGAGAGGTCAGCCGCGCCCGCGCCGAGGAGATCGCGACGATGGTGATGCGCACGAATGCCGGGACGCTCTACAAGCTGGGGCTGAAGTAACAACGGCATGCAGCTGCTGGCGCTTCGCGCCGCAGCGCCGGGCGTTAGACGGCATCAAGGCACTGGATGACAGATGACTCGCATTCCATATGGTCAGCGAACCGCGAGCGAGGCTTGCCGAGCCGGCCACATTTCCAACATGGAGAAGCCCGAAGAATTCAACAAGGCGGTGTTCCCGTTCCTGAAGTCTCAGCCTCCACCGTCTTGACGGTCCGATACCGCGTCGTCCCGGAACGCCCGTACTCGCTCGCCCTGACGGCCGAGCGCTACACACGGTTTCCCGAGGCGGTCGACCGATTCGACGGGAGGCTCTACCGGCGGCTTCTCCCGGTCGGGCGGCGAGGAGTCCTGCTGTCGGTCGAGCAGAGCGGGCCGCCCGCCCGCGCCGTGCTCGAGGTGACGCTGACGGGCCCCGACGCCGCGTCGCCCGTCGTCCGCGATGCGGCGCGGCGCATCGTCGAGGTCGCGCTCGGGGCGGCGCAGCCGGTTGGCGCTTTCTATCGAGCGTTCTCGGAGGACGCCGTCATCGGCGCCGCGATCCGCGACTTTCGGGGCCTGCGCGGCGCGGGAGTGCCCTCGCTCTGGGAAGCCCTCGTCACGGCGATCCTCGCGCAGCAGGTCAATCTCCGGTTCGCCTACGACATCCGGCGCGAGCTCGCGGAGACGTTTGGCAAGCGGGCCCGTTTCGGGGCCGAGACCTTCATCGCGTTCCCGGCTCCCGAGTCCATGGCCGGCGAGACGCCGGCGAAGCTTCGCCGCTTCCGCCTCTCGGAGTCGAAGGCGAAGGCCATCCACGGGCTCGCACGCGCATTTGCCGAGGGCGCGCTCACCGAGGTCGAGATCGCGGCCCTCGGCGACGAAGCGGCCATCGAGAGGCTGACCTCCTTTCGGGGCGTCGGGCGCTGGACCGCGGAGATCGCGCTCCTGCGGGGGCTCGGGCGCGCCGACATCTTTCCCGCGGGCGATCTCGGCGTCGTGAAGTACCTTGCGCAAGACCTGCTCGGCCGCAAGGAGAAGGCGAAGGAAGACGCGATGCGGCGCTTCGCCGCGCGATGGGAGCCCTACCGCTGGCTCGCCCTCGTGTACGGCTACGCCGAGCTCAATCGGCGGAAAGCAGGATCTCCTCGGCGTCGGGCTCCGCCAGGCCCACGGCGCGCCCTGGGAAGTACCGCGTCACGAGAAGATTGAGAACGGCGAGGCCGACCAATATTCCGAACACGGGTATCAGCGACCGCTGGATGGCTAGGCGGAAGACTGCCGGCGCCACCGGAACGGGCCCGGCGGCCTCTCCCCCCGAAGCGAGCAGGCGACCGGCGATCTCGGCTGCCGCGCCGAGGCGTCGGGAAAGGCCCGCCGCGAGCAGGCCGCCGAGCGCGCCGACGCCGATCGAGCCGCCCACCGTCCGGAAGAACGGTACCAGGCTCGTGGCGACGCCGCGCTGCCGCTCGGCGACGACGTTCTGGATCGCGAGAACCTGGGAAATCGAAGAAGGGCCGAGCCCCGCGCCCACGATGGCGCAGGCGGCCGAGATCCAGGGCACCGACGCGTTCATCCAGGCGGCGGCCACGAGCGCGGACAACCCCGTGAGGATGAGGACCGCGCCCCAGCGCGCAGTGCGGCGGAACCCGAAGCGGACGACGAGCTTTGCGCCAACGGCGGCGGAAATGGCCCAGAAAAAGACCAGCGGCGTCACGACGGCCCCGGCCGCGCCGGCCGTCCCGCCGCGGGCGCCCTGGACGAAGAGGGGCACGAACGTGTCCACGCCGTAGATCGTGGTTCCCATCAGGACGCCGCCAAGGTACGGCGCGGCCGTGCGCATGTGTCGAAAGAGCGAGGGCGGGATGAGGGGATGCTCGCGGCGAAGCTGGAGCCGCACGAAAAGGGTCAGCGACACAGCGGCGGCGGCCAGCAGAGCGAGGCGCACGGGCAGGCCCATCGTCCCGGATCCCGAGCCGTGGAGGACGGCGAAGAGCAGCGCCGTGACGCCGACGCCCAGGCTCGCGGCCCCGGCGACGTCGAGCGGATCGGGCAGCGTGGCGCGCGACTCGATCATCTTCGTAGCGACCAGCACGAAGGCCAGGATTCCGAGCGGTATGTTGATCGTGAAGATGGAGCGCCAGCCGAGCGACATCGTCATCCACGCGCCGATCAGCGGTCCGATCAGGCTCGCGACGCCCCAGACGCCCGAGAAGAGCCCCTGGATCTTGGCCCGCTCCTTGAGCGAGTAGAGGTCGCCCGACACGGTCAGCGCCACCGGGATCAACCCGGCCGCGCCCAGGCCCTGGAGGGCCCGGGCCGCTATCAACTGCGGCATGGACCGGGCGAAGCCGCACGTGATCGCCCCCGTGAGGAAGACCGAGATGGCGACGAGCAGGATGCGGCGCCGGCCGTAGATGTCGGCGAGGCGACCGTAGATGGGCATCATGACGGTCGAGGTCAGAAGGTAGACCGAAAAGACCCAGGAGTAGAGGGGCAGCCCGCCGAGGTCGCCGATGATGGTCGGCATCGCGGTCGAGACGACGGTCGACTCGAAGGAGGCGAGCGCCGTGACGAGGACGAGCGCGAGCGTCACGGTGC
>JBGPGG010000123.1:0-7733 GCA_041483715.1 Thermoanaerobaculia bacterium
CGGGTGCCGGCTGAAAGTGTCATCGAATGACTACTGGAAGGGATGATACGTCGCGGGGGAAAGAGCCTTATTGCAACCCCAGGGACATCGGACCCATCGTCGCACCCATGCCCGAATTCCTTAGGAAAAGTGCGGTTTTCCGCCGGGTTCGAATCCCGGCATCCCGACCAATAGCTCACTCACATATAACCCCGCCCTGAAAGCGATCACACGGTATTTGCGGGGCTTTTCCGAAATCGTCTGAACTCGGCTCCCGTCGCGATGTTGGCGTTTTCGTGGATGCTCGTGGGTCCGCATTCGGACACAAGTTCGCACCCGTGACGGCGACCGAAGAGCCCTCTCAGCGCACCTCGCCCCAGCGCCCCGGAGGACTAGAATCTCGCCAATGCCCCGCTGCCCTCCGCTCGCTCGCTCGCCGCTGACGCGCCGCCCGTTGGCAGTGTTTGCGCTAAGGGCAGGTCGCGAGCGCGTCCGTTCTCTGGACCGGCGGGAAGGCCACGCCGCTGTTGTTCCCGGTCTGCGCGAAGACGGCGCCGTTCTGCGTGTCCGTCACCTGCCAGCTGACGTTCTGGTTCGTCAATCCACCAGCGAACACCCAGTAATGCTGGGTCAGTCCGCAGCCGTTCAAGACCTTCACGACCATCTCGACGTTCGACACGTCGAAGAACCAGAAGTATCCGGTGTCGTCCGTCAGCTTGACTCCCATCCCTTCCCCCGAGGCGGAACCGTCGTTCTTCGTCCAGTGCGCCTTGACCTCGAAGCGCCCCCCGTTCAGGCAGAGCGTCTCCGTGTCAGGCATGCAGGTGGAGGCGCTTCCGGAGACCGTCACGGCCCTCGTCGCGACACTCGTCCCGAAGGCGTTGCCCGCCGTAAGAGTGACGGTGTACGTGCCCAGAAACGAGAAGCCATGGCTCGGGTTTTCGAGCGAGGACGTGTTCGTTGCCGGGGTCGAGGGGTCCCCGAAGTTCCATGCCCAGGATGTCGGCGATCCGGTTGAGGCATCGGTGAAGTTGACCGCGGTGCCCATCGCGGGCGCGGTCGGCGAGAAGGTGAAGGCCGCGGTCGGCGCGGTCCCTGCCGCCTGGACGACCACGGAGCCCTGCATCATTGCGAGGTGGACCGCGCAGTAGTAGTGAAAAGTGCCCGCCGTGTTGAACGTGCGCGTGAAGGTGTGCGGGCCCGAGGTGATTCCCGAGTTCCAGACTCCGTCGGGCGTGCAGTTGCCCCCGTAGTACCCGCCGCTCGTGCAGGTTCCGGAAGTCGTGGAGTGAGTTGAGGCGACCCAGTTCCATTCCACCGTGTCGCCCACGTGGATGGTCGTCTTGCTCGGGTTGCTCGTGCCGCTCGTCTGATCCTTGAAGTACGTACCGCCCTGGCCGACGTTGACGATGAAGGTCGCGGCGAGCGCGCGACCGCTGAAAAAGAATGAACACGCCGCGGCGGCGGCCAACGCTAACCGCCGCGACGAACCCGGGAACCGTGCCTCCGTCATGGGAGCCTCCTGGAAACCTACTAGCTTGCTCGGGTTCCTCTTCCCGGGGCCGCATCTTTAGATTTTTCTTAGTGATTGCGCTCCGCGGCCAAGGGAACCAAGAGGCGGGCGGCCCGGGCGGGCGTCAGCGCCGACTTCGAGGCCCCGACTCAGCGGCGCGTCACCGTCACCGAGCTCCTCCCGGACCTGCTCGACGAGTAATCCCGCCATCAGGCCTGCCGCCGCCTGGGCGAAGCCGATCCTCCTTTCTGCTCGCGCTCCCGATCATCCTCGGGGCCGGCGCGAAGGCGCTGCTGGATCTGCGAAAGTCCGCCGAGCCGGTCGCCTCGACGCCCCTCCTGCTGACCGGCTTCGTCGCTTCGGCGGTCGTCGGGTACCTCGCGATCGAGGTCCTGCTCCGGTTCCTAAAGACCCACAGACTGCGGCCCTTCGGCGTGTACCTGCGCCTGCTCCGGGGCGGCACTCGTTCTCGGGACGGTCTTCCCAGGCGTTCTGCCCGCTGTCGGGCCTTAGGTGAGAAGGATGGTGCGCCCGCGACCCCTACACGTCGCAGGATACCCCCGTGGTCCCCGGGTGCATTCGATGCGCTCCCTGGCGCCCAATGGTTCCATAATCGCTCCGCGGGAGGTCGGATGGCCTCAGGGCGGGACCTTCGGGTCGTCATCGTCAAGCCGAGCAAGTACGCCCCCGACGGATGGGTCGAGCGGTTTCGGTGGGGGTTCATGCCCAACGCGACCGTGCGCCACCTGGCAAGCCTCACTCCGCAAGACCTGGGCGGGGTCGCATGCTCGGCGCACGCGATCGACGAGTACGTCCAGACGGACCTCGAGTACCTGAAGCTCCTCGAGCCCGCGGCGGGCGCGCGGACGCTCGTTGCTCTCGCCGGGGTGCAGAGTCACCAGTTTCACCGCGCGCTCGATCTCGCGGCCTATGCGATCCAGCGAGGATGTTCGGCCGTCATCGGCGGGCCCCACGCGATGACGTGCGACACGACTCAGGCGCAGGGCCGGGGAGTTGCATTTGCGCTCTCCGAGGCCGAGCTGATCTGGCGCGGCATCCTTGAGGACGCCGCGCGGGGGGAGCTCTCCCCGGTCTACGGCGGCGATCGGCGCTGGCAGGAGAGGCTGGAGGCGCCCGTGGTCTCGCCCCCCTCGCGCCGCGAGCTATCCCGTTACGTCGTGCCGATGCTCGGCGTCTATCCAGCGCGAGGCTGCCCTTATTCCTGCAATTTCTGCTCCGTCATCAAGATCGCCGGGCACAGGGTCCGCAGCCAGCCGGTCGAGACGACCATCGCGACCCTGCGCGCCGCGAAGGCCGGCGGCGTGCGCCTCGTGCTCTTCACGTCCGACAACTTCAACAAGTATCCCGAGGCAGAGAGCCTTCTGGAGGCGATGATCGCGGAGAAGATCCGGCTTCCTTTCTTCGTCCAGTGCGACGCGCAGATCGAGCGCCAGCCCGACCTCGTCGCGCTTCTGGCGCGGGCCGGCTGCTTCCAGATCTTCGTCGGAGCCGAGTCGTTTTCGGTCGAGGCGCTGCGGAGCGTCCACAAGTTTCACAACACGCCGGCGCGCTACGCGGAGATCGTGCGCCTCTGCCGTGAGCACCGCATCAGCTGCCACTTCTCCAACATCCTGGGATTTCCGGCCGACACGCAGGAGTCGATCCGCGGGCACGTCGAGACCCTTCGGCGGCTCTCGCCCGACGTGGCCTCCTTCTACATCCTGACGCCGATTCCGGGCACCGAGCAGTACGACGACTTTCTTGCGAAGGGCTGGATCACCGAGACGAACCTTGACCGCTTCGACGGCACATCGGCGACGTGGCGGCATCCCAACCTGTCGGGCGATCGGCTCGCCGATCTGCTGTTCAGCAGCTACCGCGCCTTCTGCACCTGGAGGGACGTCGGCCGCCGGATGGCCCGATTCGTCCGCGGCCCTAGGGATTTCCGCACGCGCGAAACCCTCTTTGCGATCGGAGGCCACGCGCTCCAGGCGCGCCTAGCGGCGCGGCACCGCGAGCATCCGATGGCGGGCGGAATCGGGCGCGTCCGCCTCGATCAGGCGAAGGACTACGCGGGCCTGCGCCGCCGGGTCTTCGGCTTCGACCACGCGGCCCTTCCGCAGAGCCTCTCGCTGTCGGGCGCAGACGAGGCGCTCAATCGGTCGGCCAGGCTCGCGCTCTCATAGCACAGGACGCCGCTCGGCACGGGCCTCGTCACGACTTCGAGGCGTTCTTCCCCAGGTTCCTACCCCCGTTCCATAAAGGACGCCCAGCGTTGCGCGACCCTCTCGCGATACGCGCTCATCCCGCCCATGGGCCAATCATGCGGTAGCTCATCGAACCAGCCTTATTGCAACCCCAGGAACATCGGACCCATCGTCGCACCCATGCCCGAATTCCTTAGGAAAAGTGCGGTTTTCCCACGGGTTCGAATCCCGGCATCCCGACCAAATCACTCTCACGGATTCCGACGCGCAGTAGCGCTAAGTTCTCGGATCTTCGAGCCTTGCGGTGAAAACCGGGGGGCTCGATTTTTTTCTCCGTAGTGGATTTTCGAGGGTGCTCGTGGGCCGATTGGGGCACACATTCGGGCACACGGATTGTCGCGAGCGAGTCGCGGCGTCGCGTCACCGCAACGCTCTAACCGTCACCGTCCGTCGTAAGCGCCTGAGAAATCGGGTGCTTTTCTTTTCCCTCGGAAGGCTCGAAGGGGCCTGAATGACGGTCACCGGAGGGCCGCGATCGCCTCGTCGCCGGAGACCTTGGGGAACCGCTGCTTTCGAGCCACGCCTTCACCTCCGGTTCCGGGGGCCGAGGACGTATCCTATGCCCGTGAAGAACAAACAGTCCCTGGCGCTCGCGCTCCCGGTCTTCATTGCCTGCGCCCTATTCGCGACCCGGTGCTCGAAGGCCCCGGCGCTCTCGCAGGAGTCCGTCCGCTTCTTGATCGAGTCCTCGCAGGCCTTCCGCGCTCCGGTCGACCCGGGGGTCGTGTTCCTAGATTCGAGCTTCCGGCCCGGCCCGAGCATGAAGCGGGAGTTTCTGGCCCTTCGGGGCCTCGTGGTCAAGCCGGACGGCCCATTCGGCATGGCCGGCTCGACGGCCACCGCGGCCTTCACGTGGCGATGGAACGAAGGCCCGCTCGCGGGTCAGGTCTTTCAGTCGAAGGCGAGGCTCAACAGCTCTGGCGGGACGTGGAAGGTCTACGAGGATTACTTGAAGCACGAGCTCTGGACCGCCGAGCGCGGCGAGGAGTAGTCTTCATCGGCGCTCCTTAGGTGATTTACGGTAAGGGAGGGATCTGTGAGCCGGCCGTCCCTATCGCTCAATGAGGTTCGGGTGTTCATTGGATACTTGGAATCTCATCCCGGGGATCCTCATAAGCCAGCGGCACTCTTGGCCCTAGCTTCAGGTCCGATCTCGCACCGTAAACTCGCACCTCGTCGCGTAAGTTACTAAAAGCGCTCGGACTATGCTGTTGGTCGGATCCCGGTATTCCGACTAAATCGAGACTCACAAATCCCCAAGGCAAAGCGCCGCGGGCCTTCGCGCACCTTCCTGTCCTCTTAACACGAAGCGCCGGCACTTCTTCGACGCCGCCGGGCAAGAACCGCGGCCCCGACGAGCACGACCGCCGTCGCAGCCGAGATGAGCGCCCCTGCGATGAACCCGGGCGGCCAGTAGGTGAGGCGCACGGTGTGCTCCCCGGGCGTCAGCGCCACGGCGAAGAAGGGCCCATTCGCCCGGAAGACCGGGATTCTCGCACCCTTCTCGTCCCGGGCCGACCAGCCTCCGTCCTGGACGACACTGAGAACGATGCAGGCGGGCCCTTCGGCGACGCGCGCGCGAAATGAGATCGCGTTGGTGGATTCGGTGTAGTCCGCGATCTCGGCCTTCCCGCCGGGGGCCTCGCCATCCGAGTCCCAGAGAACCCACGCCCTCCCGCGCCAGTCCCCGTTGCCGGCGATCGCCGGGAAGGCGGCGCCGAACGCGGCGTTGGCATCCTTCACCGGTTCGCGCAGGCCGGCCGGCGCGGCGACGAGTTGGACGCGCTCGGGCACGAACGCTCGCGGCAGGACCTCTCCGTTCTCGTAGACGTTGCCGTCGTTGCCCGCGTAGACCGTCTTCCAACGGGCGCCCGGAAACCTGCCGTCCGGCGCCGAGATCATGTAGCGCACGTTCAGGAAGTTGAATGCCGACGCGTCTGGATTGCGAATCCGCTTGAAGTAGTCTGCGCCCGGATACCCGCAGGTGGCATCGAGGAAGGCGACGTAGTCCGCGCGCTCGACGGGATCGTGCGTGCGAACGTCTTCGACGCGGGCGAACACGCCGTTGTTCGGGAACATGGCGTTATCCTCGCCGGCCACGCGATACGGGCGGTCCTGCGCCTGCAGAAACCGGATCATCGGCGTCTCCGGGTAGAGCAGGGACACCGGGTTGAGCGGATAAAGGCCGCGCCAGTGATGGAGAAGCTCGCCGGCGCACACCGCGGCCAGGCCGATGACGGCGAGGCCCGGCCGAACTCGCCCGAGGGCCAGAAACCCGCACGCGAGAAAGAGAGCCACGAGCGCCACGATCAGCTCGCTCCGTTGGAAGGCAACTCCGCCGAGCGCGACGTGCTCCGGGCTGAAGTGCTTGAACACGACGATTGCCGAGGCCGCCAGCAGAATCGGCACGACGAGGGCGCCCCATACGGCGCGCGGGCGCTCGACGGCGTCCCGCGTGTAGCGGTCGAGCTCGAACGCGGCGATTGCCGGCCCAGCCAGCGCGATCCAGGAGTAGAACCGCAGCGGAAACATGTTCCGGACCGCCGGGATGAGCGAGAAGAGCTCCGCGAAGGGCCACTGCGCCACGGCGACGGCCAGTCCGCACACGAGCAGCCCGACGAGCACCCACTCCGAGCGCGGCCGCCGCGAGCCGGGCCGCAGCACGAGCAGCGCCGCCGCCCACCCGACGATCCCGAAATAGCCGAGATCCATCTCCGGCACGGCTCCCGTCGCGCTGGCGAGCACGGGCGAATGGATCAGGTCTCCGAGCGAGTACGGAAAGAACGCCGTCGCGACGCCGCGCCAGATCGGTCCATGCGGCCACAGCGAGAGCAGCGGCTCCCAGTGCGGTCTCATGGCGAGGACGAGGCGGTTCGAGGCGCGAATCGCGAGGAGGGACGGATAGAGCAGGAAGGCCGTCATTCCAGCCGCCGCGAGTCCCGCGAGCCCGAGGCGGGAGAGGAGCGCCCCGGCATCCTTCAAGTAACGAGCAAGCCAGCGGCCCGCGATCCAGAACACGGCGAAGAGGACTCCCACGGCCATGCTCTCGGGGTGGCCCGCGAGGGCGCCGATTGCCAAGACGATCCCCAGCGCGGCGACCGAGCGCGAGCGGCCGATCCCGTCCCGGCCACGCTCGAGGAGAAAGAGCATCCACGGCCAGAGGCAGAAGACCGCCGTCTGCGGAAAGAACAGCCACTGCGAAAACGTCAGCGACAGCCCGAACGCGACCGCGGCGAAGAAGGCCGCGCGCCGCGTTGCGGCGAGCTCCCGCACCCAGAGCCACATTCCCGCCATGGCGATGACGAGCTTGACCGGACCCAGGAAGAGAAATGCGGTCGCCAGCGGGAGCGGCAGCGTCAGGAGCGTGAAGAGCGAAAACGCCGCCGACTGGCTGTTGGCCGCCAATGGGGTCCCGCACCCGTTCCATCGGTCCCGCAGGGGCAGCGCGCCGTCATTCCACGCGAGCCGCACGGCCTCGGTCCACGGGAGGATCTGCGACACGACATCGTTCAAGTACGGGTTGTACGGGACCGCGTGGCCGAGCGGCAGCCAGGGGTGCGTCAGCGGCACGTGATCGAGTGGCAACGGCGTCCCGTCGCCGACGAAGGCCCTGGGAAACGGAAGGCAGGCGAGGAGCACGAAGGCGGCCAGGTGCGCTCCGGGAATCCGCCGCTTCATGAGCCTGGCGATTCCCGCCATCGCGAACGCGACGCCGGCAAGCAGCGCGACCACGGCGAGCGATCCGGGCATCGAGCTCGAGTCCCCCCTACTCCTTCGGCCTGATTCTCAACATCCGTACTCCAATCCGGCATGCGCCGAGGGGATCCGGGCGGCTGCTTCTTCGAGCTCGAGCGGGTGTTGATCGAATTCTACGCCACCGGAGATGCCTCGCGATCCAATCCAACCGCTCGCAGGCATCAAGTTCGTTCAGACGATCGAGGGCGGCAAGACGGTCCAGGCCGCTCCCCCGGATC
>JBGPGG010000124.1:0-7694 GCA_041483715.1 Thermoanaerobaculia bacterium
AGCGCTCGGCCGACGACATGTCCTCGGATGCGTTCAGAGTCCGGACCATCTCCTCCACGTGCCTGCGGGTCTGGATCGGCGGCTTCGGCACCGAGCCATAGAGAAATGCGTCGTACTCGGCGTTGAGCCGCCGGAGGGCTTCTTCGAGCACGCGCAGCTCGCGTTCGAAGGCCCCGGCGCTCATGGCCGGACCCGGCGAAGTGTCGTCAACGTCGTCACTCCCCTATAGTAAAGGAACCATGCGCCCGGAGACCGCGCCCCCGCCCGCAACGGCCCACCCGCCCTCGATGGATGCGCTGCTCAAGGCCCCCCCCGCGGCCGAGAACCTGGCCCTCTTCGGGCGGGAAGCCGTCAAGCAGGAGCTTCGAAGGGCCATGGCCGGCGGCCAGACCCGATCCGACGCGATCTGGGAGACGGCCGCGAATGGCCTCCAGCGGCGCTTCGCGCCCACGCTCGTCCGCGCGGTCAACGGCACCGGGGTCCTGCTCCACACCAATCTCGGCCGAGCCCCGCTGCCCGAGACGGCGCGCGCGGCCCTGCTCGAAGCCGCGGCGGGATACGCCACGATCGAGTACGATCCGGTTCGCGGCGCGCGGGGAAAGAGACAGGACCACATCCGCGCGCTCGCGCGCGACCTCTTTTCGTGCGGCGATGCGATCGCCGTCAACAACAACGCGGCCGCCGTGCTGCTCGCGCTCGCGGCGCTCGCGCGAGACCGCAGCGTGCTGGTCTCGCGGGGTGAGCTCGTCGCGATCGGGGGCTCCTTCAAGATCCCCGAGATCCTCGAGGCCTCGGGGGCGCGCCTGCGCGAAGTCGGAACGACCAATCGCACGACGGCCGAGGACTACCGCAAGGCCTTCTCTCCGGATGTCGCGTTGCTCCTCTCGGTCCACCCGTCCAACTACGAGATCCGCGGCTACACGCGCCGGCCGGCTCCGCACGAGCTCGCGGTCATCGCCCGAGAGGCCGGCGTACCCTGGCTGCACGACCACGGGACCGGCGCCGTCGTGCCGCTCGATGAGTTCGGGGTGCCGGACGAGCCAACCGTAGCCCAGTGCCTCGATGCGGGGGCGGACCTCGTCGCGTTCTCCGCGGACAAGCTTTTCTCCGGGCCCCAGGCGGGATTCCTCGCCGGAAATGCCGACCTCGTCGCGCGGGCCGCCGCGCACCCGGTTGCGCGCGCAGTCAGGCCGGACAAGCTCACGCTCGCGGCCCTCGCAGCCACGCTCGCGGGGTGGAAGACCGGCGCCTGGCGTCAGTTCCCCGTCTACCGCGCCGCCGGCGCGCGCCTCGAAGACCTCGAGCAAAGGGGCGCGAAGATTCGGGAGTCGGCCCCGAGCGCGCTCACCGCCCGGGTCCTCCCGTCCGAGGCCGCCTTCGGCGGCGGCACGAGCCCGGAAAAGCTCTTCCCCTCGCGGGCGCTGGTGCTGACGCACGCGGCGCTCTCGGCGGCCGACCTTGCGCGACGGCTGCGAATGGGGCGGCCGCCGATCGTGGCCCGCGTCGAGGGGGACAGAGTCCTGCTCGACCTGCGCTCGATCCAGCCGGACGAGGACGCGCTCGTTGCCGCGGCGCTCGAGGCGCTCGCCTGACGCGCTCGCCTGACGCGTCAATGCGATAATCGCGGGATGATCCGTCGCTCGGTCCGCGCGCTCTGGCCCCTGGCCCTGCTGATCCTGGTGCTGAGCTGCCGCGCGACGGGCTGCCGCAAGAAGGCGGCGGCTCCCGCGCCCAAGCCGGCTTCGCCTTACAGCATCACACCCCTCATGACGCCGCCCCCGCCGCGGCCCACCGTGACGATGTGGAAGGGCGTCACCCGCGTGCCGGAGCTGCCCGAGTAAGACGGGAAAGGGAAACGGGAAACGGGAAACGGGAAACGAAAGAAGTAATCCTGAGTTCGGTTCGTTTTACGTTTCTCGGCTTACTTCACGACTCCTCGAGCCCGTGCTCCCGGAGCTTCGCCTCGAACTTTCGGGGCGATAGCCCCGAGGCCTCGGCCACGGCGGTCCGGTCTCCGCGGGCCCTCTCGAGGGCTCGCACGAGCCAGATGCGCTCGGCCGCCTGCCCCGCGCGCTCGCGCGCCTGCTCGAGCGTCTCGTCGCGCGCCGACTCGAGAAAGACGGGCTCGGGGCCCAGGCGCAGATTCTTCTCGTCGATCACACCCTCGTCCGCGAGGATGATCGCGCGCTCGAGGCAATTGCGCAGTTCCCGCACGTTGCCCGGCCAGTCGTAGGCCCGCAGCCGCTCCCGCGCCGCGGCGCCCAGAAGCACGGGCTTCTTCCCGAGCTCCTGCGGCAGATGGTCGAGGTACCAGTCGATCAAAGGGTCGATGTCCTCGGGACGTTCGCGCAGGGCCGGGATCCGGATCGGGAACACGCGCACGCGGTAGAAGAGGTCCTCGCGGAAAAGCCCCTGCGCCACGAGCTTTTCGAGCGACCGGTTCGAGGCGGCGAGGATGCGCACATCCACCTCGATCGGGACCGTGCCGCCCACGCGATGGAACGAACGCTCCTGCAGTACGCGAAGGAGCTTGCCCTGTGTGACCGGCGTGAGCTCGCCGATCTCATCGAGAAAGACGGTGCCGGCGTCGCCGAGCTCGAACTTGCCCATGCGGCGCGCCGTCGCCCCCGTGAAGGCCCCCCGCTCGTGGCCGAAGAGCTCGCTCTCGAGCAGCGTCTCCGGGATCGCGGCGCAGTTGATGGCGACGAAGGGGCCGTCGCGGCGGGCGGAGAGCGCGTGAATGGCATGGGCGAAGAGCTCCTTGCCGGTGCCGCTCTCGCCCTCGAGCAACACCGTGGCGTCGGTCGCGGCGACCCGCTCTGTATCGGCGCGCACGGCCCGGATCGCGGCCGATTCGCCGACGATCGGGGGCAGCGTGCGCGACTGCGCCTCGGCGAAGAGCAGGGACTGCCGCGAGCGCGCGCGCCGCTCGATCGAGCGGGAGACGAGCAGGCGCAGCAAATCCGGATCGACGGGCTTCGTGATGAAGTCCTCGGCGCCGTGCTTCATGGCCTCGACGGCGGTCTCGATGGAGCCGAACGCGGTCATGACGAGCACGGGCAGCGTTGGATCGAGAGCGATCGCGGCGTCGAGGACGGCCATGCCGTCGGCCCCCGGCAGCCTCCAGTCCGTGAGGACGAGGTCCACGCGCTCTCCGCCGCGCAGCCGCTCGACCGCCTGGGCGCCGTTGCCGATACCCGTGACCTGAAGGCCCTCGGCCTTGAGCATCTCCTCGAGCATCGTGCGCAGGGAGTCCTTGTCCTCGACGATCAGGATGCGCGCCATGGCCGAATACTAGAGTAACGGCTTCGCGGGGAGACGTGAAACGTAAAGCGTGAAACGCGAACCGGGCTTCGTTTTACGTTTTACGCTTTACGTTTTACGTTTACGGAACGGGCGGCTTGGGCTGGTTGTCCGGATGGCTCGCGCCGGGGATGTATCCCGTGTGGCCGTCGGCCGGGGCCTCGGAGGGAGCGTTCGCGACCGGGGCTGCGTAGAGCGCGCCCCTCCCGTACGGGGTCGGACGCGGCGCCGGCGGCTTGTTCGCGGCAGCCGCGGCCGCGGCGGCGGCCGTGCCGGGGCGCGGCGGCGGTGGCGCCGGGGGCGGCGGCGAGGTCCACTGCGGCTGGAAGCGCAGCGAGGCGATCGTCTTGTCTCCCACGTTCAGGGACGCATTGAACTCGACGGACGTGCCGGAATCGACCGTGCCCTTGGAAAGGTTCGCGTTGGCGCCGTCGATCGACTGGCCCTTTTCGTCGATCGCCGTGACCGTCATGCGCACGTTCTCGGCCGCGCCCTGGCCGACGTTGCGTACGGTCCCCTTGAGGACGAGGGACGCGCCGTTTTTCTCCTGGGTGTAGTCGGCCACTTCCACCTTCGGAGAGCCGGGCCCCTGGTCTTTCTTATCCTTATCCTTGTCCTTGTCCTTGTCCGCCGCCGTGCCCGCTTCCATTTCCAGGGGGTGCGAGACATCGGCGTCCGTGATGCGGACGCGGGCCTTCGGACCTTCCTTCGTCTCGCGGACGGCTCCGGCCGGCGTGGACGCCGCCTGGGCCTCTTTCGGGACCGGCGCGGGCGCGGCCGCGTTCGCGGCGGCCGTCGCGTCCCGGTCGATCTCGGACGAGGGCACCGACAGGAGGGTTCCATCGGCGCGGGTGATGTACGCGGTATTGCCGCGGCGCACGACCGGTTGCTTGAGCGAGATGACGGTCCCGCCCTTCAACACCACGACGTCGCCCGCGAGGGCCAACGCCGCCGCGCCCGAGAGCAGCGCTGCGGCGAAGCCCCGACGCAGCCGGCTCACTGCTGCTCCTTCCAGTTCTGCTGAATCGTCCTCACGACGCCCTCCGTGAACCGGTCTTCGTAGTCTTTATCCTTGTTGCCCGAGATGAAGTACTGATCATGCGTGCCCTTGATCGTATTCGACTGGCCGCGCATGGCGATGCCTTCGCCCAGGCCCTCGCGGAAGTCCGCGTACGAGCCCGTCGTGCCGTAGCCGCCCGTACCCGTCAGGAAGAAGAACCGGTACTGGAACGAGCTGCCGTTGGTCGCGCAGGGGCTGACCGAGTCCGGCGTGAAGGTCACGAGGGACAGGTAACCCTGCGTCGCGAAGACCGTGGAGGTCGTCTTCTCGTTGATCGAACCGAAATCGAGGGCAAAACCGGGCGCCGGCTGCGGCGGCGTCGCGCCGTTGACGCAGCTGGCCGGATCGAACGGAAGCGGGCAGGGGCCCAGCGCCCCCGCCTTTCCAGGGGTCAGATCCCGAAGGTCCGTGTCGAGCGTGCTGGCGGCCGAGTGCGTGAACGTGGACGCCGTCTGCCCGTTGTCGATGACGTAGAAGAAGCCCGGGGTCTGCGTGTTCGGTCGGGCCAGCTCCGAGCGGTTGCCCGTGCCGAAGGCGACGCCGAGGGTCGGCGGCGCGACCGAGCCGCCCAGGAAGATGAGCGCCGGCTCGAAGAAGATCGGCTGCTGATTCGGGCAGGGGCCCGCGCCCGTCGCCGAGCCGCAGCCGTTGAAGAGCAGGAAGGGCTGGTACCCATGCACCTGGCCGTCGACGGCGAGCTCGCCCCGATCCGTCGGGGCATCCGGCCTGAGGTCGATGCGCCACATGTTGCCGTTGACGTCGCCGATGTACGCCGCATCGAGATATCCGTCGTCGTCGGAGTCGATGAGGCCCGCGGGCGCCGGCATCGGAGCGAAGGGGACCGGCGGCGGGAACGTGCCCGTGCCGCCGTCGCCCGTGACGCCCTCGGTCGCTTTGTAGAGGAGCTTGCCGGTCTCGACGTTGACGATGTAGAAGGCGCGCCCCCTCGGCAGCTTGGCGGTCACGCTGTCGCCCGGTGTGAAGCTGCCGTCGAAGCCGCCGCCGAAGATGGCGACGTATCGATCCTCGAAAACGGCGGGCGGACCCGGATCCGTGACGATGCGGATCCGGCCCACGACCGGCCGCGACCAGGTCTCGCCCATGACCGGCGCCGTGGCCGTGCTCGTGCAAGTGTCCGAACAGGCGACTCCCGCGGCGTCGCCGAATTCCCAGAGGATTTCCGGGTACTTCCGGTTCGCGGCCGTGCCCGCGGAGCAGCTCGCGCCGGTCCCGGCCAGGCAGCCCGGCGACGCATCCTTGTTGCCGGCGATCTCGCCGTAGGTCGGGCCCGCCGACGTCACGATGTCGTCGGGCTGCGTGACATCGAGGGCGTAGTAGCCGGCGCCGCCCTGGCGCAGGCCGCCCACGAGGACCGTGCGCCACACGCGATCGGCCGCCGAGGGAGTGACTCCATCGTTGACCGGATCGATGAAGACGTCCGCCGATCCCGTCGAGCCGTCCACGAAGTACTGGGGCAGCGGCGGGAAATTCAGGAGACTCGTGAACTTGCCGCCCATGACGGCCCGCGGCGAGTAGGCGAAGATCTCGCGGCCCGTGCCGAGGTCATGGGAGGTCGGGAAGTTCGTCGTGTCGCGTCCAAAGACGCCAGCGTCGAAGGCGTGCAGGAACCCGTCGTTGGCGCCCACGAACGAAACCTTGCGCCGCTTGGCGTGGAGGTTCGAGAAGGCGACATACGAGGTGCCCGGTCCGCCCGGCGTCAGGTTCGCGGCGAGGAACGGGTAGTTTTGCGGCGTCTCGAGGAGCACCGGCTCGGAATGGAAGATGTCGCCGAGCTTATGCGGGTAGCCCGCCGGCGGTGTGCCGTCGTCGTCGGTCTTGTCGTTGGGCGGGTCGCCCGGCGCGGCCGGCTCGTCCTGGTAGAAGTAGGAGTACTTCTGTGCCTCGCCCGTGTTCGGGCCGATCGTGCCGATCGTCGCCGGACGGATGGACGCGTCGTTCAGGACCTCGTCGCGGCTTCCATACGAGGTCACGCCGCCGCGCAGGAACTGGACGGTCAGCCTCGCCAGCGTCTGGTTCGAGGCGCTCGAGGTCGGGGTCAGACCCATGTCGAGCATCAGGTCGTCGAAGCACTGGCCCGACGTGCCCGCGCCCGCGCAGGTGCCGGTGTTGGGCAGGAAATCGGCCCGGGTCAACGGGACACCCGCCGTTCCGCGGGCAAAGATCATCTTGCGGCCCGGCCAGACCGAGATGGCTGGAGCGCGCCCCGAGGGAGCCGCCGCGATGGGCGAGGCGGCCGCGGCCAGATCGGCAACCGGGTCGGTGTAGCCGAGCACGCGTCCGGCGTTCCATACGGGCCTGCGCACGGCCGGGTCGGCGTTGTCCGGATCGCTTTCGTCCACGAACGTACCCGCCGCTCCCCCGGACGGCGTCGGGGTCGGCGTCGCCGCGACGGGCGTGGCGGTCGGCCCGCCCGCCGTCACCGTGGGCACCGGAGTCGAAGGCGCAGCGGTCACGACCGGCAGGTAGCCGTTGGAATCGAGCTGAAAGCTCTTCAGCGCGCCGCTCCAGACCGACCAGTTCGAGAGCTCGCCGTTCGGGTTCAGGTGGCTGGGAATGACCGCGCCGAGCTGGGCGGTGTCGCCCACGCCGCCGGCGAAGCCGGGGACCGCGGGGGCCGCAAAGAAGTTGGCGTTGCGTTTGAAGTCGAGGATCGACTCGAGGGCGCCCTGCAGGGACGTCCGGTCCGTCGCGGCGAAGAGTTTTCCGCCGCTGTTGGTCGCGATGCAGTTCAGCGCCGGGAAGAACGCCGGATCCGAGTTCAATCCGACGACGTAGACCGGGATGCCCTTGACGCGCACGCTTGGGTCGATCGCGTTGGCGGCCGTGCGGCTGCCCGGCACGCTCTCGGGCAGGGCCACCTGTCCCAGGTCTTTTGCGGGGCCGCCTCCGGTCGGGCCGCCCACGCACGGATCCGAGGAGCACTCGTCGTGGCCGTCGGTGACGAACACGATGATGTAGTTGCGGCAATCGATGGCCGGATCCGGAGATCCGCCCGGCGGGGTCGGGAAGACGCTGTTGACGAAGTAGTTGTAGGCGTCGATGAGCACGCCCGCCATGGGCGTACCGGGCGCCGTCACGACGACTTCCTTCGCGTCCTCCGCCAACGTGTAGGCCCGGTCGGCCGGGGCCGCGGAGTCGTAGCCGACGATCGACGAGCTGAAGCGCAGCAGCCGCTTGATCGCCGCCTCCGGCGTATTGCCACCCGGGTAGTCGGTGCCGAGCCATTCACGATTGCACGGCACGACCGGCCAGTCGTCGGGGCTCGCCGCCGGCGCAACGGGGTAGACGTAGGGAGTCGTGAGCCCGTTCG
>JBGPGG010000125.1:0-7667 GCA_041483715.1 Thermoanaerobaculia bacterium
CACGCTCGAGCCCGTCGTGACCGCCATTCTCGCGGGCTGGTTTCTCGGCGAGCGCCTCGGGCCCCGCGGCTGGGCCGGCGGCTTGCTCGTTCTCGCCGGGATCGCGGTGTCGGAGCTGCGGCTGAAGCGGCAGCAAGCCAAGGTGCCGTAGGGGCAGCTGTTACCGCCGTGCTGCGCGCGGCGTTCCCTACGGGTTGGGCCGCTCGCGGCCATCAGTCGAGCGGGAACGTCAGGGTGTACGAGAACCGTCCCCGGCCGATTTCCATCAGAAAGCTGTTCTTGTTGAAGTCGCGCTGGAGGACATGGTCGATGTCGTCCGTGGTGCGGGCGGGGGTGCCGTTGACCGAGAGCAGGATGTCGCCGGTCTTCAGGCCCGCTTGCGCCGCGAGGCTGTCGCGGCCCACGACGGTGATGCGCAGGCCCTCCGGAGACGGACGCACGCTCACGCCGATCTCCTCCCTGAGGATCTGCGTGCCGATGCCTGCGGGCGGTGCCTCCCCCTGCACGGTCACGGTGTGCTCCCCCTGCTTGTTACGCAGGACGAGCCGGAGCGGCTTTCCGGGGCCCCGCGTGGACAGGACGGTCTCGAAGGCCTCCTGCGAGTCGATCGGGCTGCCGTCCGCGGAAACGATCTGGTCGCCCTCGCGGATGCCCGCTCGGGAGGCGGGGGAGTTCGGGTACACGCTCTTGACGCGGAGCCCCCGGGGGCGGTTCTCCTCGCCGGTAACGAGGGTCTTGCCGCGGACGCCGATCCAGACGGCGCGGACTTCCCCGTAGCGCAGCAGGTCGTCCACGATCCGCCGGGCCCGGTCCGCCGGTATGGCGAAGCCGATGCCCTGCGCGCCGCCAATGATCGCGGTCGCCACGCCCACCATCTCTCCGTCGAGGTTGACGAGGGGCCCGCCGGAGTTGCCGGGGTTGATGGAGGCGTCCGTCTGAATGAAATCGGTGTAGGTCTGATTGTTCTCGCCCTTGACGCTGCGTCCGGTGGCCGAGACGACGCCCGCGGTGACGGTGTGGGAGAGGCCGAAGGGGTTGCCGATGGCGACGATCGTCTCACCGATCATGAGGTCGGAAGAGGACCCGAGCTTCAGGAAGGGGAGCGCGCCGGTGGGCTTGCGCACGCGCAAGACGGCGAGGTCGTTGTCCGCGTCCGAGCCCACGACGTCGCACTCGAGCTCGAGCCCGGACTTCGTCATTGCCGTGATCTTCGAGGCGCCGGACACCACGTGGTCGTTGGTGATGATGATGCCCCGCGCGTCGATGATGGATCCGGAGCCGAGCGACTGGCTCGTGCGCTTGCGCGGACGGGAGTCGAAGCCGAAGAAGAAGTCGTCGAAGACCGACGGGCGCCGCCGCAGGATCTGCTCGGCGGAGATGTTGACGACGGCGGGAGAGACCTTTTCGACGACCTGGACGATCTCGCTCCGACGCGTGGAGAGCGGCGCCCCGGCGGCCACGCCGGCGGCGGCGAGGAGGAGGCCGGCGACCAGGCGGTGTTTCACGCCTTCTCTCCGCCGACGGACACGGATACAGATGTCTTGTTCACGACGAGCGTTTCTCCATCGGGAGAGACGTCGAGCTCGACCGCGTCGCCGTCGGTGATCTGTCTGCGCAGCAGCTTTCCGGCCAGGACGTCCGACACCTGCTTCTGGATGAGCCGCTTGAGTGGCCGCGCGCCAAACGTCGGGTCGTAGCCCCGGCCGGCGAGCAGGCGCCGGGCCGTGGGCGTCCAGGTCAGCCGGATGCCCCGGTCGAGCAGGATCCGGGCCAGGCCCTGGAGCTGGATCTCGACGATCTTCTCGGTCTCCTCATGGGTCAGGCGGTGGAAGACGATGACGTCGTCGATCCGGTTGAAGAACTCCGGGCGAAAGTGGCGCCGCAGGGCCTCTTCGATCTTCGCCTTGACCTCGGCCTCGTCGCGCGAGGACTCCTCGGCGATCCACTCCGATCCGAGGTTCGAGGTCATGATGATGACGGTGTTCTTGAACGACACGACTCGGCCCTTGCCGTCCGTGAGGCGGCCGTCATCGAGGACCTGCAGGAGCACGTTGAAGACGTCGGGGTGGGCCTTCTCGATCTCGTCGAAGAGAACGACCGAGTACGGCCGGCGCCGCACGGCTTCGGTCAGCCTTCCACCCTCTTCGTAGCCCACGTAGCCCGGCGGGGCGCCGATCATGCGCGCGACCGCGTGCTTCTCCATGTACTCCGACATGTCGAGGCGGACCATTGCGTGCTCGTCGTCGAAGAGAAACTCCGCCAGCGCCCGGGCGAGCTCCGTCTTGCCGACGCCGGTGGGGCCCACGAAAAGGAAGGAGCCGAGCGGCTTCTTCGGGTCCGAGAGCCCGGCACGCGAGCGGCGGACGGCGTCCGCGATCGCCCGGACGGCCTCGTCCTGGCCGATGACGCGCGCGTGAAGTCGGTCCTCCATCTTCAGGAGCCTTTCCGAGTCGCTTTCGATCATCTTGCTGACCGGCACGCCCGTCCACTTCGACACGACGGCCGCGATGTCCTCTTCGGTGACCTCCTCGCGCAGCATCGGCTGGCCCTTCTGCAGCCCGGCCAAGCGCGCGTTTTCGGCGGCGAGTTCCTTCTCGAGCTCGGGGAGCCGCCCGTAGCGCAGCTCTGCCACCCGCTGCAGCTCGCCCTGGTGCTCGGCGTCGGCCGCGTCCTGCCTGACCTTCTCGAGCGCCTCCTTGATCTTAGCCGTCTTCTGGATCACGGCCTTCTCGGCCGACCACTTCGCGCGCAGCCGGCTCGACTCTTCGCGGACTTCCGACAGCTGCTTCTCGATCTCGCCCAGGCGTTGCTTCGCCTCTTTCGTCTTCTCCTTCTGGAGGGCCCGCTTCTCGATCTCGAGCGAGACGCTCCGGCGTTCGACTGCGTCGATCTCGGCCGGCATCGAGTCGATCTCGGTGCGCATGCGCGCGGCCGCCTCGTCCACGAGGTCGATGGCCTTGTCGGGCAAGAAGCGTCCGGTGATGTAACGGTGGGAGAGACGGGCCGCGGCCACGAGGGCGGCGTCCGTGATGCGCACGCCATGGTGAATCTCGTAGCGCTCCTGCAGGCCCCGCAGGATCGCGATCGTGTCCTCGACGTTCGGCTCCTCGACGTACACGGGCTGGAACCGCCGCTCGAGGGCGGCGTCCTTTTCGATGTACTTCTGGTACTCGGAGAGCGTCGTCGCGCCGATGGCGCGCAGCTCCCCGCGGGCGAGGGCGGGCTTGAGCATGTTCGAGGCGTCCATCGAGCCTTCGGACGCGCCGGCCCCGACGAGCGTGCGCAGCTCGTCGATGAAGAGGATGATCGTGCCCTGGGCCTCCTCCATCGCCTTGAGGACGGCCTTGAGGCGGTCCTCGAACTCGCCGCGGTACTTGGCGCCGGCGATCATGGCGCCGAGGTCGAGCGAGACGACGCGCTTGTTCTTCAGGCCCTCGGGCACGTCGCCCATGTGGATGCGGCGGGCGAGGCCCTCGACGATGGCCGTCTTGCCGACGCCTGGCTCGCCGATGAGAACGGGGTTGTTCTTCGTGCGCCGGGAGAGGACCTGGACGACGCGGCGGATTTCCTCGTCGCGCCCGATGACGGGGTCGATCTTGCCGCGGCGGGCAAGCTCCGTCAGGTCGCGCGTGTAGCGCTTCAGGGCCTGGTACTTGTCTTCGGGATTCGGGTCCGTGATCCGCGCGGAGCCGCGCACTTCCTTTAGCGCCTTGAGCAGGACGTCCTTCTTGACGCCGGCCTGCGCGAGCCGCTTCGCGGTGTCATCCCCCGACTCGGCCAGGGCCAGGAGGAAGTGCTCGGTCGAGACGTACTCGTCGCCGAACTCCTTCGCGACCTCGAAAGCGCGGTCGAAGGCGCGCGACAGGTCGCGCGCGATGACGGCGTCGGCCGAGGCGCCGAAAACCTTGGGCCGGCGGTCGAGCTCGGTCTCGATCTCGCGGGCGAGGGAATCCGGATTGGCGCCGAGTTTCTGAAGAACGGGGACGACGACGCCGTCGTCCTGTTTGAGAAGCGCGAGCAGAAGGTGGTCGCCCGTGAGCTCCGCGTTTCCGCGGGCCCGGGCGTCGCGCTGCGCCTCCTGGACGGCCTCCTGGGCCTTGATGGTGAGCTGGTCAAAACGCATTGTGTTCCTTCCCTACGGGCGGCCATCGCTCGAGAAAAGCGGCGGGCGCCCGAGCTGGAGGCTGTAAGATAATATCTGAGTGTTCGACTGTAAAGTTTTAATTGTAGGAATATTAGCCACTATAGCTCAAGTATTTAAGAATTGCGGGCGGGGTCTGCCAGTCCAGCCTCGCGAAAGCCCTTTTCCCTGAGCAGGCATGCGTCGCAGGCGCCGCAGGGTGCGCCGCCCGGCCCGGGCTCGTAGCATGAGGTCGTGAGCGAGAAATCCAGTCCCAGTGCGGCCGCTCGCTTCACGATCTCGGCCTTCGTCATGCGTAGCAGGGGCGCTCGAATCCGAAACGCGCGGCCCTCGACGCCGGCCTTCGTGCCGAGGTTCGCCATCCGCTCGAAGGCCTCGAGGAACTCGGGCCGGCAGTCCGGGTAGCCGGAGTAATCGAGCGCGTTGGCGCCGATGAAGATGTCACTGGCGCCCGTGACCTCGCCCCAGGCGAGGGCATGCGCGAGAAACAGGGCGTTGCGCGCGGGCACGTACGTGATCGGGATGGCATCCTGGCCGAGGTCGTGCCTGGGAACGGCGAGGGAAGGATCGGTGAGTGCGGAAGCTCCGGCGCCGGGAAAGTCGAGGCGCACCACGCGGTGCTCGCGGACGCCGTAGCGCTCGGCGATCGCGCGGGCGCGCTCGAGCTCGATCGCGTGGCGCTGCCCGTAATCGAAGGACAGGGCGCGCGTCTCGAGCCCCTCTTCCCGCGCGAGGAGGAGGCATGTCGCGGAATCGAGACCTCCCGAGAGCAGGACGATGGCCGCGCGGCTCATCTCCCCGGCACGTCCCCCCACAGGATCTTATGGAGCTGCAGCCCCAGCCGTATCGGCCTGCCCGAGTCGCGGACCCACGCGGCGAGATCTTCGGCGCGCAGCGTCCCCCATGCCGGCGAGAACGTCACGGTGTTGCGCTCGTCGAGTCGGCGCCCGCGCACGAGATCGAGCGACCAGTCGAAGTCGCGCCGGTCGGCGAGCACGAACTTGAGCTCGTCGTGCGGCTGGAGCAGATCGAGATTCTCGGGAAGGTTCGCGTGCTGCATCCCGCTCCCCGGGGCCTTGACGTCCACGATCTTCACGACGCGCGGATCGACGCGGTCGAGAGCGACGTGGCCGCCGGTCTCCAGGAGCACGGTCCTTCCCGCGGAGAGGAGGCGCTCCATGAGCGGATACACCGCCTCCTGCTCGAGGGGCTCGCCGCCCGTGACCTCGACGAGCTCGGTGCCGAGCGCCAGCACGCGTTCGGCCGCCTCGGACGTCGTCATGTCTTGGCCGCCGTGGAAGGCGTAGGCGCTGTCGCACCAGACGCACCGCAGCGAGCAGCCCGTGAGTCGGATGAATGCGCAGGGCAGGCCCGCCCGCGTCGACTCGCCCTGGATCGAGCGGAAGATCTCGGTGATGCGCAGCTTCGGCCCGGAGGGCTCCGGGGTCAACCGTGTATTCCTGTAAGTTGGGGAGCGAGCATAGAAAAATACACGGTTGACCCCCTCACTTCCGGCTCCGTCATTCGACGACCTGGATCTTCCCATGCAGCATGTTCATGCCGCACGAAAATGGGAACTCGCCAGCGCGCTCGGGCCGGATCTCGATCGACGTCTTCGCGTTCGCGGGCAGGGAGCGCCGATGCCGAAATCCGGCAGCACGATCTCGTCGCTGCAGGGGCTCGTCTCGCGCCGGTCGAAGATGAGCGTGAGCGGCACTCCGCGCCGAGCGACGACGCGATCGGGCGAGTAGCCGCCCTCGACCACGATCGTGATTTCCTGCGAATCGGAAGCTCCGCCCGTTCCGGGCCCGGCGGCCACCGCGCGCCGCTTCCCGAAGAAGAACACCAGGATAAGGACGAGCAGCGCAGCGCCGATCCCGATGGCGGCGATCCGGTCCGGCGTCACGCGAGCCTCCGCTTCGCCAGGCGCAGGCTGTTGCTCACGACCGAGACCGAGGAGGCCGCCATCGCGGCCGAGGCGATCATCGGCGAGAGCATCCAGCCGGTGACCGGGTAGAGCGCGCCCGCCGCGATCGGCAGGCCAAGCGCGTTGTAGAGGAAGGCGAAGAGCAGGTTCTGGCGGATCGTGCCGAGTGTGGCACGGGAGAGGGCGATCGCCTCCGCCACGGACGCGAGGCTGCCGCCCACGAGCGTGATGTCCGAGGCCTCGATTGCGACGTCGGCCCCCGCGCCGATGGCGATGCCCACGTCCGCCTGCGCGAGGGCCGGAGCGTCGTTGACGCCGTCGCCCACCATCGCGACCACCTCGCCGCGCGCCTGCAACTTGCGGACCTTCGCCGCCTTGTCGGAGGCGAGCACCTCGGCGAAGACCTCTTCGATGCCTATGCCCACGCGTGCGGCCACGGCGGCGGCGGTGTCGCGACGGTCACCTGTGAGCATGGCGACCTTCAGTCCTCGCTCCTTGAGCCGGCGGATCGCGCCCTTCGAGGACGGCTTCTCCCGGTCCGCCACCGCCAGGACTCCCAGCAGCTTTCCGCCCGATCCGACGAGCAGCGGCGTCTTGCCCTCGCTGCCAAAGCGCGCGATGTCCTCGTGCACGGCCGAGATGTCGATTCCCTCCTGCTCGAAGAGGGAGGCGTTGCCGACGACGGCGCGCCGGCCCTGGATCGTGCCGGAGATTCCGAGGCCCGTCCTCGACGTGAACGATTCCACCGCCATCGGCGCGATGCCCTTCTCCCGCGCCGCTTCGACGATCGCCCGGGCGAGCGGGTGCGCGGAGCCCTGCTCGAGCGCCGCGGCGGTCCCGAGCAGGTCCTCGTCTGGCACACCGGAGAGGTGGACGCGGTCCGTGAGGCGGGGCTTGCCCTCCGTGACCGTGCCCGTCTTGTCGAGGAGGACGAGCGTGACGCGGCGCGCCTCCTCGATCGCGTTCGCGTTGCGAAAGAGAATTCCCTCGCGTGCGCCCCGGCCGGTGCCGACGAGGATCGCCGTGGGCGTCGCGAGGCCGAGCGCGCAGGGGCAGGCGATGATGAGGACCGACGCGAACGCGACCGTCGCGAAGAGGGCGCGCGGCTCCGGGCCGACGACGTACCAGGCCACCCACGTCACGATCGCGATTCCCATGACCGCCGGAACGAAGATGCCGGAGATGCGGTCCGCGAGCTTCTGAATGGAGGGCTTGGAGGCCTGCGCCTGCTGCACGAGCCGCGCGATCTGGGCGAGCGCCGTCTGGCTGCCAACGGCGGTCGCCTCGACGTCGATCACACCCTCGCCGTTCAGGGTCCCGCCGATGACGCGGTCGCCCTCGGCCTTCTCGACCGGCAGCGACTCGCCCGTGACCATCGACTCGTCCACGGTCGAGCGGCCCGCCCGCACGCTCCCATCCACCGGGATCGCGTCGCCCGGCTTGACGCGGAGGAGGTCCCCCACAGCGACCTCGGAAAGCGGCACCTCGCGCTCGACGCCATCCCGCACGAGCCGCGCCCCTTTCGGCGCGAGGTCGAGCAGCTCGCGGACTGCGGCGGACGTTCGGCCCCGCGCGCGGGTCTCGAGGTAGCGCCCGAAC
>JBGPGG010000126.1:0-7625 GCA_041483715.1 Thermoanaerobaculia bacterium
CCATCGCCATATAGTCGCGGCGCCGGGAGGTTAGCTCAGCGGTAGAGCGCCTGCTTTACACGCAGGTGGTCGGGGGTTCGATCCCCTCACCTCCCACCATTCCCAACTCCTTCGGGCCGCGATGAGTTGCCGCGCTCTTCGGATTTCCACGATCGAGGTGTCAACTCTTCGGAGCTCGCGGCGGAGCCACGAGCATAATCTATCTGCATGATCCCTCGTTCCTACAAACCCCGAAGGAAGTTCATGGAGCTGGCTGTCTCGGAGGCCAAACGCGCCCGTGACCGAGGCGACTATCCCATTGGCGCGGTCATCACACGCCTCACGAGCGAGGGCGAAGTGGTCATTGCCAGCGCTGGAAACCGGGTAAAAACCTCGGGCTCGAGCATCAAACACGTCGAATTGGAAACGCTCAAGTACGTATCCAGCGGCTATGGCCGCTACCTGCCCGACTTCGTCCTCTACTCCACGCACGAACCCTGTGCCATGTGCGCCGGTGCCTGCGTGTGGTCCAGAATTGGCGCGGTCGTCTACGGCGTTTCCCAGAACGACATTGCCGCCTATGGCAGCAAGCGCGGTACCGAAGACTACAAGTGGCGAGCTTGTCTCATCTCTTGCCGGTTCGTTCTCGAGAAAGGCAATCATCCCATCCCGGTCACCGGCGGTTTTCTCCGCCAGGAATGCCACAAACTGTTCAGCTACAGGGCTCGACGCGCCGGGATCGAACCGGACAAGCGCGGCGTCTAGCGCGCGAGCTCGATCTCGCTCGGTCGCCACTCTTTCGTAAAGAACGGCTCGAGCGGGCTGTAGAGACGCAGGATCGTGAACCAGCCCTTCCCCGGAACGGTCTGGATCCAGTTGCCGCGCTTGACGCCCGCGGGCTGGGTCGGGCCGAAGTAGATCGTCGTGGAGCCATCGGCGCTCGCCTCGGCGGCCGGCGACGGATAACTCTGGCTACCGGCGCGCGGGTAGCGCTGGGGCGTGTCGAGCATCGAGCGCGTCATGTTGTCGTAGAGAGTGAACGACCAGAAGTTCGCCTCGGGGATGCCCTTGGGTAGCGTGACCTTGTAAGTCTTGGCACCGTCGAAATACTGCTTGTTCGCATCCTGCAAGGCGAAGAGGTATTGCGAACCGATGCCGGCCAGGCGCATGGCCATCCCGGGTGTGATGCCCGTGATGCCGTAAAAGAAGTTCGTGCGCGCATCCAGCTGGCGATACCCGGTGGGCGGAAACGGTTTCACCCCCTCGCGCGTGATCATCGGGATCGGCGTCTCAAACTCGTAGCCGGTCTGGAAGAGGTAATTCATCCAGGCCGAGTTGGGGTAATAGAACCAGCTCGGATCGCGCGGATTCATGAACAACGTGCGCGAGGCGGCGTTGGCGACCGCGAGCGCTTCGGTCAGGATCTTCTTCATCCGCGCGTCGGGCGCGAAGGGCTTGCCCTTGACGATGCCGATGGCGGCCAGTGGCCCCATCAGCTCGGGGTCGAGTGAGGTGGCCGGCTCCTGCTGCACGATCTCGTTCAGCATCTCGTAGAAGCTCCAGTCGTTGGGCGGAACGGTGTTCATCACCTTGCCGCTGCCCTCGTGGAACACGGTCGGGGGCGGCGGAGTGATCCGCCCGAGCCGGGCCTTGCCGGCGAGGAACTCGGCGATGGGTGTGCCGACGCCTCCGGCTTCGTACGGGTAGACCCTGGTGAACTTCCGGATCGTCTCGACCGCCGGCTTCGGATCGCTCTTGTTCTCCAGGAACGAGCGGCCGAACCAGGCGACACGCGAGGTGCGGGCGCGGGCGATGAAGAACGCGCCTTCCGGCAGCGGACCGTCATAGCCGGGCGGCAGAACTAGGTACTTCCCACCCTCGCCGCGATCCGCGCCGGGCGCGCCGAGGTCGGTCACCCAGCGGAACCAGTAGTCGTCGATGGCGCCGAGAAACTTGGGCGGGACCTCCAGCACCATGGGCCCCTTGGTGAGGTCGAGGATGCCGATGACATAAATCGTGTCCGCGTTGGCCGTCAGAAAGAGCGACTTGGCGTCCATCAGCTCGGAGAAGACGATGACCTCATTGTCCTTGACGCCGACGCTGAGAAGGCCCTTTCGGAGGGAGTTGATGCTGACGCCCGACAAGGTGTTGACGAATGCTTCGTAGGCGTGGGTGAAATCGATGTGGTCGTAGACCTTGGCGAGCGTCTCCTTGCTCGGCGCGCCGTCCTTGAAGTCGAGCGTGCCGAGCCGGGTCTGGACGCGGTCCGGGGTGGTGATCTGTGGGGGCACTCCCGCAGCGGTTTGAGCCACGGCCGAGCCGGGCAGGGCGAGGACGGCGCAGGCGACGAATGCTGCCGTAGAAGTCAGAAGGGTTTTCATGGCTTGGCGTCTCCTTGTTCGGTGGGTTGAGCCGAGGATTCTACCCGACCGCTCGTGCGAGGAGCGCCGCCCCAGTCAGTATCTCCAGCTTTTCACGACACTCCAGGCTGAGCAGCGCGGAAGCCGCGCCGGGCTCGCATCAGGGCGTCGAGGCTCCAGTCGCCGCCGCCCTGCGCGGCCATGAAGAGGAAGAGGAAGCAGAAGAGGACGGCGGGCTCGCCGTGGTTGACGATCGGCCAGAAGCCGTTGGGCGCGTGAAACTGCCAGTAGGCGACGGCCATCTCGCCGGACAGAAGGAAGGCGATCGGCCGGGTAAAGAGACCCAGCATGATGCAGATGCCGCCGAAGAGCTCGAGCAGCCCGCCGATGCCGGTCTGGGACAGGAGGGGAGCAATGGCGCCCCCGGGCATCCCGCCAAACCAGCCGAGCAGGATCAGGCAACCCGCCTGGAAGAACAAGAGTCCCGCGACGACGCGAAGCAGGAAGTACGTGATGCGGAGGGCCCGGTCCCGGCTCATCGGCTGACCGCCTTCGCCAGGTATGCGTCGAGCTGGTCCCAGGTCCCGGAGAATCCCTGCTGCATGGAGCTGCGCCCGTCCTCGAAGGTCTTGCGCTCGACCTCCGTCGCGTTGATCGGGAAGCCCGACAGCGTGAGCGTCGTTTTTCCGTCCTGCTCGGCCAGCGTCAACGTCGAAAGAACTTCGAGCGGCCAGGTGGGGCTCAAGGGGTGCCGCACCGGGTTGCCCTCCTGGTCGGCGAAGGAATTGACGAAGACGATCCGCTCCGGCGCGACGATCTCGCGGTAGACGAACTTGCCCCACATGGCGCGGCCGTCCGGCGATCGCATCTGGTAGTGAAAGACGCCGCCCGGGCGCAGATCGAGCCTGGAGACGAGCATCGCGAAGCCCTTCGGGCCCCACCATTGCGCCAGACGCTCCGACTCGGTGAACGCCTGGAAGACCAGCTCCCGGGGCGCGTCGAAGACGCGGGTGATGACGAATGCTCTGTCGCCGTGGGCCTTCGTCACGTATTGCTCGAGGCGGGCGAGGTTTTGCTTCATGCCCTCATCGGCCCCGTACTTCTTGATCACGTGCTCGCGGGCGGCGGCCGACGGGAAGAGCGCGCGCATGGTGAGCCGGGTCTTGTCGCCCTCCTTGGCGAAGGTCACCGTCACGTGGAAATTCACCGGTTCGGTGCCTTCGTCGCCGGCATGCTTGTAGACCAGGAGCTCGGGTTTCACGACCTCGAGAAAGATGATCTTGTTCTTGTAGTCGGTGCCGTCGGGGCCGTGCATGACCAGGCGCCAGACGCCGCCCGGCCTCACGTCCATCTCCTGAATCGTGTTCGTGAAGCCGTTGGGCCCCCACCACTGCGCTACGTGCCTCGGGTCGGTCCACGCCTCCCACACGAGCTCCCGCGGCGCGTCGAGAAGGCGGGTCGCGGTCATTTCCCGGTCGGCTGTGCTCGTGGCGTCCTGAGTCGTTGCGTTCATGTGTCCTGTCCTCCGTGTTGTCGGTCAGATCTTCGCCACGAGCTCTTCGAGGCGTTCCAGGCTTTGCGACCAGCCTTCGGTCATTCCCATCTTGAGCATCGCGTCGCGAATGGCATCGGATTCGAAGCGGGTACGGACCGTGAGCCGCGTCCTGCTGCCGAGGTCTTCGAAGGTCGCGGTCGTGATCAGTTGCCCCGCCGGATTGGGATCGTCCCCGCGGTTCGGGTTCACGAGGTCATGCCACTGCGCCGGGTGCCCGGTGGGGTCCATCGTCATGACGAGCCGCTCGGGCTCGACGACCTCGCGGAACACGCCCGAGATCGGGTAATCGACGCCGTCCTCCGACCGCATGACGAGCCGATACGCGCCTCCGGGCCGGGGGTCGATCTCGCAGGTGCACGTGAAGCCGCGCGGGCCCGACCACCGCGCCATGTGCCCGGGATCGGTCCACGCGCGGAACACGAGCTCGCGCGGCGCCTCGAGGACACGCGTGATGACGAATTCGGGCTCAATGCTTTTTGCGGCCATCCTTTTTTCCCTGTGCTTGCAATTCCTTGAGATAGACCTCCAGGCGATCGAGGCTCTCGTCCCAGAACTTGCGGTAGTGGTCGACCCAGTCGGCGACGTCCTTCAACGGCCCCGCCTCGAGCCGGGACGGCCGCCACTGCGCTTCGCGGCCGCGCGCGATCAGGCCGGCGCGCTCGAGCACCTTCAGGTGCTTGGAGACCGCTGGGAGGCTCATCTCGAAGGGCCGGGCGAGCTCCGTGACCGAGGCTTCGCCCGAGGCGAGGCGAGCGAGGATCGCCCGCCGGGTGGGATCGGCGAGCGCCGAGAACGTCATGTCGAGGCGATCGGGGGACATCGGCAGCCTCTCGAGTATGTAACCGAATGGTTAAATACACGCGGAGCCAATGACCTGTCAAGGACTTTCGCGACGCCGCTAGCGCGTGAACGTCCAGCGCAGTTTCACGATGATCTGGTCGGCCTCGGGCACCAGCAGGTCGGGAGCGCGCTCGGAGATCGGGTGTTTCCACCCTCGGTTCCAGACGACGAAGAGATCCCTGCCGGGCACGATCGTCCAGCGCAGCCGCGCGTTCAGCCCCAGGTCCTGCGATTCGGAGTCGTACTGGAAAAACGCCGCAAGCAGGAGGTTGGGATTCAAGGCGTAAACCGTCTTCAGTTGCCAGAGCCGGAAGATGAAGTTGCCCTCGGGAAGGTATCCGTAGTCGTTCTCCACGTTGAGTGCGAGCTGTAGGTGGCCGGAGCCTTCCGTCCACTTTACGAATCCTTCCGCCTGGGTGAGATGCCCGTTGTAGAAGCCGCCGAACCATACCGTCCCCCCGGCCGAGAAGGGTCGCGCATCCGAGGACTCGATACTTACGCGAAAGCGGTGGAACTGGTAGCTCCCCGTCGGGATGACGACCCCGGGCGCGATCTCGAAGGGCTCCGTCAGCCGTTGGTACTCCGGGGCGTAGTTCGCCTCGTAGTGATCGCCCGCCTGCGTCTGAAGGTTGATGGGCGCCATGAACGTGCGAAACGACTCGGTTTCGCCGTGGAGGTCCGTGGTCAGGACCGGATTGATCTCGAAGAAGAACTGTCGCACTCCCGAGAAAAGACCTCCCGAGGGCCGAGGCTGATAGGCCACGTAAGAGCTGTACTGGCGCGTTCCGGGGCGCGGCAGGTAGCCGAGGACGGGGCTGAGCGCGTCCCCGAACTCCTTGACCGCGCCCTGGATGTTCCAAAGGTCATTCGGGTACTGGGCCTTGACGCCCCAACCGTTCCGGTCGCCGGGGCCGACTTCGCCGAAGCTGCGCGTCGCCCAAAGCCCGAAGCCGAGATTCTTGTCGCCGTGAAAGCTAGCGGTCTGCCACACGGCATCCAGCCCGGCGAGCGAGTTGCTCGTCCGACCGTTCGGATCGCCGTTGGTGCCGATCGCCCCGACCCGAAGGTTCTGGTTCACGTCGTAGGTGACGCGTCCTGCCGCCAGATTTGTCCCCGGCACGCCGAAGGTGTCGCGCGTCTGGACGTCGAGGGCGCCGACGCCCCAAGGCCCTTCCCGCCCGACGACCTTCAGTCCGGCCGTGATCGGAATGATCCGATCGTTGTACAGGCCGACGGTGCGAGAGTAGAAAGGGATAAAGGCGTCCTGGAGGTCCAACCCGAAGTCGAAAAAGTTCGCGCCGTCGGTGAAGAAGGGCCGCTTCTCCGGAAAGAAGAGGGCAAACCGGGTCAGATTGACCTGCCGGCTGTCGGCCTCGACCTCGGCGAAGTCGGGATTGATCGTGAGAACGCCATCGAGCTGGGATGTCACGTGGTAGCCGACATCGACACCCGCCTGGCCCTGCGTGAAGCTGTGATTCGTGACCGGGTCGACCTCGTAGCGCCCGAGGGCGTAGGGCGACACGGTCAAGCCCCAGCCCTGGGAGAGCGCGGCGATTCCTTCGAGGTTCCCGGCGCGCCGCATGTCGAGGAGGTTTGCATCCAACGTCGTCCCGGTCCAGCGGAGGGTCACGAGCTCCCGCGCGACGTATCTCTGGATGTTGAAGCCCCATTGCCCGGTCGATCGGTTGAACCGGAGCGTCTGCGCCGGAAGGATGATCTCCGCGGTCCAGCCGGCAGCCGTTCGCCGCGTAGCGACGTTCCAGATGCCGTCCCAGTCGAGCGAGGCGCTGTCGGCGTTGGAGTCCGAGATCAAACCGTCGAGCCGTGCGCCGACGGCGTTGACTTCGAAGAGATACCCGGTGCGGTGGTCGTGAAAGGTGTCGAGCACGATCGAGATGGTGTCGTCTCCACGCATGTTGCCGTCCCTCTGCATCGTGTGCACGGCGATGCGGGAGGGGTCCGGATCGGTGCACGTAATCCCGAAATACAGGTTGCCACTGTCGACGAGGATCCGAACCTCGGTGCGGAAGGGCGTCGGCTCGTCGGGTTTCGGCGATTGCTGGACGAGATCCGCGATGACTCCCGCCTTCTCCCAGGCCCGCTCGTCCAGCAGGCCATCGAGATGGATCTGCCCCTCGACGTCGCCGGCCGTGACCAGATCCAGCGGCGGCTCGGGCGCCTGAGCGCCTGCGCTACCTGCGGCGAGTGTCAGGATCGCCGCGAGAGCGGCGAGCGCGAACGCCCGAAGTGTCAGACGACGCGCGAATCTCAACTACGCTCTCGAACCTTCCTGACGGCGCAGGTGGGCGTAGAGGGAGTCGTAGAGAAACCCGGCGCGCTTCAGAATGTCCTCGTCGTCCGTGCCGACATCCGTGAACCCCTGGCTGATCGCCCAGAGGCCGGCCGATTCGGGCGTCACGTCCATCTCCTCGGGAAAGTCCGCTCCGTGGACGATCCGCGCGAGACGCGAAAGCGCCGGATCGGCGGGGAGCCGCTCAGCCACCAGCTGTTCGAACGAGCATCGGCCCAACGCATCCCTGTGTGGATGGCGGGCGCCGGGGGCGTCGAAACCGATTGCCCCGTCCCGTTCCTGGACGACGGCGACCTGCGTGGGCTCGACGAACAGGATCTCCGCCTCGGGGTCCAGAAACCGGCGGATCAGCCAGCCCGTCGCCGTGCGATTGACGTGTATGCGGCTGCGAGTCACCCACTTCATGAATGTTGCTCCTCGAGCCGACCCTCCGGGGGCAGGTACAGGGCCGCCCACAGCGTTCCGACAATACCGAGGGCCGTCGCCGCGACGAACGTGAGGGAAGGACGAATCGTCCAGAGAACGCCGCCGATCGCCGCCGCCCCCGCCACGGCGAAACCGCGGATGGAGTAGTAGAGAC
>JBGPGG010000127.1:0-7595 GCA_041483715.1 Thermoanaerobaculia bacterium
GATCGAGGACGGCCGGATCGCCGCCGCGGACGTGACGAAGGCACTCAAGAACCGCGAGAAGATGATCCGCGACCTGCGCGCCCGGCTGGAAGCCCTCGAGAAGGCCGCGGCCCCCGTCGCCCGCCGTATCGCGAAGGCCGGCCGCAAGGCAGCGCGGCGCGCGGCGCCGAAGGCCCGCAAGGCCCTCTCCCGCGCCCAGGCAACCGCGCAACGGGCGCAGGGGCACTACATGGTCGCCGTTCGCAGCCTCTCCAAGGAAGCGCGCGTCCGGATCAAGGCCATTCGCAAGCAGTCCGGCGTCGCCGCGGCCATCAAGGCGGCGAAGAAGCGGACGGCGTAAGAGACCCGGGGCGATGAGCGTCCCGATCTTCTGCGTCGACGCTTGGCCCCTTCTGGGCCGCCCGGCTCGGGTCGGATTCCAGGCGTCCCGGCGCTGAGGCGTGGTGGGCGTGCGCGTGGGCGAGGGCCGCGTGTTCCTCGGCGGCAAGGCCGTGACCGTGTGGCGCGAGGAGTTGTCGTAGGGGGGGATCATCGGCGCCCGACGGGCGTAACATTCCCGCGAGATGGACTACGAGGGGGAGGAGCGTCGGCTGGCCCGCTGGACGTGCGCGGCGTGCCGCTCCCAGCGCTTTGCGCCGATTCCGCCCGACGGACGCCTCAAGTGCCCCATCTGCTACGAGGCCGTGACGTTCGATCCCCGCAAGCACGCCCGGCGCGACCCGGCCGATCGGGGCCGCCGACCCGACGAGATCCCGCCGAGGGCGTGACGCAACGATGACAAGGAGGCTGACCATGGCTCGAACACCCCAGGACATCGCGAAGCTCTTCGCCTATGGCCGCTGGGCCAAAGCCCAGACGCTCGGTTCCCTCGAAGCGCTCAACGCCGAGGAGCTCGTGCGGCCGGTCGGAGGCAGCTTCGGCTCGGTGCTGGGCACTCTCGTCCACCTCTATGGCGCAGACTGGGTGTGGCTCGAACGCTGGCACGGAAAGTCGCCGCGAGCGCTTCCCGGCGCGCAAGAGGTCGCGTCACTCGACGCGCTTCGCGAGAAGTGGAAGCCGGTCGAGGACGGCATGCGCATCTTCGCCGAATCGCTGACCGCCGAGCGCATGGCGGAGCCGCTGACCTACGTGAACTTCAAGGGCAACACCTTCACCTACCCGCTCGGGGAGACGCTCGTCCACATCGCCAATCACGGCACGTATCACCGCGGCCAGGTCGCGACGCTACTGCGGCAGCTCGGAAAGACGCCGGTTTCGACCGACTACCTCCTCTACCTCGACGCCCTCGCGAAATGACGAGTCCGGGCGCGAGGCCTCGAGAGGCCGGTCCGCGCGGCTTTCAGCGCGGCCAGAGCCAACCGAACGTTCCGGCCGTCAGGAGGGCATAGACGAGGCCGTCGAACGACGACCGCCACGTCGTGCTCCACTTGCGCGCGTACCAGATCGAGTTCTGCCAGAGGGCCAGCACGTAGCCGGTAAAGGCGACCGTGCCGACGACGCGGAACACCGTCAGGTACGGTGTCTGCGGCGCGAGCGTCCGGCCGGCGACATAACCCGCGAAGACGCCCACGACGACGATGAACAAGAACCACTGCGCCAGGCGCTTGCCCATGGCAAGGCCGCCGGGCGGCATGACCGTCATCACCACGAGCGGCCCGCGCTCGACCTTCTTCATGTACTCGGGCGACTTCATCTCCGCCGACCCGTTCGAATGAGGAAGAAAGTAGTCGCCCGGGGGGATGCCGAACTTCCGCAGGGCCTCCATGACCTCGTCTTCGGACGGCACCTTGGCGTAGTCGCCGCGGTGGTACGTCAGTACCATGTGAATGGCGAAGCTCGCGAGAAACACGATCACGGCCGAGAAGAGGATCGGGAGCCAGAGCGTGGTCAACGGGACCATTTTTACCTCCTCATGCGGGACGGGAAGCGCACGGTTGCCCCAACCATATCGAGTCCGGGGAGAAGAGCAAGGGTCACCCCCGCCCGCCGCGGGCCGCTTCGGGGCCGCCGCGGCGGGCAGAGACGTTCCCGGGAGCTAGTTCAGATCCTTGTCCTTGAAGTACTTCGATCCGGAAAGGTCCACGTTGGCCATGAGCCCGGTGCTGCCGATCTGATAGGTCGCCAGGCCGTTGACGAAGCCGGTCTGGGCACCGACCTGCTCCTTGCCGGCGGTGGCGTTGGCAGAACCCTGGCCCTGCCAGCCTTTGTTGACGAAGTTGTCGGACGCGAGCGCCAGCGCCAGACCGGGAGCTCCTTTCCTAGAGACAGCCAAGGCCAACGCTAGCACGTCGCGGCTATGATCGCGTTGGAATCCGGAACACCCACCGTGGTCCGCATCGGCAATGCGATGCTAGGCACTCGAGGAATCGCGACCTGAAAATCTTGGAAACGGATCGACTCATCGTTCGCCATCTCAAGCTCGACGACGCCGAGTTCATTCTCGGCCTCCTGAACGAGCCTTCGTGGTTGCGTTTCATCGGAGACAAGGGCGTGCGGACGCTCGACGATGCCCGCGACTACATCCTGAACGGGCCCGTCGAGAGCTATCGGCGGTTCGGCTTCGGGCTCTACCTGACGCAGCAGAAATCCGATGGAACGCCGATCGGGCTCTGCGGGCTTCTGAAGCGCGACGCACTGCCGGACGCCGATATCGGCTTCGCGTTTCTTCCGGCGTTCTGGGGCAAGGGATACGCGCACGAGGCCGCGGCCGCGGTCATGGAGCATGGAAGAACAGTCCTGGGGCTCAAACGTATCGTCGCCATCACCGATCCGGACAACGAGAGCTCGATCCGGCTGCTCGAGAAGCTGGGCATGCGGCTCGACGGAAAGGCCCGGCTGTCCGATGCAGTACCGGAGCTGAGCCTGTTTGCGCGCGATTTCGTGAAGCCGAACGCCGGCCTGGGAAGCAACATGGCGACCCTCCTCGTGCGCGAGCTCGAGGGTCTCCGCCGCGAGATCGAGCTCTTCCCGGACGACGCCAGCCTCTGGCGGACCATTCCCGGCATCACGAACTCCGCTGGAAACCTCGCGCTCCACGTCGCGGGGAATCTCCAGCACTACGTCGGCAGGGTGCTCGGCGGCACCGCCTACGTCCGAAACCGCGAGCTCGAGTTCACGCGCAACTCCGGATCGAAGGGCGATGTGACCCTCGAGATCCAGGCGGCCATCGGCGCCGTCCAGGCGGTGCTCCCCGGCCTTCCCGAGGTCCATTTCGCCGCCGAGTATCCGGAAGCCGTCAACGGCATGCGTTTCCAGACCGATCGCTTCCTGCTCCATCTCTGCACCCACGCCGCCTTCCACCTCGGGCAGGCGGGCTACATGCGGCGCGCGCTCACCGGCCAGAGCCGGTCGAGCGGCCCGATCCCGCTCAAGCCCGTGGCCTCCTAGCCGCCGCAGCCGATCCGAACGGCGACACCGCCCGCAAGGCCGTCCCGACGCCGATTCCGAAGCACGAGCGGGCTCCCGGCGGGGCTGGACGCCGGCAAAAAGGGCATATGATCCACCCCAGTGGAACCTCACGGTTCCTGAGATTTGGCCGGACATCATTATTTTTTTTACAAGGAGGTTGGTCATGCGGAAAAACCTGCTCAAGGTTTCCCTCGCGGCGTGCTGCGCCATCGTTCTCTCGAGCTCCCTCGCTCTGGCCGCTGACAACTGGCTGGGCACCTGGAAACTCGACGCCGCGAAGTCCAAGTTCAGCCCGGGACCCGCGCCGAAGAGCCTGACGCTGAAATTCGAAATGACGCCGGCCGGGATCAAGCTGACCTCGGACGGGGTCGCGGCCGATGGAGCGGTCATGCACGGCGGGTACGTGTCCAAGTTCGACGGCAAGGACGCCGCGTGGGCCGGCAACCCGGACGCCGACATGGCTTCGCCGAAGAAGATCGACGACAACAGCTACGAGAACACCTGGAAGAAGGGCGGCAAGGCGACGATGTCCGCCAAGGTCGTCGTTGCGAAGGACGGCAAGTCCCTCACCGTGACCCAGACCGGAACCAACGCGAAGGGCCAGGCCGTGAGCAACACGGTGGTCTACGACAAACAGTAGAGAGACGATCCTCGGCCGGTTTCCCAGGATCCCATAGCAAGGTTTCGACATGAGCTCGCGCAGTGCGCGGGCTCGTTGCTTTGACTTGCGCCGAGGTCAGCCCGAGCGCCGGCGCGGCCGCCGGGGAGAGCGATGTCATGCCGACCGGCCCTGCCACCTGCTGCGCCGCGGGCGAGGCCCGGGTCTCAGTGGCTGGCGAAGCCCTTGTGGCCGACCACGCTCTTGCGGCGCGGGCCGCGGCCCTTGAGGATCCACCGCTTCCCTTTGGAGACGGGACGTTCGACTCCGCGGCCGATCCGCTCGAGCAGATCCGTCGTGGTCACGATGCCGACGAGATCGCCGTCCTCCATCACGGGCAGGCAGCCGATGCTGCGCCCCCGAAGAAGGTTGGCGGCCTTGCGGACCGTCGTGTCCGAAGTCGCCGAGACCGCGGGAGCCGACATCACGTCCTCGACCCGGGCGTCTCCCGGACCGAGCGACGCGAGGTCCCGGTCCGAGACGATGCCCGCGAGATCCTTGCCGCGCATCACGACGAGATGCCGGATCCGCCTTTGCCGCATTCGCTCGACCGCCGCGCCGACGGGCTCGCCGGCCGAGATCGTCTCGACCTTTCGCTTCATGATGTCCCCGACTCGCATACGGCCTCCTTTTCACCCGGCGGCCTTGCCGCCCGCTGCAGAGTCTTTCATTCCGTGCCGCGGGCGATGATGCATTCCGCCAGTGGCATCGTCATGAGAGTCTCGCTGCGAGGGTCCTGCTGCTGACTGGTGCAAACGCATCAAATCCCCGGCGGGGCGGGCTGGACGCGCGCCGGCGTCAGCGGGCGGCGGCGAGAGGGCCCGGCTGGCGCCTCACCCAGTCGGTGGCGGCGAGCAGGCGTCCCGGAGGCGCGAGGTACCCGGAGGGATGTGCTAGCTTTATGATCACGTGGAAAGCGAAACCAGCACCCGCGCAGGCCCTGGACCACGCAAGCCCCAGACCGTCGTAAACAGGCGCCCCTCTTGAACCGGGCAAGCCATGTTCCGCAGGAGGTTTTGGGTCTTTTCGAGGCCTTGATTCTCTCCCCGGATCCCGTCTTCGCCACCGACCGTCATCTGAACGTCATCTTCTGGAACTTGAGTTGCGAGCGCCTGTTCGGATTCCAGGAGGACGAGATTGTGGGATCCTCCTGCGCCACAGCCCTCCGAGGCTGCGACGCCTTCGGGAACCGCTACTGTTCGGAACACTGCCCGGTCACGGAGATCGCGGCGCGGGGCGAGACCATCCGCCACTTCGGCCTCCGAATGCGCGCCAAGGACGGGCGCATGATCCCGATGGATGTCAGCGTTCTCCATCTGGCGGTCCGTCCGCCCGATCACTTCGTGCTCGCGCACATTCTCAAACCGTCGGAGCCGCCGATGCACGCGTCAGAGGCGCTCCGAGAGGCGCCGCCGCGACCGATGCTCGTTGCCGTGCGGGAATCGCCAGACGCCCGGGCCCGCAAGCTCACGGCCCGGGAGGTCGAGGTCCTGGGCATGCTCGCGGCCGGGCGATCGACGCCGGAGATCGGCGGGCGGCTGCACATCTCGAACCTGACCGCCCGCAACCACATCCAGAACATCCTCGAGAAGCTCGAAGTCCACTCCAAGGCGGAAGCGGTCGCCTTCGCGTTCCAGCAGCGCATCGTCTAGGTCCACCTCCTGGTGCGTTCTCCCCATCGGAATTGGTGAGGATGCGGCATTTCCCGGGCCCCGCCGCGGCGGGAGCATGCCCTCCAGAGAAGGAGGGCTCCCATGGAAAGCTCGAAACGCGGTCTCTGCATCGTCTTCGCGTTCCTCACCGTGGGGTACGTGATCTTCGGCGCGGGCGTGCGCACCGCGGACGCGGTCCCGGTGTTCTCTCGCAAGTACCACACGTCCTGCCAGACCTGTCATGTCGTCTTTCCGAAGCTCAATCCCTTCGGAGAGGCATTCCGCCTGAACGGCTACCGGATGCCGGGCGAGACGGAGGAGCAGGTCAAGCAGGTCCCCGTCTCTCTCGGGTCGGAGGCCTACGAGAAGCTCTGGCCGAAGATGGTCTACCCCAGCACGCTACCGGGCAACGTCCCGTTCGCTTTGAACATCAAGATGGCGGACCTCTACGCCTCCGCCCAGGACGACTCGGGCCACCAGATCCTCCACAACGATTTCCAGTTCCCCCAGGAGGTCAACCTGTTCGCGGCCGGAACGCTCGGCAACCACATGAGCTTCTTCGGCGAGCTCTCTTACGGGGAACTTCCGAGCGGAGGCTCCGAGGTCGAGATCGAGCACGCACGGCTCGACTTCGTCAACGCGTTCGGGCCGGAGCACTTCTTCAACTTCCGCATCGGGAAGCTCGCGCCCAACGCCTGGGCCGGCTTCCAGGAAATGTGGATCATGACCGACAGCGGCATCGACACGTTCTTCGGCTACAACCCGATCGGATTCAATGGCGGGACAGGGCTCTGCGATAGCGACTCCTGCGGAGTGGGCCTGCCGGCCAACACCCGCGCCATCGAGATGTACGGCGTCGTGGCGCATCGCCTGCTGTACGTCATCGGCGTCGACAGCCCGATCGGGCCGGGCGGGGCCCTCGACTCCTTCGGGAGCAGCACCCAGAAAGACGTCTATGGCCGCATCGACTACAAGATCGGCGGCATGGCGCTCGACGGAACGTCCACCGGCGTCACGCTGCCGCCCGAGAACTGGCGGGAGACGTCCTTCCGGCTCGGCTTCTTCGGATACGGTGGTAACGGGAGCGGGGTCAACTACGAGGTCACCAATGCCGCCGGCGAGCCCTTCAACGAGCAGGATACCTCCTTCCAGCGTTATGGAATCTACGGCTCGCTTTACGTCGGGGACCTGAATCTCTTCGGCGGCTACCTCCAGGGCAAGGACAAGCTCCAGCTCTTCGATCCTGGAACGAACGCGCTCTTCGCGACGAAGAACCCGAAGTACAACGCCTGGTTCGTCCAGGCTGATTACGTCTTCGTTCCGCCGCTGCAAGCCTCCGTGCGCTACCAGCAACTCAGCCCGGGTGATCCCACCGCGGAGCTAGCGAAGATCCTCACCGCAAACCTGAGCTTCCTCGCCTATGCCAACGTGAAGCTGATGGTCGAGTACAACGACGACCTCGTGAACTCCAAGAACTACACGATCTCCACCGTCCTCCGGGCGGCCTTCTAAACAAGGAGTGCATGCGATGAAAAAGGCTCTCTTCGTTCTTCTGGTTCTGGCGGTGGCGCTGCCCGCGGCCGCCGGCGACCTGCACGGAAAGGTCGTCTGCAAGGGCGTCCGGGACTGCGCCGACGCAGTCGTCTACGTCGGCGTCATCGCCGGCAAGAGCTTTCCCGCCCCCAAGGATCACGCGAAGATCGACCAGAAGAACCTCGTCTTCGCTCCGCACATCCTGCCGGTTCTCGTCGGCACGACCGTCGACTTTCTCAATTCGGACGCCGTCCTCCACAACGTGTTCACGCCGGAAGCTTGCGCCGACAAATTCAACCTCGGGACCTGGCCGCAGGGGCAGAGCAAGAGCTACACGTTCGGGA
>JBGPGG010000128.1:0-7546 GCA_041483715.1 Thermoanaerobaculia bacterium
AAAGTGTAGTCGCGGCCGTAGAAGGTCCTCTCGCGGAAGCCCGAGAGGTACAGGATCGCCTCGCGCAGGGTTTTCGACGGGATCGTTCCGGTGTGCAGGCAGGCGCCGCCGACCATCTCCTTGCGGTCGATCACCGCGACTTTCTTGCCGAGCTTCGCGGCCGCGATCGCGCCTTTCTGGCCGGCCGGCCCCGAGCCGATCACGACGAGGTCGTAGGTGGAAGCGTCCATGGCGTCAGCCTCTCATGGTCTGCCTGAAGATCGTGTCCAGGGGGCCCACGGCCGTCATCGGGGAATCTCCGGCCAGACTTCCTGGCCGGTCTCTGCGAAAAAGAGCCCGGCGCGGGTGGGACGGCCCGTGAGGCGTTCCCAGTACCGCCGGTAGATCGCGATTTGCGGCGTGTAGAACGCCACGAGCTCCTCGAGGTTGTTGCCCACCGTGTCGGACTTGTAGTCGACGAGCGTCCAGGCCCCGTCTTCCTCGAAGACGAGGTCGATGGCGCCCTGGAGAAGCGTCTCGGCCGGTCCGTCCGCGAGGCCGAGCTCCTCGCGGCGGACCATCAGGGCGAACGGCACTTCCACGAGGCGCCGGGGCGCGGCCGCCGCGCGCTTCCAGAGCTCGGACGCGCGCACGCCCTCGACGGTGCGGACGATCTCCTCGAGGTCGCCGGCCGAGCGCTCCTCCTCGGCCAGCAGGTTCGCGGCGTAGGCGCGCACGTCGAGCGTCCCGTCCCGCATCAGGGCCTCGAGGAGGCGATGCAGGACGCGGCCCCAGGACATGCCGCGGCCGGTCCGTTCCCAGGCGGGGCGAGGACCGGCGTGCGCAACGCGAGTGACGGGGGTCACGGCGTATGTCGGCCGCGCGCTGTCTTCCCGGCGTTCTTGCCGCCGGCGCGCGAAGGCCGAAAGCTCCTCCGGAAGTCGGGAGAGCGGCGGCGGGGGCTCGGCCGCGGTCGGGGGCGCCGCCTCGGGCAGGTCCTCCGTGAGATAGGGCGCGAGCGGGCTCCATGGCCCGTGCGCGTTCTCGCTTTTTCCCTGCTTCCAGATGCTGACGACGAGCATCTCGCGGGCGCGCGTCGCCGCGACGTAGAGGAGTCGCGCTTTCTCTGCGGCCTCGAAGGCCTCCTCGGCCTCGGACATTTCCTTCCAGCCCCGCGGCTGGGCGATCTCGACGACGCCGAAGCCCTCGGTCTCCCGAATGACGCGCCAGTGGCCCCAGGCGCTCGGGCCGCGGCGATCGATCCAGAAACGCGTCGGGCGGTCCCGCTCGCGGCGGGGATCGGCCAGGAAAACGATCGGCGCCTCGAGGCCCTTCGCGCCGTGGACGGTCATCAGGCGCACGGCGCCCCGCCGCCCCGGCTGCGCGCTCATCTCCTCGATGTACCCCTCGCCCGTGAGCCGATCCAGCTCCGCGACGACCGCCGCGAAGTCGAGCCCCTCGGCCGAGAAGGTGCGCGCCGCCGCGATCGCCTTCAGCAGATTCCCGGCGCGGCTGTCCCCGAGCTCCCGGGCTCCGGCGTACGCCGTCCAGCCGAGCTGTCCGCACAGCCGCGCGATCGCGGCCGCCGGGGGGAGCGCGCCCGCGAGCGCGTCGCCCTCGCGCAGCAATTCGCAGGCCCGGGCAATCCGCGGGTCGGCCCCTTCGGGCAGCGCCGCCCGGAACGAGAAGCGGCCGCCGGCGCGCGAGAAGAGGTACAGCGTCTCGTCGTCGACGCCGAAGAGCGGCCCGCGCAGCACGGAAACGAAGGGGACCGGGTCGTCGGGGTCCGAGATCGCCTGGAGCAGCGGCAGCAGCGTCCGAAGCTCCTCCGAGTCCTTGAACGCTCCGCCGCCGGAGAGCTCGTACGGAATTCCGCGCGCCTCGAGCGCACGGGCGTAGTCCGACATGTGCTTCCGCGTGCGGAAGAGGACGAGGAAGTCCCCCGGCCGGCGCTCGCCGGCATGCACGGCAGCCTCGATGGCGCGCGCGATGCGGGCCGCGTCCTGCTCGACGAGCGGCGCCGTTGCCGAGGTCGGAGTTCGCGTCTGGATTCGAAAGACCCCGGGCGAACCCTCCCCGCGCTGCGCCGCGAGCGGCACCCAGGCAGCCTGCTGCGGCGTCGCGGCAGGTGGAAACTCTTTCGAGAATGCGGCGTTGACCCACTGGCAGAGCCGGCCGGTAGCGCGGAAATTGGCCGAGAGATTAAGGACGCGGCCGCTTTTCTCGATGCGGGTGCGTACGGCGCCGTAGGTCTCGATGTCGGCGCGGCGGAACCGGTAGATGGACTGCTTTGGGTCTCCGACGACGAAGAGCTTTCCCGGAAGGGGCGTGAGCTTGCGCCAGTCCTTCTCCTCCGCCTCGCCGCCGGTCAGGTAGAAGAGGATCTCGGCCTGGATCGGATCGGTGTCCTGGAACTCGTCGACGTGGATGGGCAGGAAGCGGTCCTGGAAATCGCGCCGAACCTGCGGATGGTCGCGCAGCAAATCGCGCGCGAGCAGCAGGAGGTCCTGAAAGTTCAGGCGCCCGTTCTGCCTCCGCCAGGACGCGTACTCGACGGCGGCCGGCGCGATGGCGTGCAGGAGGATCGGATGGAGGTACTCGCGCCAGCGGCTCAGGCCCCGATCGGTCGTCTCGCGGCAGAGCGTCTCGAACTCGACCCGCAGCCGCCCGGCATCCTTGCCCTTGTTCCGGGCGCGACCGAGTGCCTCGAGGACCCGCGCGAAGGCCGCGGAGTCTGAGGTGTCCCGCAGCGCGACGATGCGCGCCGCCCGCCGTACGGCCTCCTGGAAGTCGCTCCAGCCGCCGGGCGGCATCTCGGGTGGAAGCTCGGCGGCGGCGCGGGCGAGGAATGCCTCGACGGTGGCGCGCTCCGCCGAAAAGTCCGGCGGCCGCTCTTCGGGCCCGATCGCCGGTTCGACGTCTTCGTTGTCCGAGAGCGTCTCGTAGGTCTGGCGCAGGTCCTCGAGGCGAATTCCAAGCGCCGCGAGGCGCGGAAGGATCTGGCTCTCGCCGGTGAAGAGACGTTCGGTGTAGCGGCCCCAGCCTTCCAGGCGCGCCGCGGCGTTTTCGGGCTCGTCCATCTCGGAGAACCCCGGGTCCACTCCGGCCTCCACGGGCCTCTCGCGCAGCAGCCGCGCGCAGAACGCGTGGATCGTCCCGACGAATGCGGAGTCGAGGCGCGCGAGGGCGGCTTCGAGCCGCGGGCGCTCGTCGCCGGCCGCGGCGCGGGCGGCCGCCTCCAGGCTCGTCTGGAACCGCTCCGACAGCTCCGCGGCCGCCCGGATCGTGAACGTGACCGCCGAGAGGCGGTCGATCGTCGTGGTCCCCGTCCGGATGAGCGCGGTCATGCGCTCGACGAGGCTCGTCGTCTTTCCCGTGCCGGCCGCGGCCTCGACGAGAAGAGAGGTGCCGAGGTCTTCCCGAATCGCGCGCCGCGCCTCTTCGTCGGGCAGCGCCCCCGGGCGGGGGTCAGCCTTTCCCATGGATCTCCCGGAACGCGGCGAGAGCGGGCAGGGTCGCTTTCTCGAGCTTTGCCGCGGAGCGCCGCGCGGCCTCCGTGGCGCCGCCGCAGACGGATTCGTAGTCGCAGTACCTACAGTCGTCCCTGGCGATCGCGTGTGGGAACAGGCCCTCGCGCAGGAGATCGAGGAGCCGGACGAGAACGTCGCGCGTCTCCGAGAGGTCGAGCGTCATCGGCATGCGCTGGCCCTCGCCCTTGCGGCCCGGGAAGAAATAACCGGATCGCGAGACGGGCGCGGTGATACCGGCGCGGCCGAGGAGCGCCTCGAGCGCCATCGCGTACAGAGCGTGCTGGATCTGCCGGCCGCCGTGGATGCCGAGCTTTTCCTTGTGGCGCCAGGTGCCGCCGGTCTTGTAGTCCCAGACATGGAAGGAGCCGTCGGGCGCCTCGTCGACGCGGTCGATCGAGCCTCGCAGCAGGAAGGACTTTCCGCTTCCGAGCGGGATCGCCACGGGATCGCGACTGGAGATCGCGGCCCGCGATTCGGCGCGCGGCAGACCAAAGGGGATCTCGAAAAACCGTGGCGTCATCTCCCGGCAGTGCTCCTCCTCGAGCGCGAGGAGCGTGCGGCAGGCCACGAGGATGTCGTCGCGGCGCTGGCCAAAGGCGAGCTCGCTCGCCGGCGGGACCTTCTCGCGCCAGGTGGCGATCTGCTCTCCCGCGATCGTCTCGATCAGGGCGGCGTGACGGGCCGCTTCCGGTTTCTCGCCGGCGGCGGTGATGCGCTCGAAGAAGAGGCGGAACACCTCGTGCAGCAGCGAGCCCGCCGTCATGGCGTCCAGCCATTCGGTGCTGTCGCGCTCGATCTCCTTCGGCGGCTCGATGCGAAGGACGTGCTTCAGGAAGTAGCGGAAGGGGCACTGCGCGAGCGTCTCGAGGCGCGAGGCCGACTGCGGCTCGCCGCTCGCGCGCGGGTCGAGCTCGGGCGTGCCCGGGCGGATCCAGCCGTCGTAGACCGTGAACTCCTCGGAATCTCTCGCGACCTCGGCGCGGTGCCCGTCGAGCAGGTGAGGGTAGAAGGCGCGCACGATGGGCGCCGCGGCTCCGGCCGCGGCCGCTGGCCCGGCGGCGAAGAGCCTCGAAAGCCACCACTCCGTGTCGTCGAGCGCCGAGTCGACGCCGGGCAGAAAACCCGCGGCTTCGGGCAGGGCCGCGAGCAGCGCGCTGTAGTCGGCCTCGGGCGCGCCCGAGCGGACGCGGTAGAGGTCGAGGAAGAACGGAGAGGGGAACTGCTCGCTCTGCTGGTCGAGGCTGCGGAGATTCCAGCTCGAATAGCTCGCGGTCAGCTCGCCCGACAGCCGCGCGACGCACTCCTCGAGCGCGCGCGCGGACTCCCGCGGGCGATCCCGGTAGAGGGGGAGCGCGAGCGGGGCGAGGGCGCGGTTGATCCCGCGGCGCTCGGCGTCGAGGAGGACGGGGTCCTCGAGATCGGCCCCCGGGTGCCTCGCTTCGTCGAGGCCCATGAGGTAGGTGTGCTGGCGGCCGGAGAATCCGCCGACCTTGAGCTCTGCGACGTGCACGCGGCCGGGCCGGGGCCGATCGGCATCGATCGAGAGGACGCGTACGGCGTCGGCCAGGCGCTCGGCGCCCTCGGACGGGGCGAGCTTCGTCGCGGGCAGCACCTCGAGCTCCTCGAGGAGTTTCTGGAGGGCGGTGAGCGCGCTCGCGTCCATCGCGTCGGCGACCCGCCCGAACTGTGCGACGAAGAGGCGGCATCCGCGGGCGAGGGCCCGCAGGTCGCAGGCGATCTTCGTCGCTTCCGCCGAAAGCTCCAGCGCCCGGATCGCGAAGTCCCGCGCCCTCCGGGCGGCGGCGAGCCGGCGAGCGCGACGCTCGGCGCGGTTGGCCCGCTGCGCTTCGTCCATCTCCTCGGCGTCGCGCCCGCGCTCATCGGGCTTTTCGAGCTCGGCGATGAGGCGGTCGAGGGCGGTGCGATGGCGCCGCGCTCCCCAGCCGATCTGCGCGTCCCGGAAGGCGCGGGCCGCCGCGCGCGTTCCCGGCGCGCTTGCGTCCGCCGAGGACAGGCGGTCGAACGTGAGGGCTCCGGAGGCGAGCGCCCCGCGCAGGACGTCGGACTCGAAGCCGCCGCCGATCCACTCGAGAAAGGCCAGGCCCGCCTGTCCGGGACGGGTGAACGGCGCCGCGACTCCCGCCGCAAACGTGCAGGGCACGTCGTGCTCCCGGGAGAGCTCCCAGGCGAGAGCGGGATAGGTCGTCGGGTCGGTGTAGAGGATCTCGACGTCGTCGAACGGGATGCCGCCGGCGAGAATGCGGCGAAGGGCCTCGCGGATCTCGTTCTCTTCGCCGACGGCCCGCAGGAGCGTCACGTTCCGCGCGGTGCGCGTCCACTCGGACGGCGCGTCCAAGGCGAGGGACACCAGGCGCGAACCGGCGACCCGCTCGAGGAGGATGCGTTCGACGGCGGCCAGCTCCCGCCCCTCCGGGAGCAGGTAGATCGGCGCGTCGGGGGCCGCCGTCGCCGGGAGCGCCTCGACCGCGCGACGCAGAACCTCGGCCGCGTCGATGAAGCGGCCCTTCGCCAGGGCCTCGTTGTACCGCTCGAGAATCGCCTTGAGCTCGCGGCGCTTGCGCGCGTCGGTGAAGGCCCCCGCGGGAAGGGCGGCGGGCGAAATTCCCGCGGCGCGCAGCTCGTCGAACGTGCGGTGGACGGCCCGGTGGAAGCCGGGAAGGCAGCGCAAGGGCCCGAAGTACGACTTCACGGTCAGCGCTTCGGTGCAGGCCTGCTCGACGAGGGCCAGCGCCTGGGCGCGCGAGAGCAGCTGCAGGCCCTCGCGGGCGAGGTCCGCGCCGAGGAGGCCATGGGCGATCGTGCGGACCGTCTCGACGCGCAGGTTCATCCAGGGGTGACCCTCGCGGGCGAGCCGCTCGAGGATCTGGTGGCCGACCGGAAGCGACAGCGCCACGAGGATCTTCTCCACGAGCGGCTGCTCCGCGCAGGCCCGCGCGAGCTCCTGGATCAGGCGTGCCGTCTCGGGCGGCTCGTCGAAGGGCAGAAGCGGCTGGGTTGCCATTGGGGGCCATTCTTACTCAGACGAGGGACAAACAAGGTCCGGTCGTGAGTTGTGAGTCGTGAGTCTCGAGTCGTCGGAACATTCATGAGCCGACTCACAACTCACAACTCAGGACTCATGACCCTCCCCTTGGGAGTAGACTCTCCTCGGCTACACGGGGGAGCCCACTTTGCGCTGCGGCGCAAAAGGCTGAGAGTCCCGCGCGATGTCGCGCGGGAGACCCCGCGAACCTGATGCGGGTAATGCCGCCGTAGGGAGTTGTCATGAGCATCCGTCGCGAGGCGCTTCCCTCAAACGCCGTCGCCAACCGGGAGCCGCTGCCCGGATCGCGCAAGGTCTACGTCGCCGGCCCGCACGGGATGCGCGTTCCGTTCCGCGAGATCGCACTCCAGCCGACGCGCGGGATGCGCGGCGAGGCGGAGCTGAACGCGCCGCTGCGCGTCTACGACACTTCAGGCCCCTACACGGACCCGTCGGTCGCGATCGACCTCGACCGCGGCCTGCCGGAGCTGCGCCGCCCGTGGATCCTCGCGCGGGGAGAGTACGACCGCTCGGCGCCGCTGCGGCTGAACGCGCCCGGGCTCGCGATGACGTTGCCCCGGGAAGTCCTGCGGGGACGCGGCAACGTCACGCAGATGCACTACGCGAAAAAGGGCGTCGTCACGCCCGAGATGGAGTTCATCGCGATCCGCGAGAACGTTCCGGCCGAGCTCGTGTTGAGCGAAGTCGCGCGCGGGCGCGCCATCATCCCCGCCAACATCAACCACTCGGAATCCGAGCCGATGATCATCGGCCGCAAGTTCCTCGTGAAGATCAACGCCAACATCGGCAACTCCGCCGTCGGGTCGTCGATCGAAGAGGAAGTCGAGAAGATGACCTGGGCGACGCGCTGGGGCGGCGACACGGTCATGGACCTCTCGACCGGGCGCAACATCCACGAGACGCGGGAGTGGATCCTGCGCAATTCCCCGGTTCCGATCGGGACGGTCCCGATCTACCAGGCGCTGGAGAAGGT
>JBGPGG010000129.1:0-7459 GCA_041483715.1 Thermoanaerobaculia bacterium
CCACATCCCGCCGGAGTACGCGAAGAAGCAGATAATCGCCGACGGCGTGCCGCGCTGGCTCGCGGACGACATGATCATCCTCTTCGCCTCGTTCCGGGAAGGGTACGGCGCCACGGTGACCAACACCGTCGCCGAGGTCACGAAGAGGAGGCCGCGCACGTTCCGGCAGTTCGCGCGCGACCACGCGCGCGTGTTCTCCGAGGGGAAGTGAGGCGAACGGCCGTCCTCGTGTTGCTCGTCATGGCCTCCTCGTCGACCTGAATGGCGATCGCAAGGCCGATGCCGTCGTGTCCAGCAGCGAAGCCCACGACGCCGCCATGTTGCTGGCGAAGTGACGTCATGACGTCGGGGCGGATCAGCGCCCTCGCCCGCGTCCGCAAGACCTGTCTCGCGGGTCTCCTCCGGGACGGCTACCTCGAGATCGCGCCGAAGCGGCTTCGCGCGATCCTGGAGAACGCTTAGGCATGTTCTGCCCGATCTGCGGCGACGAGTACCGCTCGGGATTCAGCCGCTGCACCGACTGCGACGTCGATCTCGTCGCGAATCCACCCGCGGAACCGGCGCCGCCCGAGCCCTTCGAGATGGCGACGGTGCTCGAGACGGGCGACCAGACCCTGATCGCCGTGGCGAAGTCGGTCCTGGACTCGGCCGGGATTCCCTGCATCGCGCGAAACGAGAGGCTCCAGAACCTCTTCGGCTGGGGCAGCTTGGGAGCCGGATTCAATGCCGCGATGGGGCCGATCCGGCTCCAGGTGCTCAAGGAAGATGAGGGCGTGGCGAGGGAGTTGTTGACGGCGAGCCCGGTTCCTCCGGCCGGGGCCGAGTGAGGGCGGCAGAGGTCTTTTCGCGGTGATGCCCCTCTGGTCCGGCTTCCTGCTGTCGCTGTCGCTCTGCCTCGATCTCGGCATCGTCAACGTCGCGATCCTGAGAACGGCGTTGCAGCGGGGGGGACGGGCGGGGTTTCTCGTGGGGCTGGGGTCGAGCGTGGGGGACCTTCTCTACTTCGGCCTCGCGGCGCTCGGGGCGCTGGCCCTGCTCTCGGTGCCGTGGGTGCGCTGGGTCTTCTGGCTGGGCGCGGGACGGCAGTCCTTCTCTTTCTGGCGTGGAGGATGCTGCGCGAGGTCCTGCGGCCCCACGAGCTCGAGCTCGGCCCGGAAGGCGCGGCGCCGGCGGGCGGGGGAGGACTCTTGGGGCGGGGATTGTCGCTGGCGCTCGCATCGCCGACGGCGATCGTGTGGTTTGCGGCTGTCGGCGGGAGCGTCATCGCGTCCTACGGCGGGCAGCGGCGGGTGCTCGTACCATTCGCGGCCGGGTTCTTCCTCGCGGGCGTCGCCTGGTCGGCGGTCCTGTCGTTCGGGGCGGCGGCGCTCTCCCGTGTCGGCGGCCGGCGGCTCGTCCGCGTGCTCTCGCTCGTGTCGGCGCTGCTCTTTCTCTACTTCGCCGTGACGATCTTCCTGCGCGGCCTTGCGGCGATGGTCGGGGGGGGCGCTGGCCTCGGGTAAGATCCACCTCCGAACTGCCAGGGAGGTTGCGATGGCCGCTCTGATTCCGCCGACCTACGAAGATGCCGCGCTCGTGCTCCGGCTCTACGAGCTGCGGCGCGAGGAGAAGCTGCGCGAGGCCCGCGAGTGGTTCCGCGCGAAGTTCTTTCCGCAGTCGTTCGAGGACGTCAAGGCTGTCGCGCTCTCGGCCGGCGCCGACAACACGCACTACCGGATGGTGACGACTTACTGGGAAATGGCGACCTCGTTCGTGGCCCAGGGCGTTCTGCATTCCGAGCTCTTCTTCGACTCGGGCGGCGAGGCCCTCTTCGTCTGGGCGAAGCTCGAGGAGTACGTCCCGCAGCTGCGCCAGGAGCAGCAGGCGCCGCGTCTGCTCGCGAACCTCGAGAAGGCGATCGGGATGGTCCCGCGCGCAGTAGAGCGGGTCGGCGTGATCCGCGCCCGCATGGCGGGCTATCGCGACCGAATTCTCAAGGCGGAGAAGAGCTAGCTTCGGCGCGGGCGCCTGCGAGCCACTCGAATCCGGCTACAGCGACACAAGCCGCTCGACGAGGTCCACGACCCGGTTCGAGTAGCCCCACTCGTTGTCGTACCAGGCGAGCACCTTGAGGTAGCCGTCGCCCGCGGCCTGCGTGGAGAGCGCGTCGAAGATGGAGGAGTGGGGGTTGCCGATGATGTCGGAGGACACGAGGGGAACCTCGCTGTATTCCACGATGCGCGCGAGGGGCCCTTCTGCAGCGGCGCGCACGGCAGCGTTGACCTCCTCGGCGGAGACGGGCCGCGCCATGCGGCAGGTGAGATCCACGATCGAGCCGTCGGGAACTGGGACCCGGATCGCCATCCCGTCGAGGCGGCCCTTCAGGCGCGGCAGAACCTTGCCCACGGCCTTCGCGGCGCCGGTCGTCGTCGGGATGATGTTTTCCGCGGCCGCGCGGCTGCGGCGCAGGTCCTTGTGCGGCACGTCGGCCAGGCGCTGGTCGTTCGTGTAGGCGTGCACGGTCGTCATGAAGCCCTCTTCGATGCCAAAGCTCTCGTCGAGGATCTTCGCGATCGGCGCGAGGCAGTTGGTCGTGCACGAAGCGTTCGAGACGATGCGGTGCTCGGGGCGCAGCGTTGCGTCGTTGACGCCCATGACGATGGTGGCGTCGATCTCGTCCTTGGCGGGAACGGTGAGGATGACCTTGCGCGCGCCGGCGGCGAGGTGCTTTTCGAGCGGCTCGCGAGTCAGGATCTTCCCGGTCGCCTCGACCACGACGTCCACGGCGTGGCGCCCCCACGGGATCCTCGCCGGGTCCTTCTCCGCCGTCATCGCGACGCGGCGGCCGGCGACCGTCATGCTCTCCGCGTCGGTCGTCACGTCCTTCGGGAAGACCCGCATCACCGTGTCGTATTTCAGAAGGTAGGCGAGGTGGTCGTTGTCGTAGAGGTCGTTGACGATCGCGACCTCGACGTCGGAACGGTCCGAGAGGATGCGGAAGACGCTGCGGCCGATGCGGCCGAAGCCGTTGATCCCGACCCGGACGGCGCTCATGGCGCCTCCAGCGCCGCGAAGCGCTGGACGAGCTCCACGGCGCGGTGGGCGTAGCCGTAGCCGGAGTCGAACCAGGAGAGGGTCTTCGAGACGCCGTCGGCGAGCGTCATGGTCGCGAGCGAATCGAAGGTCGCCGAGAAGCGCGAGCGCGCGATGTCGGAGGAGACGATCGGCGCGTCCTCGAAGTCGAGCACTCTTCTCCATCTTTCCGTCGCGGCGGCCGCACGGACGGCCTCGTTGATCGCGGCGGCGCTGACGGGCTTCTCGTGCCAGGTGACGAGGTCCACGACCGAGCCGTTCGACACGGGCACGTTCATCGCGTAGCCGGTCAGCCGTCCGCGCAGCTCGGGCAGCAGATCCACGACCATCGCCGGCGAGCGGGAGGCCTGCGGGATGATGTTCTCGGCCGCGGCGCGGCCGCGGCGCTTGTCCTCGGCCGGCACATCCGCGAGCCGGTGTGCGCTCGTGTAGGAGTGGATCGTCGTGAAGATGGCGCGCCGGATCCCGAAGGCTTCGTGCAGGATTGCGAGGACGGGCGTGAGGCAGTGTACGGTGGAGGAGGCGTTCGAGACCATGCGGTGTTCAGGCGCGATCGCGCCCTCGTTGACGCCCATGACGACCGTGACGTCCGGCTTCTCGAGCGGCGGGGCCAGGAGGATCACGCGCCGCGCCCCGGCCGCGAGGTGTGCCTCGACTTCGGCCCGCGTGCGGCCCCGCGAGGTCGCCTCGAGCACCGTATGGACGCCGAGATCGCCCCAGCGCGGGACGGGCGGCTGGTCCTTACCCGTCAGGAGCGGGATGCTGCGTCCGGCAACGCGCAGCCGTCCGTCTTCGACCGTCACGTCTTCGGTGAAGCGGCCGAGCAGTGTGTCGAACCGCAGGAGATAGGCGAGGCCGACGGGGTCGGCGAGGTCGCTGATCGCACCGATCCGGATGTCTTCCAGCGCGTACAGCAACCGAAACAGGTTGCGCCCGATCCGGCCGAGGCCGAAGATGCCGACGTTGGTCACGGGGTCTGTCTACCACAGCGGCGGGGGGGCGGAAAGAAGCGCGGGATCCCGGCGATAAACTGTCCGCTATGAGACGAACTGTGAGGGCCTTGATCACGGCGGGTTTTCTTACGGCAGCCGTTGTCGGCGCCGCCGAGAAGCCGCGCGCCCGCGACCTGGGTGTTCCCTTCGACGGGACGCCGGGGCCCGGCAACGCGATCACCGACGTGCGCGGGGTCGCGGTCGGACACAGCACGATCATCCGGGGCGAGGGAGCGCTCGAGGTCGGCGTGGGTCCCGTGCGCACGGGGGTCACGGCGATCCTGCCGCGCGGCAGGGCGACGTTGAACGACCCGGTCTTCGCCGGCTGGTTCGCCTTGAACGGCGCGGGCGAGATGACCGGCACGACCTGGGTCGAGGAGTCGGGCTTTCTCGAGGGACCCGTCATGATCACCAATACCCACAGCGTGGGCGCGGTGCACGAGGGGACGATCGCGTGGCGGGTGCAGCAGGGCGGGCCCGACGCGACCGGGTACTGGTGGTCGAATCCCGTCGTCGCTGAGTTGTGGGACGGGGAGCTGAACGACATCAACGGATTCCACGTCAAGGAGACGAACGTCTTCGAGGCGCTCTCGACCGCGCGGACCGGGCCCGTCGCTGAGGGCAGCGTAGGTGGCGGCACCGGCATGATCTGCAACGGGTTCAAGGGGGGCATCGGGACGTCCTCGCGCAGGCTGCCCGAGGAGGCGGGCGGCTATACCGTCGGCGCGCTCGTGCAGTGCAACTACGGGCGCAAGGCCGACCTGCTCATCGCCGGCGTGCCCGTCGGGCGCGAGATCGCGGGTCCGGCCACGCGCGACGACGACGCGGGCTCCATCATCATCGTCGTGGCGACGGACGCTCCGCTCTTGCCGCACCAGTTGAAGCGCCTCGCCCGCCGCGCGGCGCTCGGCCTCGCCCGCGACGGCTCGACTGCCGGTAACGGTTCCGGCGACATCTTCATCGCCTTCTCGACCGCCAACCCCGGCGCCGCGAAGCCCACGGGCATGATCTCCCTGACGGACGTCCCGAACGACCGGATGAACCCGCTCTTCACGGCGACCGTGCAGTCGGTCGAAGAGGCCATCATCAACGCGATGGTGGCCGCGGAAACGATGAAGGGCGCCAACGACCTCGTCGTCCGCGCGCTGCCGCACGACGAGCTCCGCCGCATCCTCAAGAAGTACAACCGCCTCGTCGAGTAATGGGGTCAGGTCTCTCAATGCGTGACTTTTCTCAGACGCGGTTCAGAAGAGTCACGCTTCAGAAGTCTGACCCCAGCAGGAAGTCCTGCCAGGCGTGCCAGTAAGCCTCGCCGCCGATGGCGTAAGTGTCGTTGTGGTGGGCGCCGGGGATGACGACGAGCGTCTTCGGGCCGCGGGCGAGCTCGAAGAGCCTGCGGCCGTGGGCCGGCGGCGCGATCTCATCGCTCTCGGCGAGGATCAGCAGCGTGGGGACGGTCACGGCCGCAATCTTTGCCTCGTTGTCGAAGCGGGTTCGAATCAGGAAGACCGGAACGAAGGGATAGTGCTCGCGCGCCATTGCCGGGATCGAGAGAAAGGGCGTCTCCAGGACCAACGCCGCGCAGGGACGATCGATAGCGAGCTGGAGCGCGATGGCCGACCCGAGCGATTCGCCAAAGAGGATGATCCGGTCCGCGCCGAAACCGCGGGTGATCGCTTCGCGGTAGACGGCCCGGCCATCGCGATACAGCCCGTCTTCGGAGGGTGAGCCCCCTGAGCGTCCGTATCCTCGATAGTCGACGAGGAAGATGTCGAGGCCGAAACGCTGATTCAGGATCCTTGCCCGCTCGAGCCGGTCGGCGACGTTGCCCGCGTTGCCGTGAAAGAAGAGCAAAGCCCGCCGGCCCTCTCCCTCGATCCACCAGCCGTGCAGCGGCACGCCGTCTTCCGTTCGGAGGGATAGCTCGTCAGCGCGGAGTCCAAACGCTGCGGGCCCGGCGGCAAGAGCGTGCGTGGGGAAGTAAAGAAGACGATCCTGCCGGAGAACGAGGATCGCTAGAATCAGGAAGAGCGCAAGCAGGAGCACGCCCACGGCGAGAAGACCGGCGGTCATAAAGGGCCGTTGCATGGCTACCGTATACTTTCTCACCCGGCTGGCTTGATTCGATTTCGCAAAGGAGAATCATGAGACGCGTTTTTCGCTCCGGGGCGCTCCTCGCCCTGTTTTCGATGCTCACGGCCACCGGCGCGGCCGGTCAGTCCGCGGCGGCGCCGAAAGAGGCGAAGCCGAAGAGCTTCTCCGGGCTCTTCGAGGGGCTCGAGTTCCGGACGATCGGCCCGTTCCGCGGCGGCCGCGTCACGGCGGTCTCCGGCGTGCGGCATGACCCGCGGACCTTCTACTTCGGGGCGAGCGGCGGAGGTGTCTGGAAGACGACCGACGGCGGCTCGAACTGGGAGGTCGTCTCGGAAAAGGACTTCAAGACCGGATCGATCGGCGCGATCGCCGTCGCCGAGTCGGACCCGAACGTCGTCTACGTGGGCACCGGCGAGGAGCCGATTCGCGGCAACGTCTCGCACGGCGACGGCGTGTACAAGTCGACCGACGCGGGCCGAACCTGGAAAAACGTAGGTCTCAAGGACACGCGGCAGATCGCGCGGGTGCGCGTCCATCCGAAGAACCCCGATCTCGTCTACGTCGCGGCGCAGGGCCACGTCTGGGGGGGGAACGCCGAGCGCGGGATCTTCCGATCGGAAGACGGCGGGAAGACGTGGAAGCAGATCCTCTTCGTCGACGACAAGACGGGCGCCTCGGACCTCGCGATGGATCCTGCCAACCCGCGCATCCTCTACGCCGCGTTCTGGCAGGTCGTCCGCCACCCGTGGGAGCTCGTCTCGGGCGGCCCCGGCAGCAGCCTCTGGAAGTCTACCGACGGCGGCGACACCTGGAAGAAGCTGACGCAGGGACTCCCCGAAGGCCCCTGGGGCAAGGTCGGCGTCGCGGTGTCGCCGGCAAAGGCCGACCGCGTCTTCGCGTTCGTCGAGGCCAGGCACGGCGGGCTCTTCCGCAGCGAGAACGCCGGCGAGAAGTTCACGCACGTCAACGACGAGCACAAGATCCGGGAGCGGGCCTGGTACTACTCGTGGATTTATCCGGACCCGAAGAACGCCGACAGCGTGTACCTGCCGAACGTCCAGATGCACAAGTCAACCGACGGCGGCAAGACCTTCGCGCACATGCCGGTGCCGCACGGGGACAACCACGACATGTGGATCGACCCGGACGACGGGACCCGCTTCATCGTCGGCAACGACGGTGGCGCGACGGTCACGTATAACGGCGGGAAGAGCTGGTCGACCCTGAACAACCAGCCGACCGCCCAGTTCTACCGCGTCACGACCGACAACCAGTTCCCCTACTGGGTCTACGGCTCGCAG
>JBGPGG010000130.1:0-7451 GCA_041483715.1 Thermoanaerobaculia bacterium
CACCAACACCCCGACCAACACTCCAACCATCACACTCACACCCAGCAATACGCCCACTTTCACCAACACCGCGACCAACACTCCAACCATCACACTCACACCCAGCAATACGCCCACTTTCACCAACACCGCGACCAACACTCCAACCATCACACTCACGCCCAGCAATACGCCCACTTTCACCAACACCCCGACCAACACACCGACCCGCACCGCGACGCCGACGAACACGGCGACCGCGACGCCGACCCGGACGCCCACGCCGACCGTGACGGCGACCGGCACCGCCACGCCCACGGCGACACGGACCAGGACGAGCACCGCCACGGCGACGGCCACGGCGACGCGCACTCCGACGCCTCCCCCGGGCACGGGGGCCGACCTCGTGGTCTCAAAGACGGTGGGCAGCAATCCCGCGATCTCAGGCCAGCCCCTGACCTACACGGTCAAGGTCATCAACCTCGGACCCGACCCGGCCGCGGCGGTCATGCTCAGCGATCCGCTTGCTGCCGGCACCACGTTCGCGTCATGCGTAGCCGTACCCGGGACCTGCGCGGGACCGGCAGTGGGAACGAACGGCACCGTGACGGCCGACTTCGGAACGATCGCCGTGGGCGGCTCGGCGACGGTCACGATCGTCGTGAACGTGACCGTGACCTACGGAAACCTCGTCAACACCGCCACGGCGACCTCGACGACGCCGGATCCGGACCCCGACAACAACCACGACACGGCCGTGACGACCGTCGGCTTCGGCATCCCCCTGCTGTCCCCGCCGCTGCTGGGGCTCCTCGCGCTAATGCTCGCCGCCGCCGGCCTCTGGTTCATCCGCCGCGACTAGACCTGGGGTCAGGGCATGTTCTCCTCGGCCGACGCGAAGTTCGTCGTGCTCGCGTTCTCCTCGCTCTTCTCGGTCATCAACCCGATCGAGGCGGCGCCGATCTTCGTCGCCCTGACCGCGGGCATGCCGAAGGAGCGGCGGAAGATGGCCCTGCGGGCGAGCACCGCGGCGGCGCTGATCCTCGCGATCTTCGCGCTCACCGGCGGCGCGATCTTCGCCACGTTCGGCATCACGCTGCCCGCCTTCCAGATCGCCGGCGGGATTCTCTTCACGATCATGGGGCTGTCCACGCTCCGCAGCGACGATCGGCCCGAGCGCGCCGACGTCGTTCTGACGAGCGATCCCTCCATCGTTCCGCTCGGCATGCCGCTGATCGCCGGCCCCGGAGCGATCTCCGCGGTGATGGTGCTCGTCGGGCAGGCGCGTGACGGGGGTCACAGGGCGGCGCTGGCCCTGGCGATTGCGGGAAACATCCTGCTCACACTCGTCATCCTTCTGGCGGCGCCCAAACTCGTTGCCCGCATTGGGGTAACCGGACAGCGCATCGTCTCCAAGATCATGGGACTGATCACCGCGGTGATCGGCGTGCAGTTCGTGCTGAACGGCGTCGAAGCCGTCGCGCTCGCCATCCTCAAGGCGGCAAGAGCCTGAATCGGGTACCTGTCCTTCGGCTCCGCGCGGAGCGGAAAAGGACAGGAGACGTAAAGCGCTGATGCCGCTATAATTACGCCACTCTAAAAATGAGCGTTCCAGTCCGGGCATTGCTCGTGGACGATGCCGCGTCCAGCAGCGCTCTCCTCTCCGAGGAGTTGCGCCGCGGAGGCTTCGAGCCGGAGATCCTGAGGGTGACGACGCGCGAGGACTTCCAAAACGCACTCGAGCTCGGAACCTGGGACGTCGTGCTCTCCGACATTTCCTCGGCGGGCCTGAGCGCCTTCGACGCGCTCGCGGCGCTCAAGGAGAAGGACCTCGACGTCCCCTTCCTCGTCGTTTCGGAGACGCTCGGCGAGGAAACCGCGGTCCGCGCAATGAAGGCGGGCGCGCAGAACTGCATTCCGCGCCCGGCCCTACTGCGCCTCTGTACGATCCTCGAGCGCGAGCTCCGCGAGGCGCAGATCCGGCGGGAGCGGCGGCAGGCACAGAAGGCGCTCTCGGAGAGCAACGCCGCCCCACCGGAGGAGACCCTGACGCTGCGCGAATCCGAGGACGTCTTCCGCCGCGCGGCGCTGCAGTCGGCCGACCTCGTGCACGAGTGCGACCGCGCGAGCGGCCGCATCACCTGGTTCGGCGACGTCGACCGCATTCTCGGCTGCGCGCCGGACGAGTTTCCCCGGACGGTCGACGCCTGGGAGAAGGTGATCCATCCGGAAGACCGGGCGCGCGTCGCCGCCAACACCTCCCGCCACTTCGAGACCGGCGAACCGTTCTTCGAGGAGTACCGGGTGCAGACGTGGGACGGCCGCACCCTGCACTGGCACCACTCGGGAACGCTCCTGCCGGCCGGCGGGGGTCGCGCGGCCCGCAGCATCGGGACCCTCACCGACATCAGCGGGCGCCGCCAGATCGAAGAGGCGCTGAGGGTATCCGAGCGGCGGTACCGGGCGCTCTTCGAGCGCAACCTCGCGGGCGTCTACCGCTCGACGATCGAGGGCCGGCTGCTCGACTGCAACGAGTCCTTCGCCCGCATTTTCGGTTACGCATCCCGCGAGGAGGCCCTGCGGCAGGCGGCCTGGGATTTCTACGTGAAGCCCGAGGACCGCGAAGCCGCGCTGGCAAAGCTCGTCGAGCGCCAGAGCCTGACGAACTACGAACTGTGCCTGCGGCGAAAGGATGGCAGCCTTGTTTGGGTTCTCCAGAACGAGAACCTCGTCGAGGGCCCCGACGGCCGGCTGTCCGTCATCGAGGGGACCACCATCGACATCTCCGAACGAAAGCAGGCCGAGGAGCAGGTCAAGCACCTCGCCTTCCACGACCCGCTGACGAACCTGCCGAACCGGCTGCTCTTCAACGACCGGCTCACGCTCGCCGTGGCGCAGGCCCACCGGCACAATCAGCGGCTGGCGGTCCTCTTCCTCGACCTCGACCGCTTCAAGGTCATCAACGACTCGCTCGGCCATTCGGTCGGCGACGAGCTGCTGCGGCAGGTGGCCGAGCGGATCCAGGAGTACGTCCGCGAGGGGGACACCGTCGCGCGCCTCGGCGGCGACGAATTCACGCTGCTCGTCCCCGGGATCAGCGCGGAGGAGGACGCCGCGAAGATCGCGCGCAAGATCTGCGAGGCCATCCACGACCCGTTCTGGATCGATGGCCGCGAGCTCTTCGTGACGACGAGCCTCGGCGTCTCGGTGTACCCCTCCGACGGGCACGACGGCGAGACCCTCGTCCGCAACGCGGACTCGGCGATGTACCGCGCGAAGGAGCAGGGCCGCGACAACTACCAGCTCTACACCCCGGCCATGAACGCGAAGGCCGTCGAGCGCCTCTCGCTCGAGAGCCGGCTGCGCCAGGCGATCGCCAACGACGAGCTCGAGCTGCACTTTCAGCCCTTCATCGACCTGCGGACGGCCGAGGTGCTCGGCGCGGAAGCCCTCATCCGGTGGCGGCATCCCGAGCTCGGCTTGATCCCGCCCTTGGACTTCATCCCCATCGCCGAGCTTTCCGGCCTGATCGTGCCGATCGGCGAGTGGGTGCTGCGGACCGCCTGCGCCGAGGCGCGCAAGTGGCACCAGAAGGGGTTCCAGGGAATGGCCGTCTCGGTCAACCTCTCGAGCCGCCAGTTCCAGCAGACCGACCTCCTCAGCCAGGTGACGCGCGCCCTGGAGGAAACGGGGCTCGAGGCCGACAAGCTCGACCTCGAGATCACCGAATCGAACGCGATGCAGAACGCGGAGCACTCGATCAACACGCTCCGGGGCCTGAAGAAGCGGGGCGTGCGCATCTCGATGGACGACTTCGGGACCGGGTACTCGTCGCTGAACTACCTGAAGCGGTTCCCCATCGACCGGATCAAGCTCGACCAGTCCTTCGTGCGCGACCTGCCGAACGACAAGGACGATGCGGCGATCGCGATGGCGGTCATCGCGATGGGCCGCAGCCTCGAGCTCATCGTCATCGCCGAGGGCGTGGAAACCGAGGAACAGCTCGCGTTCCTCAAGGGGCACGAGTGCGATCAGCTCCAGGGTTTCCTGCTCTCGCGGCCGCTCCCGCCCGAAGCCTTCGATCGTTTTCTGGACGACAGCCTCGACCCCGTGTCGGCCCGGGAGCGTTCGCGGTTCGCTCGCGCGCACTAAAGCCGGCCACCCCGCCCCTTGCCCCGCCCGCGGATTCGGGTACCATGCGCCCCGTGAGCGCGGTCCCCCAGAGTCGGACGAGCCGGCATCGATCGATCTTCACGCCGAGCACCGACGGCGAGCGGGCCGAGAACTTCGAGTCCTACTGGGCTTTCACCCAGCGCCACGACGGCGAGATCCTCGAGGACCGCCGCGAGCTGACGCGCAAGAACGAGCTGCTCGCGAACTTCCAGGGCAACCCCGTCCGCTCCCGCAGGCCCTTGCCCGATCCCGAGCGCTTCTACCGCAACTACGTGCACGTCAAGGACGACCCGAGCACGTTCGACCGCAAGACGCTGCTGCTGACGTTCCTCTACAAGTTCGCCCGGCACGAGTGGGTCGGCATCTCGGCCGCGTGGGACCAGATCCCGACCGTCGCCGAATCGCGCAAGACGAGCGAGAAGATCAGCCGGTACCACCTCTGCGAGGAGTTCTGCCACGTCCGACTCTTCCACGAGATGTTCCGGACCATGCACCTGGACCGCGTCGAGTGGGTTCCGCTCGGCAAGTGGATGGGCCGAGTCTACCGACTGTTTCCCAAGTTCCCGGAGGCGATGATGTCGCCCCCAGCCTTCGTGAGCGAGCTGATGGGGCTGACGCTCTATCTGCACATCGACAAGATCCTCGACGACGTCTTCGAAGACGAGCCGGAGGCGCGCGACCGGATCCGGGCGCTGCTGCGCGAGATCATGACCGACGAGACGGCGCACGTCGGGCAGCGCCGCAACTTCATCGGTCCGATCGGCGTGCGGGTCTCCCGGGCCATCGTCGAGCCGATGTACCGGGCCTTCTTCCGCGACATCCCCGAGTCGAAGCTGCTCTTCGACATCGACCAGATGATCCGGGACGGCAAGGCGTTCGACTACAGCACGATTCCCCCGGACGTGCTGCAGCGCAGCTGGGTCCCGTCGTACTGCACGTAGATTTCGGAGTTCGGAGTTCGGATTTCGGATTTCGGATTTGAAAATCACGAGTCCGTGATCATCTCCAGGCCGTCGATCCCCTCGCCGTAGTAGTCCGCCAGCCGCCGGGTCGCCCGGAATCCCATTTGTTCGTAGAAGCGGATCGCAGCCGCGTTGCGGGCGTCGACCTCGAGCCGGATCTGCAGCGCCCCGGCCTCTCCGAGCCGGCGCAGCAGCTCGGTCAGAAGGAGCCTTCCCGTGCCGCGCCGGCGGCTCCCCGGCGCGATGTCGATCGTGACGATGTGACCCCGGGCGCCGCGACGGTGCCCGATCGCGAACCCGGCCAGAGCGCCGCCGTTCTCCGCGGCCAGCGCGACCGCTCCCGCGCGGGAGAGAAACCCGCGGATCTCGCTGCGCGAGTACGCGATCCCCGGCTCGAAGCAGGCCTGGTCGAGCTCGTAGGCCGCTTCGAGGTCCTCCGGGCGAAAGTCGCGGACACGGATGGAAGTCACGGGTCGTGAGTCGTGAGTCGTGAGTCGAAGCCCGAAGTCATGGCTCACAACTCGCGATTTTCAACTCCTTCGGCTCCGCATGTCCCGATCCGCCTCGCGCTTCAAGTCGCGGTCCCGGATGGCGTCCCGCTTGTCGTGCAGCTTCTTGCCCTTGACCAGCGCGATTTCCGCCTTGGCGTGCGAGCCCTTGAAGTAGAGGGAAAGCGGCACGCAGGAGACCCCCTTCGTGGCGACGGCCCCCGCCCAGCGGTCGAGCTCCCGCTTGTGGAGCAGGAGCTTGCGGTCCCGCTCCGGGAGGTGGTTGGTCCAGGAGCCGGCGTCATAGGTGGAGATATGGGCCCCGACGAGAAACGCCTCGCCGTCCCGGAACTGGACGTACGAGTCCTTGAGCTGGGCCCGCCCCCCGCGAAGAGATTTGACTTCGGTGCCGGTCAGAACCAACCCGGCCTCGGTTCGATCGTCTATGAAGTACTCGTGGAAGGCCTTCTTGTTCGCCGCGATCGGCTTGACCACGACGGGTTTTTTCGGCCGCCCATCGGTGGGTTTCATGAAGGCAAAGGAGTCTACCCTGCCCCCCCGGGTGCCCCCATGCCTCCACGAAGTGCCTCGAAATGAGCGCCGGTGTCCAACTCTCGCCACCTTTTCGGGGGAGTCAAAATACGCTTCATGTGCTAAGCTTCTCTGGAATAACGACATACCTCCGGGTGGTTTGTCCCCCCGGAACTGGCATTGATACTGCGGTGCTCTAGGCTGCGTAAAAGAAGGCATGAGGCAGCAAGCAACACTTAAAACGACTGTTTCGATCGACGGCGTTGGCCTGCATTCCGGCCATCCGGTCCGCGCCCATTTCCATCCGGCGCCCGTCGACCACGGTCTCGTGTTTCTCCGGCGAGAGCATGCCGACCAGCCGGTCCCGGCGGAGCTCGAATCGGCGTCCACTTTTGACTACGCGACCACTCTGAAGAAGGGTGGCGTCTCGATCGGCACGGTCGAGCATGTCCTCGCCGCGGCCGCAGGCCTCGGCCTGGACAATTGCCTCATCGAGATCGAAGGGCCGGAGGTGCCGATCGTGGATGGCTCGGCCCTGCCCTTCGTCCGCCTCTTTCACGCCGCCGGCTTCGAGCGGCAGGACGCCCTCGTCAAGCCGATCGAGCTGACGCAGTCGGTGGAGGTCAGCCGGGATGATCGCCGGGTGGTCTTCGAGCCTGAAGGTCCCGGCCTGACCATCACCTACGAGATCGACTTCCCGCACCCCATCGTGGGACGCCAGGAAATGACCTTCACGCTGCGGCCCGACGAGTTCGCGGCGCGCATCGCGCCGGCGCGGACCTTCGGCTTCACGCGGGAAGTCGAGGAGCTTCGGTCCCGGGGCCTGGCGCGCGGCGGCAGCCTGCACAATGCGGTCGTGCTCGACGACACCGGTATCATCTCGGGCCCGCTGCGGTTTCGCGACGAATTCGTCCGCCACAAGGTCCTCGATCTCATCGGGGACCTCATGCTGCTCGGGCGCCCGCTGCAGGGGCGCATCCACGCGCGCAAGGCCGGACACGCCCTTCACATCGAGTTCGCCCGTGCCCTCCACGCCGCACTCCTGAACCCGGCCGTCGAAGCGGCGGACGACGCCGAGGCAGACCGGTTCCGGGCTTCCGGGCGCACGTAGGCACCGACCGGGGGGTCAGGTCTGAAAACTTCTGACTTTGAGAACGTCGGGGACCGCAGTCTGGGCGAGGCTCAAAGTCAGAAGTTTTCAGACCTGACCCCCCGGCCTACGTGCGCCCGGAAGCCCGGAACCGGTCTGCCTCGGCGTCGTCCGCCGCTTCGACGGCCGGGTTCAGGAGTGCGGCGTGGAGGGCACGGGCGAACTCGA
>JBGPGG010000131.1:0-7366 GCA_041483715.1 Thermoanaerobaculia bacterium
CGGTCCCTGGTCACGGCGGTCGGGATCCTCTCGGTCCCGATCTTCGGCGCCATCTTCTACCTGCTCTACTCGTTGGTCCGGCGGCTGTCGCCCGGCACGAGCATTCTCGTCCTCGTCGCCGGCGCCGGCTTCGTCGCATACCTCGCCTGGATCTTCGCCCGCGCAAGAAGATAACGGGGTCAGGTCTGGATTCTTCGGCTTTTCAGCCCCTGAAATCTGGGCTCGAACCGAAAAGCCGAAGAATCCAGACCTGACCCCATCTTAGAACAGGCTGCGCGGCGGCTCCTTCGGGATATCGATCCCAAGCTCTTTCGCCAGCGCCCGGATGGTCAGGGGTGCGCAGCCCTCGGCGCGGTTGTTGACGAGCACGAAGGCGTCGGCGCCCGCCTCGGTGATGTGCCGGATGAGCCGCACGACGTCGCGGCGCATGTCCTCCCTCGGGGCCTGCATCCGGTCGTACGGGCGAAAGCGGGCGACCGCCTGCTCGTAGGGGACGCCGGGGGCAACGAGGATCCGCGCGACGGCGAACTTGCCCGGCAGCGGCTGCGCCGCCTCCCACTGCTCGAGCAACGCGGGGCTCCGCGTCCACCAGTTGAAGACGTGGGCCGCGCCGCGCCGGCGCAGGACGTCGAAGTAGTCCGGGGCAAAGTACGCCGGCGTGCGGATCTCGACCGCGTAGGCGTGCGCCGCCGGCAGCTGTGCGAGGAACCCGTCGAGCCTCCCGAGAAACTCGGCGCGGCGCGCGGCCGTCGGCTGCCACTCGGTCGGAAACTCGAACACGAATGGGCCCGTGTGGTTGCGAAACGCCTTCTCATACGCGGGAAGGACCTCGTCGCGGAAGGCGCGCGCCTCGAGGTACCGCGGGTTGTCCCGTCCGGCCCGCGCGCGGTGGCGGGGTAGCTCGGGAAAGCGCGGCATCGTGATCTCCTCCCAGACCTTCGAGACGACCGGAAACCCGGCAGGCAGCGCCGCGGCATAGCGCGCGAGCTGCGTTTCCGACGGCGGACGGTAGAACGGGAAGTCGAACTCGACCGCCCGGAAGGGAGCAAACCGCGCGTACTCGCGCAGGCACTCGACCTTGAACGTCGCCGCGCGGTAGCGCTCGTGGTACACGAGGCCCTTCCACCCCTCGTACGCGAAGCTCGCGGTGCCGAACAGGATCTCGGACAAGGGAAAAGTATGCCGCACCCGGGGCACGTACAATCGCCCCATGATCCCCTTTCGCGGCGCGGCCGAGATCACCGGTCGGCTCGAGCTCGCCGCCGCCTCCGCGGTGCTGCTCGTCGACGCTCCGCCCGAGCTCGAAGAGATGCTGACGGCCGCGGCCTCCCCGGAGCAGTCGATCCGGTCGTCCGAGGCGCGCTACGTCCGCTCGGTCAAGGAGGCCTTCGACCTCATCCTGCTCTGGCAGGAAAGCCGCGTCGGCTCGCGCTCGGTCTTCGACGCCGCGCTCAAGCGGCTCTCCCCCGGCGGACGGCTCTGGGTCGTCACGGCGCTGCGAAAGGTCTCGGGGCCGCGCACGCCGGCGATCCACCGGATCGAGCTCGCGGACCTGAAGAAAGCGTTCGAGAAGGAAGGCCTCGTCAACGATCGGGAGGCGCGGCTATCCGCGTGGCACGTGGGGTTTCGGTTCGGGAAGCCGGTTCACTCCACGTAGGGAAAGAACCGCCCGGTCACGCGGAAGAAGCGGCCGCTCGGCGGCTCGACCGTCAGCTGGCAGCGCGAGACCTCGAGCGTCGTCGAGAAGGACACGCCGGGGGCGGTCAGGCTGATCGGGTACTTCGTTCCGACCTTCAGCGGCGCGTCGAAGTCGAAGCGCACGCCCGTCGGTGACACGTCGAGGATCTGGCGCGCCTTCTCCCACCGGATTTTCAGCTCGTACTGTTCCGGCTTGAGTTTGCGAGCCGACCGCGATGCCTCCAGCGGGCTCGACTTGCCGGAGGTGGGCGGGTCTGTCTTCCTCTCTGCCATCAGACTCGGGGAAGACAGCCTACTCCGATTCGGGCCCGGTTCCAACGCCGCAGCAAGGGTCAGGACCGGCCGAGCGAGAGGGCGAGACGAATGGCCGCCGGAAGCCCCTTCTTTTCCCGAACGGCGCGTACGCGAGCCTTCTCCGCTTCCTTCATGCGGCGCACGAGGCCCATGTACCGGCCCTGCTGGCGGCGCAGCGCCAGGACCCTGGGCGAAAGACGACGCTTCACGCGCGCCTTCGCCACTGTCTTGCCAGCGGCCTTCGCCACTGTCTTGCGCGCAGCCTTTGCCGCGACCTTGCGCCCGGCCTTTGCCGCGCCACGGCCTCCGAGCCCTTCGAGCGTCGCGAGGCGCTCGCGAAGGGCAGCGATCTCCTTCTGCCAGTCCCGGAGGATCTCCTTGACGTGTCGAGCGCCGACCTTGCCCCGCACAAGGAGGGTTTGTAGAACGTAGTGGGATTGCCGGGGATCGAGCTTCATCGTTTCCTCCAAGGGTCGGGGAGTCTATAACAGTTCACCGGCTCCGGAGAGGCACCCAGGGCGGATCCTCTCAGGCCAGCACATCCCTTTTCACGAAGACGAGAAACGCCGCGGCGAGCGCCGCCACGGCCCACGCCGCGAGCGTTGCGGCGGCGAAGCCGACCGTCAGGCCCGGAATCGGCGGCGGCGTTCCCGAGTAATAGTCGGGCAGGGGCAGGTTCGTCACGAAGAGGAACTTCTGCGCTTCCCACGATGGGGCCAAGCGCGGCAGGATCGTTCCCGCAATCAGCGCCGCGAGCATCGTCCCCATCGCCGCCGCGGTCGATCGCAGCAGCACGCTCGTGAGCAGCGCGATCGCGCCCACGCAGAGCGCGGCGAACCAGGCGAGACCGTACGCGAGGACCGTGTCCTTCCAGAGCTCGATCGAGCGCACCGCGGCCGGGTCGAGCCGCTCTCCCGAGTAGCGGAACCCCGTCAGCACCGGGGCCTCCCATCCGCCGTAGCCGTACGCGATCCCGCCGAAGAGATACGCCACGATTCCGCCGAAGAGAACGGTCAGCGTGATCGCGAGCAGGAGAGCGGCCAGCTTCGAGGCAAGCACGCGCGCGCGCGCCACCGGGCGCGTCAGCAGGAGCTTGATCGTGCCCTGCGCGAACTCCGCCGACACGACGTCGGACGCGAATACGATCGCGAGCAACGGGAGCAGCAGGTAGCTCGCGGCGTTGGCAAAGCCGCGGACGAAGAGCGGCCCCGATACGGCGTCGGGGTTCACGTTGCGATCGACGTGGTACCGGAGGCGGTCGAGCTCGAAGCGCGCCCAGCGTTGCGAGGATTCGGGCATGCGGCCGTCGCGCAGCCAGTTCTGGATCCGCGCCATCCGCTCCTGGGTTTCCACGTGCCAGTCCTTGCGGCCGAGGAGGCGCTCGCGGCCCCGCGACTGCGCGAAGACGATGAGGCCGATGAGCGCCACGAGGATGAGCACCACGACGCGGAAGCGGCGCTGGCGCGCGAACTTGAGGATCTCGTTCTCGACGAGTCCGGGAAACCTCATACCGTCTCTCCTCCCGTGACCTCGAGAAACACTTCCTCCAGCGACGCCAGCGACCGCTCGACCGCGAAGACGTCCACGCCGGCCGCCGTCAGCGCGCGCAGCGCGTCGGGGACTCTTTCTTTGGGGATCCGCGCGTCGATCGCGCCTTCGTCTGCGCCCCGGTCGTCGGCGGCGATCTCGGCCGCGCCGAACGGCGCGAGAATCTCCGCCGCGCGCTTTACCGGCCGCGCGATCAGGCGCAGGCGGTCGGAGGCCACGCGGTCGACGAGCTCGCGCACGGGCCCGGCCGCGAGCGTCCTGCCGCGGTGGATGATCGCGACGCGATCGCACGTCTGCTCGACCTCGGAAAGCAGGTGGCTCGAGACGAACACCGCGATGCCGCGCTCGGACGCGAGATGGCGCATGAGCTGCCGGATCTCGCGGATCCCCGCCGGATCGAGTCCGTTCGCGGGCTCGTCGAGGATCAGAATGTCCGGATTGCCGAGCAGGGCCTGGGCGATCCCCAGGCGCTGCCGCATGCCGAGCGAGTAGGTCGAAACCTTGTCGTCGAGCCTTTCGGACAGCGCGACGAGCCGCGCGAGCTCCGGAATCCTTTCGGTGGCGCCTTCGGGCAGCATCCGCGAGAAGTGGAGAAGGTTCTCGCGCCCGGTCAGGTACTTGTAGAGATCGGGGGCCTCGACGATGCAGCCCACGTGCCCCATGGCCTTCTCGAAGTTGCGAGAGAGGTCGAGGCCGCGGATCTGGACCCGTCCACGGTCGGGGCGCGCGAGGCCGACGAGCATGCGGATCGTCGTGGTCTTCCCGGCCCCGTTGGGGCCGAGGAAGCCGAAGACCTCGCCGGCGCGCACGTCGAAGGACACGTCGGAAACCGCCTCGCGGCGCCCGAAGCGCTTGGTGAGGTTCTCGGCCGAGAGGACGATCTCGCGCGAGGACCCCGACAGAGTAGCCGCCGTGCTCACCAATTCAACGTATCATCCCCGCTCGCATGGCCCGCGGGTTGTCGCGCTTCTGGCTCTGGACCGCTCCCCTCGCCGTCGGGATCGCGGCCGCGCTACTCTTCGGCGCGGGGTTCGTGCTCGCCCTGCGCGGCGCGACGGGACAGCCGCTCGGCGAGCCGCTTCCCCCGAAGCCCACGGCGGCGCCCTCTTCCGCGGCGAAGGACAGCGTCTTTCGCATCCTCGTCGTCGGCGATTCCCTCGCGAAGGGCACGGGCGACGAGACCGGAAAGGGCTTTGCCGTCAACGTGCTCGAGGCCTTCCGGAAGAAGGGGCCCGCCGAGATCACGAACCTCGCCGTCAAAGGCATGGAGTCGCCGGAGGTTCTCTCCCTCGTCGAGAGCGCGAACGTCCGCGCGCTCGCGGCGGGCGCGAGCCTCATCCTCCTCTCGGTCGGAGGCAACGATCTTTCGCACAGCCTCGCGCGGGGCGCCGCGCCGACCGATGTCGCGGACGCGGTGGCCGAGTCGCGCAGCCGCTACGTGCAGAACCTGCGCGCGATGCTTGCGGCCCTTCGGGAATCGAACCCGAGCGCGCGCATCTGCGTCCTCGGGCTCTACGATCCGTTCGGTGGCGAAAAGGGGTCCGGCAGAATCGGCGCCTCGGTGATCCTCCAGTGGAACACGCTGATCACGGAAACGGCTCTGTCGTTTCCGGGCGTGACCGTGGTCCCGACGTTCGATCTCTTCCAGGGACGGTCCGACCGCCTCGGCGCCGACCACTACCACCCGAACGCGCAGGCGTACGAGGAGATCGCCCGCCGCCTGCTGCAGGTGGTGTAGGGGTCGATCTCAAGAACTCATTCGCCCCAACTGCGCCAATAGAACCCCTCTCCCCAGAGGCTCGGCCGCCTACCAGAACCGGCGCACGCGCTGGACGCCGCGGCCGATGCCGAGCAGCAGCGACGCCGCCGAGGCGATCCGCCCCGCCCTCGCGGCCAGCGAATTCCTGCCGAAGAGCTTCCAGCCGGCCGTGGCGACGGCTGCGAGCCCCGAGGCCGCCCAGCCGGCAAAGCGCCACCGGTTCCGAAACGAGGCCGCGTCGTCGCGCGCGGCGGCGAGCGCTTCGGCGAGGTCTTCGCGCTCGAGGGCCGCGCGGCGGCGCAGGGCCTCCATCCGCTCTTTGCGCCCGCTCATTCCGCCCCCGCCCGGAAGCGTTCCTCGATGTCGTCGATCGGTCCCTCCGGACCATCGTCCGCCCGCTCGCGCCCAGCGTCCGGTCCGGACTCCGGCGACAGGGACGCTTCGACGGCCTGCCAGTCACGCGCGAGCTCTTCGGCGACGGCCGGAAACTCGAGCGGCCGCACGCGCGTCAGAACCTGCCAGCCGAGGCGCGCCGCGACGACGGCGCCCGCGCCATACACGATGACGGCCCCGAGGACGCCGAGCACGACGCTCTTGAAGAAACCGGCCAGGACCGCCGCGAGCAGCGCGGCGAGCAGCAGCAGGGCCCCGACGCCGAGCGCCGCCGCGATCGCGACGGCGACGAGTCCCCGCGCCGCGAACGCCGCCTTTCCGGAGAGCTCCTCGCGCAGGATCGCCAGGCGCGTCGCGAGGAGGGTCTGGCCGGCCGCGGCCACCTCGCCGAGCCGGTCGCGCCAGCCCCGCTCGTCTTCCTCTCCCGGCAGCTCCGCCTCTTCGGTGCTCATGGGTATGAATAGTGTACAGGGTCGGCCCGGGCCTCAGCCCGGCGGAATGACGACCCCTTCGCGGCGGTTTGCGCGGCCGGGCTCGAGCGGAGCAATCCGGATGCCCTCGGCCCGGAACCGCTCGTGGATACGGCGCGCGATCTTCTCGGCGCCGGGCGTGTCCCCGTGCAGGCAGAGCGTATCGGCGCGCACGGAAATCCGCGTGCCGTCGGCCGCGATCGCGACGCGGTCGCGCGCGAGCAGGACCGCCTGCTCGGCCGCTTCGTCGGGATCCGTGATGAGCGCGCGGCCCTCTCCGCGGGGAACCGTCGAGCCGTCGGCCTGGTAGCGCCGGTCCGCGAAGGCTTCCTCCGCCACCGCGAGCCCGGCCTCGCGCCCCGCTTCGATCAGCATCGAGGCGGCGGCGCCCACGAGCACGAGGCTCGGACGAAAGCGCCGCACTCCCTCGGCGATCGCGCGGGCAACGTCGGGAAACTCCGCACCGCTATGGTACAGCGCGCCGTGCGGCTTCACGTGCGTGAGCGTACCGCCGCGCGAGCGCACGAATCCGTCGAGCGCGGCGACCTGGTAGAGCACGAGGTTCTCCACCGCATCGGCGGGAAGCTGGACGGCAACGCGGCCAAAATGCTCGCGGTCCGCGTAGCCGGGATGGGCGCCCACGCGGACGCCGTGGGCGAGAGCGAGCGACACGGTCCCGTCCATGATCGTCGCGTCGCCGGCGTGCAGCCCGCAGGCGACGTTCGCGGAGGTGACGAACGGCATCAGGGCCGCGTCGTCCATCCCCTCGCCAACGTCCGCGTTCAGGTCGATGCTCAAGGGAGGTTAATCGTACTCCTGAAGGGCCCGTCGTTTTGCCCGTTAGAACCAGGGGAGGCGTCGGCCTCTCCTGCGGCGCCGGGGCGCCAGCAGCCGGAAGAGGCCGTACGCGGCCAGCCCGAGCGCGGCGCCCGTCCCGATCACGAGCAGCGGCGAAGGGCCCGCGGGCGCAGGAGGGGCCGGAATCCGGGCCCGCTCGGCGGGAGTAGCCGCGCGGCGGCGCGCGAGCTCGAGCGCGAGGCTCTCCTCCCCTTTGCGCATCGCCCAGCGATGGTTCGCCGCGAGCAGGGGACGCAAGAGCGGCGAGAGCGCCTTGAGGAGCGGCCTTTCCGCGCGCACGCGCCAGTCGTACGTCACGAGCGTCCAGGCGCCCGACGGCTCGAGCGTCCAGACGCCCCGCCCGGAG
>JBGPGG010000132.1:0-7353 GCA_041483715.1 Thermoanaerobaculia bacterium
CCGCCGCCCCCCCAGCCGCCACCGTGGAAGCCGCCCCAGCCGCCTCCACCGCCGCCGTCCGGCGTTGCCTACTTCTTACGCGCGTACTCGATCTCCATGATCTTGGTCATCTTGCCGTCGGGCCCTTTGCCGAACATTTCCAGCTTGTGGTGATCATTGTCGGTGATCGTGATCTTCTCGTCGGCCGGGGTTGGCTTGCCGGTCCCGGGGTCGTTGACCATGGCCTTCAGGGTCATGACCTTGCCGGCGGCGTCCATCGTGCCGGTGGACCACATCATCCCCGTGCCCGCTGTGTCCATCCAACTGGAAACGTACTTCTTCGAGACGTTGTCGAAACCCATGAAGCCGATGCCGTTGAACATCTCTCCCATGAAGATGCCTTCGTACTTCGTCTGGACGTAGCGGTCGCCGAGGACCCACGTGCTGACGGACGTGCCGGTCGTGTCCTCGGGGGGCTTCGCCGGGTCCATCCACGTGCGGACTTTCGTCTCGAAGGTGCCGACCATCGGCGTCAGCTTTTTCTGTCCCTCGCCGGGGGTCATGGCTTTCTGCCAGGCTTCCATCGTGGCCTTTTCGTCCAGGGGGGCGGCGGACCTTTTCGCTTTTTCCTGGGCGACGGCGCCGGTCGCAAGACCGAGCATTAAGGCCATAGCGGTCGCGACGCGACACGGCATTTTCATGTTCGATCCTCCTTCGTCGGGCAGAGTCTATCGCCGGCCGGGATCGCTGACGTAGGATCCCGGGATGAGACGTGGATTCCTGCTCCTCGCCCTGGCGTCCCTGACGGCCGCATCGGGCCTTCCGGCCGCGACCCCGGCGCCGAACGCGGCGGCCTCCGTGCTGCCGTGGATCGACGACGACTACGCTACGGCCCTCGCGCAAGCGAAGGCGAAGAAGGTCCCGATCTTCGCCGAGCTCTGGGCGCCCTGGTGCCACACCTGCCGCTCGATGCAGGCGTTCGTCTTCACGGACAAAGCGCTGTCGCAGAGCGCCGGGGAGTTCGTCTGGCTCTCGATCGACACCGAGAAGGCCCGGAACGCGGCCTTCCTCAAGAAGTTCCCGATCCGGGCCTGGCCGTCCTTCTACGTCATCGATCCGAACAAGGAGACCGTGGCCCTGCGCTGGGTTGGCGGCGCGACGGTCGCACAGCTGCGGAAGTTCTTCCGCGAGGGGGCTCGGGCCAGGGGCGGCACGGGCAGCGCCGCCGCCTTGGGGGGTCCCGACGCGGCGCTGGCCAGGGCCGATGCGCTCTACGGGGCGGGCGACTACGAGAAGGCGGAGAAAGCGTACGCGGAGGCGCTCGAGCTCCTCTCGCCCAAGTCGCCGCGGTACGCGCGCGCCGTCGAGGCGCGCCTCTTCTGCCTCCAAACGACGCACAACTCGGCCGAATGCGTGGCCCTTGCGCGCAAGGCCCTGCCGAAGGTGGCGCACACGGCCTCGGCCGCGAACCTCTCCGGGTCGGGTCTCGACTGCGCCGTGGAGCTTCCCGCCGGCGCTGCCGGGCGGTCCGACGCGGTTTCGTTCTTCGAGTCGAACGTCCGCGAGGTGCTGGCCGACCGGACCCTCCCGCTCGCCGCCGACGACCGGTCGGCACTGTACGGCTCCCTCCATTCCGCCCTCGAAGAGGCGAAGGACGCCGACGGCGCGCAAAAGGTCGCGGCCGAATGGGTGGCGTATCTCGACGCGGAGGCCGCGCACGCAAAGACGGCCGAGGAGCTCACGGCGCTCGATCCCAACCGGCTCTCAGCGTTCGAGGCGGCCGGCGAGATCGGCAAGGCCATTCCGATGCTCGAGGTTTCCGAAAAGGCATTTCCCGAGGACTACAACCCGCCGGCGAGGCTGGCCCTCGTTCACCTGTGGCTCAAGCAGTACGACACCGCGCTGAAAGCCTCCGACCGTGCTCTGGCCCGCGTGTACGGGCCGCGAAAGCTGCGCGTGCTCGCGGTCCGCGCGGACATCTATAAGGGGATGGGCGACACTGCGGCGGCGAAGAAGACCGTCGAGGAGTCGTTGGCGTATGCCGAGGCGCTCCCCGCGGGACAGCGCTCGGACACGGCGATCGCGGCGCTCAAGAAACAGCTCGAGGGGTCGTAGGGCTCAGTGCACATACTCGTACCGGCACTGGCTCTGCTCGCGTTCGCCGTGCCATCGCGCCTTGCGGCCGAGGGGGAGGACCGCAAGCTCCACGGGTACATCGCGGAAAGGAGCGCGCCGTGAGCGCGGTCACGACGGGGCGGGCGCCCTTCCGGGCGAAGAACCCCGCGACGGGGGATCTGCTCGACGGAGAGTTTCTCGAGGCGTCGCCGGGCGAGATCGACGCGGCCGCGCGGTCGTCCGAGCGGGCCTTCGAGCCGTACGCCGCGCTCGCCCCGTTCCGCCGCGCGGAGTTCCTGCGCTCCATCGCGCAGCAGGTCCTCGCCCTCGGAGACCGGCTGCTCGAGCGCGCCGCCGCGGAAACGGGACTGCCGTCCGCCCGGCTCGAGAGCGAGCGCGCCCGGACGGTCAGCCAGGTCCTCCTCTTCGCCCAGGTCATCGAGGAGGGCTCGTGGGTCGAGGCCCGGATCGACCGCGCCCTGCCGGACCGCAAGCCCCAGGCCCGGCCGGACATCCGCCGCATGCTGGTCCCGCTCGGGCCCGTGGCGGTCTTCGGGGCCTCGAATTTTCCGCTCGCCTTCTCGGTGGCGGGCGGCGACACGGTGTCGGCGTTCGCCGCCGGCTGCCCGGTCGTCGTCAAGGCGCACCCGGCGCATCCCGGCACCTCGGAGCTCGTCGCCGCGGCGATTCGCACGGCGGCGCGGGAGACCCGGATGCCCGAGGGCGTCTTCGGCATGGTGCAGGGGCCCTCGCCCGAGGTCGGCATCACGCTCGTGACGCATCCTGCCATCCGCGCGGTCGGATTCACGGGGTCGCTCGCGGCGGGCAGGACGCTCTTCGACGCGGCGGCGCTGCGGCCCGAGCCGATCCCGGTCTACGCGGAGATGGGCTCCGCGAATCCCGTCTTCATCCTCCCCGGGGCCATCGCCGACCGGGCCGAGTCGATCGCGAAGGGGCTCGCGGCGTCCGTGACACTCGGGGCGGGCCAGTTCTGCACGAACCCGGGCCTGCTCTTCGTGATCGATTCCCCGGCCTCGAGCGCGCTCTTGAAGGAAATGGGAGATCTGCTCGCCGCGACGCCCCCGGGCACGATGGTCCACGCCGGAATCAAAGCGGCCTACGACCGGGACCTCGGCGAAGTCGCCCGCATCGCCGGCGTCTCGATCGGGGCGCGCGCGACGGGCCCGGGCTCGCGTCCGGAGACGGAGGCGCCGGCGGCCCTGCTGCTGACCGACGCGCGGGTGTGGTCGGAGAACCCGCGGCTGGGCGCCGAGATCTACGGGCCGGCAGCGCTCGCCGTGCGCTGCGCGTCGCGCCCGGAGATGCTGCAGCTCGCGCGCGCGCTGCACGGGCACCTGACGGCGACGATCCACGGCGCCGAGAAGGACCTCGCGGACTTTTCCGAGCTCGTCGCGATCCTGCGGCGCAAGGCCGGGCGCCTCATCTTCAACGGGTATCCCACGGGCGTCGAGGTCTGCCACGCGATGCACCATGGCGGCCCCTACCCGGCGACGACGGACGCGCGCGCGACGTCGGTCGGGACGGCCGCGATCCAGCGCTTTGCGCGCCCGGTCTGCTACCAGGACTTCCCGCAGTCCGCGCTGCCCGAGGAGCTCGCCGACGAGAACCCGCGCGGCATCTGGCGCCTGGTGGACGGAGGCTTCACGCGGGACACGCTGTGACGGCGTGTGATTTTCCGGAGGCGATCGAGGTCGTCGACTCGCACACCGAGGGCGAGCCGACCCGCGTCGTAATCGGCGGGTGGCCCGAGCTCCAGGCCGCGACCATGGAGGCCCGCCGCGAGGAGCTCGACCGGCGCTTTGGCCCGCTCTGGCGCGGCGCAATCCTCGAGCCGCGCGGCCACGACGCGCTCGTCGGGGCGCTGCTCACGCCGCCGGTCTCGGGCGGCGCCGTCGCCGGCGTCGTCTTCTTCGACAACGTGGGACCGCTCTGGATGTGCGGACACGGCACGATCGGCGTAGTCCGCACGCTCGAACACCTCGGGCGCATCACGCCGGGCGCGGTGCGGCTCGACACGCCCGTGGGTCCGGTCGGCGCACAGCTCGGGGTGGACGGCGTGGTCACCATCGAGAACGTCCCCGCGCACTGCCGCGCCCGAGACCTCGCGGTCGACGTGCCGGGCGTCGGGCGCGTCGTCGGGGACGTCGCCTACGGCGGCAACTGGTTCTTCCTGGCCGAGCTTCCCGCCGAGCCGGTGGAGCCGGGCAACCGCGAGCGGTTGCGGACGGTCACGCTCGCCATCCAGCGGGCGCTCGCCGAGCAGGGCGTTCGCGGCGGGGGCGGGGAGCTCGTGGACCATGTCATCTTGTATGGGCCCCCCGGCAGGCCGGACGCGGACAGCCGCAACTACGTCATGTGCCCGGGCGGGGCATATGACCGCTCGCCGTGCGGCACGGGGACATCGGCGAGGATGGCCTCGCTCCACGCCCGTGGGAAGCTCGCGATCGGAGCGCGCTACCGGCAGGAGTCCATCTCGGGGAGCCTCTTCATCGGATGGCTCGAGGAGCGCGAGGGCCTGCTCATTCCCAGGATCCAGGGCCGGGCGTTCATCACCGGGAAGACGACGCTGCTCTTCGATCCGCGCGATCCGTTGCGCCACGGGCTCGGGGGCGATGCCATCGCCTGATGTCCTCGTCGTTGGCGCCGGCATCGTCGGTGCGGCGTGCGCGGACGCCCTCTCGGAGGCGGGCCTTTCCGTAACGGTCCTCGAGTCGCGGTTCGCCGGAGGCGGCGCGACGGCGGCCGCCATGGGCCACATTGTCGTCATGGACGACTCGCCGGCGCAGTTCGCGCTCACCGAGCTGTCGCGGCGGCTGTGGACCGGGCTCGCGGACGAAATGCCGGCCTCGTGCGAAGACGATCCGACGGGGACGCTCTGGGTCGCCGCGGACGCCGAGGAGATGGCGCGCGTCGCGAGCAAGGCGGCCTTCTACCGCAGCCGCGGCGTCGAGGTCGAGGAGCTGTCGTCCGAGGAGCTCGCGCGGGCGGAGCCGAACCTGCGGCCGGGCCTCGCGGGCGCGCTGCGCGTGCCAGGGGACCGGGTGGTCTACCCGGTGAACGCGGCGCGCTGGCTCCTCGGGCGCGCGGTCGCGCGCGGAGCGGTGAGGCGGGAAGGCGTCGAAGCGCTCCGGATCGGCGCGCGGCGGGTCGAGACGAGCGAAGGCCCGATCGAGGCCGGGGCCGTCGTCAACGCCGCGGGCGCGGCGGCGCCGGTCCTCACACCGGGACTCCCCATCCAGCCGCGCAAGGGCCACCTCGTCATCACGGACCGCTATCCCGGGTTCTGCCGGCACCAGCTCGTCGAGCTCGGCTACCTCAAGAGCGCACACACGCCCTCTCCGGAGTCGGTCGCCTTCAACCTCCAGCCGCGTGCGACTGGGCAGATGCTGCTCGGCTCTTCGCGCGAGTTCGTCGGTCTCGAGCCGGCGATCGACCGGCGGATCCGGGACCGGATGATCCGGCGCGCCCTCGAGTACATGCCCGCGCTCGCGCGGCTCTCCGCGATCCGCACGTGGACGGGGTTTCGGCCTTCGACGCCCGACAACCTGCCCCTCATCGGGCGCTCCGAGGCGGCGCCCGGACTTTTCATCGCGGCCGGACACGAGGGCCTCGGGATCACGACCTCCCTCGGCACGGCCCGCCTCGTGGCGGACGCGATCCTCGGGCGCAAGAGCCCGATCGACCCGGCCCCGTACTCGCCGATGCGCGCCTTCGCGGCGGGGACGCATGCCTGAATCCGTTTCGATGATGGTCGACGGGCGGGAGTCGTCCGCGGCCGCGGGGATCACGGTCGCCGCGGCGCTGGCAAACGCGGGCGTGAATGTCTGCCGCACGTCGGTCACGGGCGAGCCGCGCGGCGTCCTCTGCGCGATGGGAATCTGCTTCGAGTGCCGCGTCACGATCGACGGTGCTCCGCATCGCCGCGCCTGCATGGAGCTCGTGCGCGATGGAATGGAGGTCGAGACGGGCAAGCAAACTGTCGACTGTCGACGGTTGACGGTCGACTTCGAGCGCGAAGAGCTCGATTGCGACGTGGCCGTGGTGGGTGCCGGTCCGGCGGGCGTTGCGGTGGCGTGCCGGGCGGCCGAGGCCGGCGTCCGGACGGTCGTGCTCGACGAGGGTTTGTCCCCGGGAGGACAGATTTACCGGCACCTTCCGGGAGCGGCGCCGCCGGAAGCGGCCAGGAAATGGCTCGAGCGGCTCGCCCGCTCCGGTGCGGTCGTCCGAAGCGGCGCGTCGGTCTTCGACACCGTGGCGGCAGATGGCGGATGGCGACTCTCGGCGGAAATGCCCGATGGCGTTTGCGTCGTCCGCGCCCGGCGCGTGGTCCTCGCCACGGGCGCTCGCGAGCTCTTTCTGCCGTTTCCCGGGTGGACGCTTCCGGGTGTGATGGGCGCCGGCGGTGCGCAGGCGCTGGCGAAGACGGGTGCGGCGCTCGACGGGCGGACGGCTGTCGTGGCCGGGTCGGGCCCGTTGCTTCTTCCGGTCGCCGCGTCGCTGGCGAAGATGGGTGCCGACGTTGCGATCGTCGCGGAGCAGGCGGGCCTCGCGGCCCTGGCCCGGTTTGGCGCGGCGCTGGCCGGCTTTCCGGGCAAGCTCCTCGAAGCGGCCCGATACCGCTCGGCCTTTTTCGACACGCGCTATCGGACTGGGACCTGGGTGGCCGAGGCCCGCGGAAGCGGCCGGCTCGAGAGCGTGGTCCTGACCGATGGCGCCGGACGATTCGAAGTGCCCTGCGACATCGCGGCGGTCGGGTACGGCCTCGTTCCGAACACGGAGCTGCCGCGCCTACTTGGATGCGCGATGCGTGCCGGCGCGGTCGCGGTGGACGCGCGCCTGGAAACGAGCGTCGCGGGCGTGTTCTCTGCCGGCGAGCCTTGCGGGATCGCGGGTGTGGACGTGGCGATCGCGGAGGGGGAGATGGCGGGCCTCGCGGCGGTGGGCCGTCTGGACACGGCGAGCGCGGAGTGCCGCGGGCTGGCCGGCGCGCGCGCGCGGGGGCGGCGCCTCGCGGCGGCGATGGACCGGGCATTCCTTCCCCGGCCGGAGCTGCGGGCGCTCCCGCGGCCCGACACCGTCGTCTGCCGCTGCGAGGACACGAGGCTCGCGAGCCTCTCTTCCTGCGCGGGCGCGCGCGAGGCGAAGCTCTCTTCCCGCGCGGGGATGGGCCCGTGCCAGGGCCGGGTCTGCGGCCCGGCCCTCTCGTTTCTCTTCGGCTGGGATTCGGATACCGTACGC
>JBGPGG010000133.1:0-7302 GCA_041483715.1 Thermoanaerobaculia bacterium
GAGTTGGGAATGGTGGGAGGTGAGGGGATCGAACCCCCGACCACCTGCGTGTAAAGCAGGCGCTCTACCGCTGAGCTAACCTCCCGGCGCCGCGACTATATGGCGATGGAGGCGAAGCGCTCGATCTCGTTGACGGGCATCGGCCGCGCGAGCAGGAAGCCCTGGCCGTACGGGACACCGAGCGACTGGAGGACGCGCAGCTCCTCGCGGGTCTCGATGCCTTCCGCGATGACCTTCGTGTGCATCTTGCGGGCAAAGCTCATGAGCGCCTCGAGCAGATCCTGCTTGACCTGGCGCCGGTCGATGCCTCGCACGAAGACATTGTCGAACTTCAGGTAGTCGGGCTCGATGTCGGCGAGCGACGAGAGGTTCGAGTAGCCCGTGCCAACGTCGTCCACGGCGATGCGGAAGTTCTGCGAGCGGAAATTGGAGAGGACCTCGCGGAAGAGCCCCTCGTAAACGGCGTAGGTGCGCTCGGTGATCTCGAGGACGATGCGATCCGGCTCGAGGCCGACGGCGCGCACCTGGTCGCGAAAGACCGGGCCGAGGAACTCGGGATCCGAGGCCGCCGCTGGCGAGAGGTTCAGGAAGATCTGGCGCTTCGGGTTGGCCTGCGCGGCCGCCTCGAGCGCGCGCTGGCGGCACACGCGCTCGAGCGGCAGCAGAAGCTCCGTGCGATCGGCGAGCGAGAAGAGCGATTCTCCGCTCTCGAACTCGCTGCCGCGCGGGCCCCGCGAGAGGGCCTCCATGCCGATCATGTTCCCCGTCGCCAGATCGAAGACCGGCTGGAAGACCGGCCGGATGTCCTGGCGCGAGATGACGTCCTGCAGGAGCTGGCCGCCCCGGATCTCGGCGCGCACGGTCTTGCGCGTGACCTGGTCGCGCGCGTCCTGGACGCCGCGGTAGACCAGCCGCTCGATGCGGTGCTTCGGGTCCTTCATGATCCGGGAGGAGCCCACGAAGGAGCGGAAGCGCGCCGAGACGTCCGCGCGCTCGGCGAGGTACCCGCGGATCAGCTGGTCGAGCTCCGCCGCCTTCTGTCCGAGCGCGGTTGGGCCTTCGACCATGCCGCCGCCGTCCGGGCTGATGAAGAGGATGATCTCGTCCGACCGCACGTACGGCAGGCAGAGGGTTCCGCCGGGAACGATGCCGTCGGTCTGGAAGGCCTTGAGCCTCCGCACGAAGTCGAGGAGCAGATCGTCATACGCCTCCCAGCCCCAGACTTCTTCGACGGCGCCTTCGGAGCTCGGGCGGAAGACCAGGACCGAGATGCTCCCGCGCTCCTCGAGCTGCTTCGTCAGGTCGTCGACGAGGACCGCGACGGTAGGCAGACCCGTCTCCCGGTCGTAGAGGCGCGTGCGTTCCTTGAACCACTTGCCGCGCAGCGCGACCAACTCGCTCTGCTTTTCCTTGGCCAACAGGGCCTGACGATCTTTTTCCAGCGTGGCTTGAGGATAGCACCGCGCATCGACGCTGGCATAGCCCCGCAAGGCGTCAGGAACCGGCCAGCAGGGGCAGGGGCGAGGCGTCCCGGATCCGGGCGATCGCATCCTCGCTGCCCAGGACGACGAGAACGTCGCCGTGCTCGAAGCGATCGGTCGGCTCGGGCACGAATCGCCTTTCGATACCCTGCCTGGTCAGCCGCTTCACCGCGAGCACGGAGACCCCGTAGCGGGACCGCAGCGCCGCCTCCGCCATCGTGAGGCCCTCGATGGACGCGGGCACGTCCACTTCGATGAAGCGGTGCTTCTCCGGCAGCTCCAGGTAGTCCACCTCCCCTGCTTCACCGACCGTCCGGACGCGCGCCAGCAGGCGGTTGCGCTTCAGGACCTCGCTGTCGAAGGCGCCGAGCAGGTCGCGCTGGGTGACGATGCCGAGGAACTTGCGGCCTTCGGCAGAGTCCACGACCGGCAGCTGCCCCATGTCGCGGAACCAGAGCTTTTCATTGACCGAAGTCAGCGGCTCCCCCGGCGTCACGAACGGGATTTCGGTCGCGAGGTCCGCCGCGATCACGAGCGTCGAAAGATCGCGCTCGGGAAACGATTCCTTGATGTCGTGAATGTCCACCGCGCCCTCGAGCCTGCCCTCCGCGTCGCCGACATACAGGAAGAGGCTGCGGGAGCGCAGGAACGCGGCCACGATCTCGGGCAGCGTCGTCGAGCGCGGGATGAGCGCCACGTCGCACCGCATGATGTCGGAGACCTTCAGGCTCGCCAGCGCCGTCGCTTCCGGCGTCTTCTCCCACACGATGCCGGCCGAGCGCAGGCTCTCCGCGTACATCGATTCCTTCTGGAAGATGCGCGCCGCCGCCACGGCCAGGACCGAAACGACCATCATCGGTAGCAGCACCGCCGTGTTCTGCGTCAGCTCGAAGATCATGATCACGGCGAGCAAGGGCGCCCGCGTCACGCCGGCCAGCATGCCGCCCATTCCGAGCAGCGCGTAGCCGCCGACGGGCGCCGCGAGGTGCGGCAGGACGACCTGGACGATCTTCGCGACGGCGCCCCCGAGGGCCGCGCCGACCAGCAGCGACGGCGTGAAGACGCCGCCCACGCCACCCGAGCCGATCGTCGCGGAGGTCGCGATCGTCTTGCCGACGAGCAGCAGGACGAGAAACAGCAAGGTCGGGTTGCCGTGCAGGATTTCGTCGGTGGCCTCGAACCCGTTGCCGAAGACCTGCGGCATGCCGATCCCGATCGCTCCGACGAGGGCGCCGCCAATCGCCATCGTGGCCCAGACCGGCAGCTTCGTCGCTGCGAAGAGTTTCTTTCCGGCCGTGAGCGCCCGCACGAAGAGGGCGGACGCGCAGCCGCCGAGCAAGCCGATCGCCGCGTACGGGAGGAACTCGACGAGCGATTCGGGTCGGAAGGGCGCGACCTTGTAGACCGGCTCGTCGCCGAGAACAGCGCGCACCACGATGGTCGAGACGACGGCCGAAACGACGGCCGGACCAAAAAGCGCCATGGAGAAGGACCCGACGACGACCTCGAGCACGAAGAGTGTGGCCGCGATCGGCGTGTTGTAAGCGCCGGCGACGCCGGCCGCCATGCCGCAGGCCGTCAGGATGCGCAAGCGTTCGGGCGAGACCTTCCAGCGGCGCGCGAGTGCCGAGGCGAAGGCCGCGCCGATCTGGATGATCGGCCCCTCGCGTCCCTCCGATCCGCCGCTCGCGATGACCGCGATCGAAGAGACGCCGCGCGCCAGCGACGGCCGCAGCCGCACCGTCCGGCGACCGAGCGAGACGACCTCGATCATGTGCGAGATGCCGCTCGGTCCCTTCTCACCGAAGAAGAAGAGCGCGATCAGGCCTCCGACGAGCCCTCCTGCCGCCGGGAGCAGGACGCGGACGACCGGCTCGAGCGCCTGGGCGCCCCGGACGACGTCTTCGGCACCGACGAGCAGGCCTGTCAACCGGTGCGTGAGGTACCGGAACGCGATCGCGCCGAGCCCGCCGAGCAGGCCCGCCGCCGCCGCGAGGATCAGGAACTGGGTGTTGGGATCGCGCCAGAAAAAGCGGCCGAACCGCGAAGGCCGCGCCGGAGAAACAGGCTCAGGAGCGCTCATTCTCCATCTTCAAGCCGCCCCAGGTCGTTCTCGTCCTCGACGTCGTCCTGGCCGCCGAAGAAGAAGGCGTGGGCGCAGGGCTTGCTGCAGAAGGTGCTGCCCCCCATCCGCACCGCACAACCCTCGCAGGCGGGCTTCCGGCAGGTCTGGCAGATCGGCAGGGAGAAGGGAAAGGCCTGGTCGCAAACAACGCAATGGTCCGCGAAACCAGACATGGAACAAGTATAGCCGGGGTCGCTCTTTTGCTATCATCCCCCGTCCCAAAGGCGGTGTAGCTCAGCTGGTCAGAGCACGCGGCTCATATCCGCTAGGTCCGGGGTTCAAATCCCTGCACCGCCACCAATTTTGCCAAGGGAAACACGCTTCTTTCTGCGACGGTCCCCGGATGTAGGATTGGTCTATCTCGCGTCCCCGAAAGGAAGACGCTCTTTGGACGCCGCGAAGCGTGAGGCGTCGCAGCTGGACCGGAATGAGGAGGGGCTCCATGCGAACGATACGTGTCGTCTTAACCCTTGTGGCGTTCGGGGGTTTGCTGACGGTCGGCTGCGCCTCGACGAAGCTCGAACCGGGCGCCGCCGAAATCCCGATCACCATCAACCCGGAACTGGTGAAGGGTTGCAAGTTTCTTGGTGAGGTCAAGGCATCGGTTGAGGGAAACGCCTTTCAGGAAATGTCCGCGGTGGAAGAAGCGGCAAACGGGGAGCTCCGGAATCAGGCACTCTCCAAGGGTGCCAACATGATCCTCCTGTCTCCCACTCAAGCCGGCACGAGGAGCGGGACCTACGGAGGAGGAAGGCCGTGGGCCTCGCAACGGGGGGAGGCGTACCTCTGTCCAGCCCAGGCCGCCGGCAGCTGAGGGGGACTCAATTCCACCGGAGGCTTCGGAACCCTCCTCTCGTCGAGAACTCGATGAACCGGCAGGATCTCCCGACGAGAGGCCGCTAAGTTTGATGTAGCCTGACCTGCGCTCGTGAACTTCAGTCCTGCGCTCACGCAATTCACGAATGCCGGGCTGACCCCAGCCACCTAATGAAGATCACCGGGCACAAGACCAATTCGATGTTCCGGCGCTACTCGATCGTGACGACGAACGACATGCGCGATGCGTTGCAGCTCGGAAGAACGCACGCCATCGAACGTGGTAGTCAGAACGTCATCACGCTTCCGCGGAAATAATCGTGAGTGGGATCAACAAAGACGTGGTTTTCCGGGTTGCGAGAATCCGCTGCCGCTTCACTGATTCGGTGGCGACCTCGGAAACGATCGTCGGGACCGGCTTCTGGGTTGAGGCCCGGAGCGGACTGATCGCATTTGTCACAAACGGTCACAACCTGGATCCTTCGTTCTGGCAGCCGCCGAGACCAACCCTCGCGCTCGCCGAAGTCGAGATCGAGATAAGGCGAAGGGAAGCCACGGCCCCGGGCATCTCGCCAGCGAGCATCTTCCTCTACCCTGATGTCTGCTTCTTTCGCGTCGAGAACTTCCGAACGTGCCTTGGTCTCCACAAGGGTCGCGCTGACTGCGGCATCCTGCTCGGCCCCGAGATGTCCCGGCCGGCCGAGTACGCCCTGCCGCCGCCGGCATTCAAGCTCACCGATATTGCGGATCACAGCTTCCTTGCGGAGAGCGCGCAGACAATGGACGCCGCCTCGTTCATAGGGTTTCCGGAATCAGATGGGAACCCTTGGTGGGACGAAAGAGCGACCCTACCGATCGCTCGCATGGTCACGCTCGCATCTACGCCCGAGCACACCTTCGTCAACTCCCAGATCAAATCGGAGGATGTCGTCTTGGTCAGTGGCCTCTCCTTCAAAGGTTCGAGTGGAAGTCCAGTAATCCTTCACTCGAAGGGCATTAAGGTGGACCCCCCTCTCAATTCTTGGTACGTCCCCGCGAAGATCATCGGAATCATGAGCGGTCATTGGAACGAGAGCGGCCCGGTGTCGTCGATGCTGGAGCACAGCGGTCTTTCCTACTTCACGCGCTCAACGAGCATCCTCGAAATGCTCCCTTGAGGACTGCCCAGAGATCGTCACGCTTCCTGATCGCCCCGCGATGCTGATCCAGAATCACTTCCCGCCGGCGACGAGTTTCTGGAACCTCGGGTGCTTGCGCAGCGAGTCGAAGTTGGGGTCGATCTTTACCGCCCGCCTCCAACCCGCAACCATCGGGCGGCAGCATCGGCGCTATCCTCGGGCCGTGTATTGAAGGCAATCGCCGCGCCTGGGGCAGCCTTGTGAACAGCGTTGATGACGGCTTCGAATATTGCAAGGCGCCGGGGCGGCAGGCGGACGCCGGCTCCGATTACAACGCAATCATAGCTCCTCGACGCTAACTGACGCTCGACTGTCGGCCCGGCGGTTTCATCGGGTCGGATGAAGGCAAGATCGACCTCCCATTCGCGTTCAGCGAACTGCTTCAGCGCAACTGCAATGCCGGCGTGAATCTTCTCAGCGGTCATACCTGGTGGCAGAGCAGGGTCGGAAAAATCCACAGTCTCCGGATCGTAGCCCACCAGCAGAATCCTCGTCATGAGCCCTCCCTCGTCTTGCGTCAGCTTGTTCAGTCCGGCTCAACCAGCTTCGAAACAATTCGACAGTTCGGCGGCGGGCGCGTCCAAGTAGGGGGAAAAGATCGAGAGGATGTTCTGATGGGAAAGGGCCGCAACCGCCAGAGCCTCGCGCTCGAACCGAGCCAGAGCATCGGGATCGACGGCCAGAGACTGCGGCAGAACCTTGATCGCCACGTCGCGCTTCAACTTCGAGTCCCGCGCCCGGTAGACCTCCCCCATCCCGCCTGCGCCGAGCGGCGCGAGGATCTCGTAGGGACCAAGACGGACTCCGGCTGAGAGCGTTATCGGATCACCGCTGCGCGGATTCTACGTCGCAGGGGGACCAGTCCTCGCAGTGCCGTCCGAAACCGCATTGGAGCCGCATTCGCTCTCGGAGATGAACGGGCGCGACGATGGGGGCACGGGGCGGCGGCCCACTGGCCCGAAACATTCACACGAGCATTCACACGTGCCCGGATTTCCGAAGGAATTCGCGGTTTTCACCCGCCTTCAAATCCCTGCACCGCCACCAAACTTCTACGACCGCGGAGGCCTTTCGTGGCCCTACTGTCTGCGCCAGACCCCCCGACTGTCTGCGCCGCGCTTTCCGAAGACCTCGTCGCGCTTCCTGATCGCGGCGCGGTGGCGGTCGGCGTTCTTCACGTGGTACCGCTGCACCATCGGCGACGTCCTGTGCCTCGAGAAGTGCTGCACCTCAGCCTAGGTCGGCCCCGCGTCGAACAGAGCGCCGATCGCCGTCCGCCGCAGCGCCGAGACGGCCGTGGCCTCTTCCGCGCCCCGGCTGGTCGATGCACCTCGATCCCGGGTCGACGCACGTTCCATTGGCGCTAGGGTCTTTCGCTTCGGGTCGCTACAGCGGGGGCGAAGAGGGGTCGCCTCTAATCGTTAGGGTCGGGCGCCCAAGGAGCCGATCGAAAAGCTGCAGGTAGTCGGCAACGATCCGGTCCACGCTATACCCTTCCGTGACGTGCTGCCGCGCGGCCGTGCCAACCCGCTCCCGAAGTGACGGGTCCGTCACTAGGGCGCCGAGGTACGCGTGCCACTCGTGATCCTCGTACGCGAAGAATCCGGTCTGCCCGTGGGTGATGACCCGTCGGTCCGCCTCAGATGGCGTGCACACGACGGGAAGGCCGGCCGCCATGTAGCTCTGCACCTTCGTCGACGGC
>JBGPGG010000134.1:0-7296 GCA_041483715.1 Thermoanaerobaculia bacterium
GCGTTATGCTATCGCGGTTTCGGGGAGTCAAGTCCAAACTCCTCTCGTCGAATCCCGGTGAATGCGCGCTCCTGGCGCGATCCGGAGCCGCGGACGGCGCAATACGAAATTCTGGAACGGGTGACTTTCAGTCACAGGGAGATCCAGGACGCATGAACACGACTCCGGCGACATCTGGGCTTCGTCTTGGCGCACTCGCGGCGGCCCTGGCGGTGGCGGGCTGCGTGGCGAGCTCCGCGCCCGCACCCGAGCCGCCGCGGCCGGGCGGATCGCTGCTCATCGTCGGCGGCGGCCTGATCCCGGACCCGATCCTCGAGCGCTTCGTCGCGCTGGCAGGCGGCCGCGGCCACGCGCGCATCGTGATCTTTCCGATGGCCTCCGAGTACGCGGACGCCGGCCTCGAGCTCGCCGAGGACTTCCGCAAACTCGGGGCCGAGGCCGAGCGGATTGTTCTCAACAGGGAGCAGGCGGACACCGAGGCCGCCGCGCGGCAACTCGACGGCGTGACCGGGATCTGGTTCGGCGGAGGGGACCAGGCCAGGCTGACCGCCGCGATCGGGCACACCCGCGTCGAAGCCGCCATCCACGAGCTCTACCTGCAGGGCGCCGTCGTCGGGGGAACCTCCGCCGGCGCGGCTGTCATGTCCACGCCGATGCTGACCGGCGACGAACGCCGGCCGGGGGGCGAGCGTCCCCCCGCCAAGGACTCGAGCGACGCCTTCATGACGATCGCGCGCGATAACGTCGTGACCACGGAAGGATTCGCGATGCTCCCGGGCGCCATCGTGGACCAGCACCACGTGCGGCGCCGGCGCAACAACCGGCTGCTGTCGGTCGTCCTGGAGCACCCGGAGCTCGTCGGCATCGGCATCGACGAGTCGACCGCCCTCGAGGTCGGACCGGACGGCCCGTGGCGCGTCCTCGGAGAGAGCGTGGCCGTCGTCTACGACGCGCGGCAGGCCCGGATCACGCCGCCCTCCGCGGCGCCGCTCGGCGCGACCGGCGTGAAGCTCCAGGTCCTTCCCGCGGGCAGCACCTACGATCTGAAGACGGGCGTGGCAATACTGCCGTGATGTGGGGACACCCCCTCCCGGCGGGAGAGGGTCGGGGTGAGGGGCGGCTCCCGGCTTTTCAAAGCCGAACGGCGGCCTAAAAGGGATCCTTCGCTGCGCTCCGGGTCAGTCGGCGATCGAAAGGATGCGCGGAGCGGCCGCCACGCCGCGGCGCCGTTCCGATCGTCGCCGGTCGCCCAGGCGCCGGTCATGGACGAAAAACTCGGCCGGATCCGTGGGCCCCTGCGGGAGCGGATGGATGCGGATTGTCACCTCGCTCGTCGATTCCGAACGCGGGACGAGGATCTCGCGGATGAAACCGGCCTCGAGCGCCGCGGTGGGGATGCTGAGCACGTCGTTGACGGCCGCCACGATGCGCCGGGAGTCCGATTCGAAGATGGTCTTCGCGAGCACCCACCCGCTCGCATTCACGATGGAGCGCCCATCGTGCTTCCAAGGCTCCGGCTGGTGCTGTTCCCTGCCCCGTCCCGCCATGGCTCCCCCTCCTCGAACCACGACCCTTCTTTTTTTGTCGGAGCAGAGAGGGTCAGGTTGGACGGATGTTAGCAAGAAACGACGGCCGGGGGTTAGCTCTTCGCGGTCTCCGGGACAGGAAGGCGTCATGAAGAGCTTGATCGACGGGATGTCGAGCAGCAGCTTCGTGCCGAACGACGACCTGAAGGTCACGCACCGCGGAACAGTTGCGTGGACCACCTTTTTCTAATCAGGAGCTACGGACAGGTCGCGAAGGCCTTCGTGTCCTGGATCGGCTCGAACGCCGTGCCGAGCGGGTTGACGTAGGTCTGGGCCGTGCCGTTGTTCGTGTCGAGCACCGTCAGCGTGACCTCGACGTCCGTCAGCCCGGCCGCGAAGACCCAGTAGTTGCCGTTGATCGCGCACCCGTTCAAAGCCTTGACCACGACCTCGATGTTGGCCGCGTCGAAGAACCAGAAGTACCCCGAGTCCGGCGTCCGCAGCGTGCCGGCGCCGTTGCCCGAGCGCCCGTCCAAGGTCCTCCACGCGGCGGTGACCTGGAAGCGTCCGCCGTTCAAGCACAGAGTTGTCGTCCCCGGGACGCACGTCGTCGCGCCCGGGGCGATCGTGACCAGCCTCGTGATCGAGTTCGTGCCGTTGCCATTGCCCGCGGAAAGCTTGACCGCGAAGGCGCGCGGCTGCGAGAACGTGTGGCTCGCGATCTGGGTGGTCGCGCCGATCGTTCCCTGGATGGGATCGCCGAAGTCCCAGTTCCACCCGGTGGGCGAGCCCGTGGAAGAATCGATGAACGTGACCGGCGAGCCCGTCGTCGGCGACGCCGGCGAGTACGTGAAGTTGGCGGCCGGCACGGCCCCGACTGCCGCGGTGCCGTAGAAGTACTGGATTGCCTGGATGTCGTCCACTTGCGGAGTGTCGGGCTTCTGGGTAGTGATCACGGAGTGCATTACGGCGCTATCCCACTCGGCCTCGGACGTCGAGCTGTGGAGGCTGACGCTCTGATCCGGGTGGGCGAGCCCGATCACGTGGCCGACTTCATGCAGGACGGCCGAGCGAAAGGTCCTGGCCGAGTAGCCGAGGTTGCATGTAATCTTGCGCATCGAAACGGTCCCGCTGTTGGGGGCGTAGTAGCTGCCGTCCCCACGGTAGTTGCGGGGACCGCTTCCGGGGCCCGGCCCTCCGAGGCCGATCACGCCGCCCTCGCAACCGAGCGGCGTGTTCCACGCGGAGCCTTCATCCTGGCTCTCCGTGGCGTCCAGGGTGATCGTGATGTTGCCCGGGTCGGCCGGTCCGCTCGTGCGAACGTCGGTGGCGCTCACACCGTGCCACGCCGTCGCCGCGTTCTGCACGTCGCAGACACTGTCGGTGCCGCACTTGGGCTCGTCGTTCTTGAGGTTCGACTGCGTTCCCGAGACCTCGAGAACGGCGTTGGGCGAAACGCCGGTGTCCCAGAACCAGCGAAAAAGGCAGGGCGTGCCGTCGCAATCACCCGGCTCGCGGCCCCCGATGTTGGCCCACTTGAGGCGCACCGTGCCGGCGCCCTCGCCGCGCGCGTCCGAAGGCCGGGCGTAGGCGATCTCCGGGGCCGCCTCGCCCCTGCCGATGGCTCGCAGGAACGCGAGGAACGACTCGGCGTCGCGCGCGAGGGCGCCGCCCGACGCAGGCGCCCGCTTCGAGACGGCGAGATCGTCCCCGTTCGAAAACTCCGCGCGCACGGCGAACTTGCGCCCCGCGTCGTCAAAGACGAGATCGAACCTCGAGAGCGCGAGCTCGGTGAGCCGGAACTCTCCCGGATGCCCCGGGTGGGCGGCCAGCATCAGGACGACTTCTTCGCCCGGAGAGAAGACGGGTGTACCGGGAATCCACCAGGCGATGTCTCCGACCAGTCCCCCGGGAAGACGCAGGTTCAGCGTCTCGGGCGCGGCCCCTTTCAACGACTCGAGCCGCTGGAGCGTCACGAACGTGAACGGGAGCGATTCGCCGTTGTGCCCTTCCAGGCGTGCGTCCCGCGCGACGACGCTCGCGCGCACGATCACGGGGGCCTTGCGGGCAAGATCCGCGTCCGACATGGGCAGATAGGTCGCCGCACTGAGGAAAGGGCCCGGAAGGCAGGCGACCACGGCAATGACGCAGCGACCCAAGACGCGACGGCTCGTGTTCATGAATTGGCTCCGAAGCGAGAAGGATAACCTGCCGCAGCCCCGGCGAAATTCCTTCAGCGCAGGCCCTCGACGAGGTAGAGCTCGGAGACGACCTTGCGGCCCGAATGCACCCAGGTGCTCCCGTCGGGCGTGACCCGAACTTGCAGATCGCCTAGACCCTCTTCTACCGCGATCTCCTTCCAGAGACGCTTCTGGCCCGTCTCCAGATCGAGCAACCAGACCTTCGCAGGCCGCTCGCCCACGCGGCACACATACAGAGCGCGCGAGTCGCTGCTCCATTGGATGACGCGGTCGTCCGGGGGCGACACGCCGGCCACGGCTCGAGCTTCGCCCGAGCCGTCGATCGGAACGAGGAGCGCTTGGCCCGCGTGGAGCCCGACAACATATTTCCCGTCCGGTGAAACCGGGTTGGAGGAATTCTGAATGCTGGTTTTCTCAGGGCCGATTGCGCGTGGCTTGCCGTCCGGCAGCGCCTGAACGTAGAGACGCGAAACGCCGCCCGGCCCTATTGCCGAAAAAACGATGCCCTTCCCGTCCGGAAGCCAGTCTCCCCATCCGAAGTCGCTCAATCCACCCTCATCGAGTGTCTGCGCCTGCCCCGCCCCGGTGGGAAGCACCACGCTCGTGTTTTTCCCGCCGGAGGTCCTGGCCGCGAGCACCAATTTCCCATCGGGAGAAAGCGCCCGCGCGAAGCCTTCACCCAGCTTCGCGGCCGGGGAGCCATCGGTGCCGCGCAGGTAGATCACTGCCCCCGATCCGCTGCCCTCGCCCCGCTCGGTCAGCAAGAGCGTTTTGCCGTCGGACGAGAGGTCCGCGACGAACGACGCGTCGAGCCACGAAATCTCGCGCTCCTTCGGCTCGCCCGCCGAGGCTATCCGCACCGTGCGTGTAATCGTGTGGTGGGCGATGAGGATCTGCCCGTTGCGCGAGATGTCGTCGAGCTCCAGGCCGCCCGGCACCCGCATCACGAGCCGCCGCCTGCCGGCAAGGTCCACAGCCCAGAGCGCCTGGAGGTCTCCTGCTGACGCGCTCGCCGTAAACCAGATCTCGCGCCCGTCCGGCCTCCAGCCCGGCGCGCCGACGATCGAGGCCCACCCGCTCGACACGATCCTCTTCGACTTGCCCAATCGATCGATCACGCTCAGGGAGCTCTGGCCCTCCCCTTCTTCCAGAAACGCGATGTTCTCGCCGTCAGGCGAAAAGCGCGGGCAGTCGACTCCCTGCGGCACGAGGACGTTTCCAATCGGGAACTCCAGCCGGGCCTTGCCCTCGACGACGTGCGCGACGGCCAGCTCCTTGCCGTCCGGAGCAAAGTCGGCGCCGGCGTACGCGACCCCTTCGAGCACCTCGCGCGGCGTGCCGCCGGACATCGGGACCCGGGCGAGTGTGGCGCCCGGGCTTGCGAAACCAAGGAGGATCGCGAGCTCGTTGGTCCCCGAGATCGCGAGAATGTCGGCAAGATTCGTTCCGAATTCAAAGCGTCCCGACTCGGGACTCCCGACGCGAGTCTGGTAGAGGCTTACTCCGCGCTCCCCATCCCAGACGGCCCCGTAGACGATCGTCTGGCCGTCGGCGGCGAAGCGCGCGTTGCCGAGTTGGCCCTTGCGAAACGTCAGCCGCTTGAAGGAGGGGGCCGGCGGCGGCACGCTCCGGAGGCCCCGGGCGACCCAGCCCGCGAGCAGAGCCGCGGCGCAGAGCGCGAGGCCGAGCACCAGCGGCAGCGCGCGCCGGCGGGACTTGCCTTTTCCTGCCGTGGCGAGCATCGCCTCCGCGCCGCTCGTGACTTCCGAGATGTGGTCTCGCACGCTCGCTAAATCCCGGGCGAGATCCCGCGTCGAGGCGTAGCGCTCCTCGCGGTCCTTGGCGAGACAGCGCTCCAGCATCCACCGCAGTGGCAGGGGAAGCTCCGGGCGCAACTTCGCGACCGGCTCCGGCTCGTCGCGGATGATGGCCGACATCGTCTCCGCGGCGGTCTTGCGCTGGAATGCCCTTTGCCCCGTCGTCATCTCGTAAAGCATCGAGCCGAAAGAGAACTGGTCCGACCGGAAGTCGAGCGGCTCGCCCGACGCCTGCTCGGGCGACATATACGCGACCGTACCCATGACCGTGCCCGGATGCGTCTCCGGTTGCACGAGTGTCGGCATCGCCGAGACCTCGCCAGACTCCGGCTCGACGAGCTTGGCCAGGCCGAAGTCGAGGATCTTGACGAAACCGTCCTTCGACACCATGACATTCTCGGGCTTCAGGTCCCGGTGGACGATCCCGGCCCCGTGTGCCTTGGCGAGCCCCTCGGCCACCTGCGCCGCCAGCGACAGGATCTTCTTCGTGGGGAGCGGTCCCTCGGCGAGCAGCTCCCGCAGGGTCGAGCCCTCCACCCGTTCCATGGCGATGTACGAGACGCCGCCCTCGCTCCCGATCTCGTGAATCGTCACGATGTTCGGGTGGTTCAACGCCGAAGCGGACCGGGCCTCCTTCTCGAACCGCTTGAGCCGCTCCGGGTCGCCGGCCAGCCCTTCCGGCAGCACCTTGATCGCGACCTCCCGCCCGAGTCGCGTGTCCCGGGCCAGGTAGACCTCCCCCATCCCGCCCGCGCCCAGCGGGGAGACGATCTCGAACGGTCCGAGCCGGGTGCCTGGATTCAAGCCGCTACAGGATACGGGATGACCCCCGTGCGAAACCCGCGTTAGGTTTCCCTCCCCCCGGCCACTTCGGGGTGATAGACATCACTTTATCTTCATATCGTTAGGTACGTAATCTCTCAGGAGGCGTATGTGAGTAAGAAGTATTGGTCGATCTTCGTCGTGGTCGCCGCCGCTCTCCTCCTGGCCTGGCTTCCGGGAGGAGCCGCCGGCACGTCCGGATGGACGGTCATCGCCTGGAACAACCTCGGGATGCACTGCCTCGATGCCGACTTCAGCGTCTTCGCTATCCTCCCCCCCTACAACACGATCCAGGCCCAGGTCATCGACGCGACCGGCCACAGGGTGACCGATCCGGCCGCGGTCTCCCTCACGTACGAGGCGGTCGCGGATCCGTCGGGCTCGATCAACAGATCGTCTTTCGGGAAGACCAATTTCTGGAACAACATGACGAGCCTCTTCAGGGTTTCCCTCCCGGCCGACACGGGACTGCTCGGAAAGAAGATGCCGGGGACGGCCAACACGCCCCAGCCGATGGGATGGGACGGGGCGATCCAGTGGTGGATCGCCGAAGGGATCCCGCTGACCCCATACGACGATGCCGGCGCCAAGAATTTCTACCCGATGATGAAGGTGACGGCGAGGAACCCGTCCGGCGTGGTCGTCGCCTCCACGAACATCGTCCTGCCCGTCTCCGACGAGATGGACTGCAGCTCCTGCCATTCCTCCACCTCGGGCCTCGCCGCGAGACCCTTTGGCGGCTGGGTCTTCAACGCCAGCTCGCAGCTCGACTACCGCCTCAACATCCTGCGGCTCCATGACGACCTCCAGAAGTCGAACGCCGCGTTCACGGCGGCGCTCGCGACGCTGGGCTACAGCGCCGCCGGCCTGGAGGCGACGGCGAACGGCGGAAAGGCGATCCTCTGCGCCGGCTGCCACCGCTCCGAGGCC
>JBGPGG010000135.1:0-7225 GCA_041483715.1 Thermoanaerobaculia bacterium
CTCTTTCGCCGCGAGCGCGACCTCCACCACGTCCGAGACCTTCTTGCGCGACTCCTCGCCGACACCCACGTTCTTGCCGGTCGTGCAGAACTTGCAGGCGCGCGATGGCGAGGACGCCCAGTACATGCAGGCGTTCGAGACGTAGACGCCGAGGTAGTTCCCTTGCAGGAGCCCGATCCGGCTCATCGGAATTCCGGAGGACGTCGCGCGCGAATACCATTGCGGCTCCTCCGGGACTGTCACGGTGTAGGCGTCCCCGCTCCGGTCGTCGAGGACGCGATAGCCGCGTCCCTTCCTCGCCAGCCGGAAGGGAGACCGTTCGGCGAACGCCTCGATCACGGGGACGTTGACCCAGATCGGTTTCCGCGGGGCTGACAACACGAGCTCGAGCCCGGACCCCAGCCCCGCCCGCGTACGAGCGATCCGGCGCCCATCCTCGTCCAGGGTGCAACTCTCGTCGATCCGCATTCCCCGGCAGAAGAGCTCGATCTCGAGCTCGACAGGCGACAGCATCGTGTCGACGATAGGCCTGTCGGGCGCTTCCGCCCATGATGCAAATCATCCAGAGGCATTGCTGCCCCATTTGATCCGTTTAGATCAATCCAACCGCCGGGTCCGGGTGCCATAACCGACCCGATGCCGGCTAGAACAGCCAAGAAGCGAAAACGGGTCAAATCGATCATTCGCATGATCCGCGTCATATGAGCCGCTTCCCCGCCGGGTCATCTTGCGGGACGAGGACCATGGCCGGACGAGAAAAAAGAGACGACGCGCCCCCGGTGACCGGCGGCTCCGCGTTTGTCTCCCGTGGGGAAGTCGCCAGGCTCTTTGGCGTCTCCGTCTCGACGGTGACCCGTTGGGCGCGCATAGGCCTGCTCCCGGCCGTCCGCACGCCGGGCGGTCATTACCGGTTCCGCGCCGACGATATGCGGCGCGCCGCTCGCGCCGGCTCGCCCGACGAGCTCGTCCGGCTGGACTGAAGCGATGCCGATCCCGACACGCCTGCCCGATCTCGCCCACTGGAAGGCCCAGGTCAAGTGCCAGGCGGGCCCTCCGGGCCTGCGTGCCCGCGGCGGCAGCCGAGATCTTCGGGCCGGACGGTCCACCGGACGGAAAGAAAAGGAGTTGACGCGATGGAAGAAAAATTCCCTCAATCGATCCAGATAGAACACGAGGAGTTCCACGAAGAACTCGCAAAGGCAATGAAGGCCGGTGGCAAGACGGGAGAGGCGGCCGTCGGTGTCATGAAGGTCCTCCAACCCCACATGGCCCGCGAGGAGGAGTTGGTCTCGCCCGCCCTGGCTCTGCTCGCGCCTGTTGCCGCCGGCAAGATCACGCCCGAAATGGCCTCCTTTCTCCCGAAGGCCGCGGCATTCAAGGAAGAGCTCCCCCGGATGCTGGAGCAACACGGACGGATCGTGGGTGCCCTCCGGACGCTCATGCAGGCCGCCATCCAGGAAAAACAACCCGGATTCGCGCGGCTCGCGCAGAAGCTGATTCTGCACGCGCAGGGCGAAGAGGAAGTCCTCTACCCCGCCGCGATCCTGGTAGGTGAGGTCTTGAAAACGAAGCTCGGAAAGCCGTGATGGGCGAAAGGGCCGCTTCCCCCCTGCTGCTCTGCGCCCGGCAGGAGCTGCTGCTCGCGGTGCGCTCGCGCTGGACGCAAATCTTCGCGGCCGTCTTCGGAGCTCTGTCCCTGGCCGTCGCCGCCTCGGGATACATCCTCTCGGGCGGGGCGGGCATGCAGGACTTCTCCCGGACGGCGGTATCGCTCGTCCAGCTCATCCTCCTGCTGACGCCGCTGACCTCGCTCGTCATCGGGGTGCTCGCGCTCTCCCCGGAGCGGGGCTCGGCGGAGCTGCTCTTCTCCCAACCCGTCTCGCGCCGCGCCGTCCTCTGCGGCAGGATCCTCGGCCTTTTCATCGCCCTCGCGGCCGCGCAGGCCATCGGCCTCGGAGCCGCTGGCCTCGTCGTCTTCTCTCGGTCGGGCCAGACCGGCCTTGCGGGTTACGGGATTCTCTTTCTCGGCGCGCTCGTCCTCACGGCGATTTTCCTCGGCATCGCGGCCCTGCTCGCCTCCGGCGGCGTGGGCCGTCGGGCCCGGGCGCTCGCGCTGGCGCTGATCGTCTGGTTTGCAGCGGTCGTTCTCTTCGACGTGGCGGCTCTCGGCGCCGCCTCGCTGCTACCCTCCGGCGCGGCCTCGCGGCTGCTGATCGGCGCGGTGCTCGTCAACCCGATCGACGCCGTACGCACCGCCGCCCTGCTTGGCATCCAGGGAACCACCGCCTTCGGAGCCGCCTCGCTGGCCTTCCTGCGCTTCACGAAGGGACCCGCGGGCGCAGCCGCGCTGCTGGCGCTCTCCGCCTTGGCCTGGATGGTGGTTCCCGCCGCCCTCGCCGTGCGGCGCCTGGACCGGGCTGACCTCTAAGTTTCTAGCGCCGGTCGCGCTCTTCGCGCCGCGTGGCGGCAAGGACCTGACCGACGAGCAGCAGTAGTCCGATGTCCCGAGCGATCCCCACCCTCATGTCGCCCAGGCGCTCTGCGTCGGTCTTCGGAACTTTGGGGCCCCCGAAGCATCCGCAATCCACCGCCCGCCCTCGCACGAGGTTGATCGAGAGCGCCACGATGAAGACGAGGAGCAGCACCCCGAAGATACGCGCCGCGCTGCGGCGGGCGAGGCCGACAAAGAGCGCCAGCCCCGCGACGACCTCGATCCACGGCAGGACGATCGCGAGGACGTTGATCGCAACGCCCGGGACGAGCCTGTAGTTGTGGATCTCGTGTGCGAATCCCGGGGGATCCATGATCTTGCCCACGCCCGCGACGACGAAGACCGCGGCGAGAACGAACTGGACGCGCGCGGTCAGCCACGGGGAGGTTAGACGCCTGCTCATGGGGCGTCGCCCTTGCCGACCGGCAGACCGCGCTTCTCCCAGTCCGGCAAGCCGTCCTTGTAAACGAGTACGTTGTCGAAGCCCACGAAGTAGAGCTTCTGGCCGAGCATGTGGGAGTCCTCGCACTCGCCGCCGCTGCAGTAGATGACGATCGGAGCGCTCTGGTCGCGGCCCTCGGCAAAGAGCGCCTTCACCTTGTCGTCCGCATCGGCCTCCCAGATCGCAATCGAGCGGGCGCCCGCGATGTGCCGGGCGCGGTACACGCTCGTGCGCCGCGCGTCGAGAAAGAGAATGTCTCCGCGCGCGTGGAGCGCAGCGACGTCATTCCCCGAGATCTCGACCCAGGCCGTGTTGGGGTGAGGCGCGAAAGCCTTACCGGCGCCCTCGGGGGCCGCCGGCGTCACCGCGGCGGCCGGGCCAGGCGGGCCAGCCGGTCCGGGCGCCGGCGTCCTGGCAGGAGACGGCGCAGAGGCCGTGTAGCTCCCGATCCATCGCAGCTTGCGTTCCGGCCCGGCCACGGCGTTCGAGACCGCCGCCGCGACGCCGGCCAAGGCCACGATCGCGACCGTGTCGCGCCAGAGGCTGTCCCGTCTCATCGTTTTGCCATCTTAGCCGAGGCGCGAAGTGGCCCGCGGACGGCTGAAAATGATGAACTCACATCAGGCACAAACCCGCGGCCAGCCCCCACAATTTCCGTCATGAACTCCGGACCAGAATCCGTTCCGACGCCCATCGCGCCGCCACAGCACCTTTCGCGCCCCGAGGCCGTCGCCCTGCTGCGCACGAAGCTCCAGGGACTCACGGACGCGGACCATTGCGTGTGCGCCGTCGCCGACCGCCTCGGCTTCCCCTGCGGAGGGTTCGCCCAGTACACCGACGACGAGTTCCGACGCCGCTTCGCCTGGATCGCCAACAAGCGCCCTCACGCCACGCGCGCAGAGCTCGAGGAAGCCGTCAATCTCTACCTGCTCGGCCGTCAGGAGACGACGGGCGCCGTTCTCGCCTGCGATGTGGAGACGCGAGAGCACGACGCCTGCAACGGCTGGAACACGTTCGACAACGCCACGCTCGAGACGCTCTTTCAGAAGGTCTTCGGCCGTCCCGCGCGGATCGGCTAGGCGTCAGCGCGGATCGAACCGCCCGGCAATGTCCTCGAGCAGCTCCAGCGAGCGGTAGTCGGTCAAGTCCAGATGGAGCGGCGTCATCGAGATGAACTTCTCCGCCACAGCCGAAAGATCCGTTCCCTGCTCGAGATCGCCCGTTGGCGCCGTGGCGCCGATCCAGTAGTAGGGACGACCGCGCGGGTCCTGCTTCTCGATCACGGCCTCGCCGTAGCGGCGCCTGCCCTGGCGCACCACGCGCACGCCGCGCGGCGTGCCGGCCGGGATGTTGACGTTGACGAGCGTCCCGCCCGGCAGGGGCTGCTCGAGGAGGTGGCGGGCGAGTCTCGCGGCAAACTCCGCCGCCGCGTCGAACGTGAAGCCCGTCTCGATCTCCTGCGAGATCGCGACCGAGGAGATCCCGATCAACGTGCCCTCGAACGCGGCGGACACGGTCCCCGAATACGTCACGTCGTCGCCGAGGTTCAAGCCGAGGTTGATCCCGGAAAAGAGGAGCTTCGGCCGCTCGTCCTTCAGCAGGTGGAGCACACCCCAGTTCACGCAATCGGTCGGCGTTCCGTCCACGGACCAGCGCTGCGGTCCAACGAGCTTTGCGCGCAGCGGATGATGAAGGGTCAGCGAGTGGCCGGCGGCGCTGCGCTCCTGGTCCGGGGCGACCGTGTGCACATCGCCGACCTCGGAGAGCGCCGCGGCCAGCCGCTCGATCCCCTCGGAAAAGACACCGTCGTCGTTGGTGACGAGGATCCGCGGCCGGCTCATGCAGCCGGGGCGCCGGGCTGCGCCGCCGGCGGCATCACGAACATCAGGATGATGTAGGCCAGGATCCCCGGAAAGGCGACGGACACGATCGAGACCAGCACGTAGGCCACGCGAACGACCGTCGGATCGAGGTCGAAGTATTCCGCGAGGCCCCCGCAGACGCCCGCGATCATCTTGTGCCGGCTCGAACGGACCAGTCGCCGCGCCGGCGGTTCTGCGCTCATGCCTGCCCTCCTTCGTAGACCACGCTGTTCCTTTCCGTCTCGTGCAGCGTCACGCGAACGAGCCGCGCCGGCGACACGCGCGGCGCAAGCTGCCGCCAGATGCCAATGGCGATGTTCTCGGCGGTCGGATTGACGCCCTCGAGGAAATCCACGTCGAAGTTCAGGTGCCGGCGGTCGAGGCGACGGATCACCGACTCCTCGACCGCGCGCTTCAAATGCCCGAAGTCCATCACGTAGCCCGTTTCCGGGTCGATATCCCCCTCGACGGTCACCTCCAGGCCATACGTGTGGCCGTGGCCGTTCGGGTTGTTGCACTTGTCGAAAATGCGCCGGTTCGTCGCCTCGTCCCAGTCCTCGCGATGAAGCCGGTGGGCCGCCGCGAAATGAGAGCCGGAAACCAAGCGAACGCGCATCCAACCGATTCTAGCGCGCCGTTTGACAGGGTCCCCCGACCCTGTTCAAATGCGGCTCCCGGTCGGGATGTGGCGCAGTCTGGTAGCGTACCTGAATGGGGTTCAGGGGGTCCCGGGTTCGAATCCCGGCATCCCGACCAAATCAACCCGCCAAGGTTTCCAACGGATGCCTTCCATCGGCAATGCTGGAGCGGTTTGTCTCACGCCGTTCGGGTTTCGGTCGGTTGGCAATTTGTGCCCGGGGCGCGAAATGTTTTCGCACCCCAAATCGCACCCCGAACCGCCCGGCAGGTCCGCGCAGACTCTCGCGGCAAACCATAGAAGACACCGAAGAGTCACACTGGCTCTAGCCGCATGGGCGGGGCTGAAAGGCCCCGCCTGCTTGTAATCCCGAGCGGCCTTCGGGACGGTGATCCACCCTGATTCCGACGCCTACTCGTCGTGAGGTTCGACGAGGGGCTCGACGCGCAGTTGCCGCTCCGGCATCAGCCCCCGCGCGAGCGCCGTTTGCAATCCGTCTGGCGTGTTCGTGACGGGCACGGGGGTGCCATCCGCGGCGTACCACGTGACGATTCCGGGGTCGGGCTTGGGCTTCGACGCGGGGCGGGGGCCCGAGTTTGGGCCTCGCCAGCTTTCCGGCATCTTTCCCACGTCACTCCTTTATCACGGCTGACAGCAGCGCGGCCGCCCGATGACGCGAGCATGCGGCATTTCCGCCGAAATCACCTCGCGAAGGCGACGAGCTTCTGGAACCTGGGGGGTCTTGCGCGGCGGGTCGAAGTTGGGGTCGATCTTGAGCCAGCCGGGCGGGAGGATGTAGGGGATGAAGATGCGGCTTGACCGATTTCCGGCCGTCGTCATCCATGGAAACGCTGATCCCCGATAGCCCGCCGCCCCCTTAGCTCTTCTCGCAGTCCATGAACCATGGAATCTCGAGCTTCCATCCGTGGCACCTGACTTCCGAAAGGCCGAGTGAGTCTGGCCGAGATGGCCGTGCTCCTCCTGCGAATCCCAACCAAGGACATCGCTCACGACCGCGAGGAGTATCGTCATCGGAAGAGGAGGTCTGAACGATGTCATTCTCCCGTCGCCTCTCTCCGTTGAGCCTGATCGTCCTGGCGGCCCTGGCGAGGACTCCCGCCGCAAGCGCGCAGGAGGCCTGGACCTGGCCGGAGAAGGGAAAGAACCTTCAGGTCCTCCCGAAGGATTTCCCGAGCGAGAAGCTCCAGGCCGTCATGAAGGGCTTTTCACGAACGCTCGGGGTGCGCTGCTCCTATTGTCACGTCGGGCAGGAAGGCAAACCGCTGCGCACCTACGACTTCGCCTCGGACCAGAACCCGAACAAGCAGCGCGCACGCGAGATGTACCTCATGCTCGGCTCGATCAACGGGCATCTCAAGAAGATCGAGCCCAGCGCAGATAAGCGCGTCAACATGTGGTGCGGAACGTGTCATCAAGGCAGGCCGCGCCCGATGACCCTCGAGGAAGCCCTCGGCGAGGCCTATCGGCGAGACGGAGTCACGGCCGCGGTCGCGAGATATCGCGAGCTTCGGGAACGCTATTACGGCCGGGGGGGCTACGACTTTGGCGAGGGCTCGCTGGACGCGTTCGGGAACGAGCTTCTCGAAAAGGGAGATCACGACGGCGCGATCGCCGTGTTCCGGCTCAACGCGTCGGAGTTTCCTCAATCGGGCGACGCCTGGGAGAGTCTCGCCGGAGGGTACCTGGCCGCGGGACAGAGGCTGCTCGCGAAGATCTACTACCGGGAGTCTCTGGAGGTCGATCCGCAGAATGGCGACGCGCTCGAGAAGCTC
>JBGPGG010000136.1:0-7072 GCA_041483715.1 Thermoanaerobaculia bacterium
AGTGGAGCGGGCAACCGGGATCGAACCGGCGACATCCAGCTTGGGAAGCTGGCGTTCTACCGCTGAACTATGCCCGCATCGGGGCGGATGATAGCGAAGGAGGGCCGGGCGAACAACTGTCCTAGGGACTGCGCACGACCGGCGGCTCGGCCTTGCGCAGCTCCTCGATCTCCTTGACGATCGCGTCGACGAGGGCCTCGGTAACCTTCCTGCCCTTCTCCTTCGTCGCCAGCGTCGCGTCGCCGAAGACGCCGGAGGGTGAGTAGGTCATGCCTTCCTTCTTCGGATCGCGGGTCAAGCCGCCCTTTCCCGGGTGGTAGTCCTTGACGGCTTTCGACATGTCGACGTCGCCGGGGCTCATGTAGAGGATCATGGAGGTCTCGATCTCGTCGGCGTGGGTACCGCCCTCCTGCCGGCTGACCTCTTTCTCGACGGGCTCCATCACCTTGAGGAGATCCGTGTAGCGCATCAGGATGCCGTCGGCGGCGAGGGCCTCGGCGGCAGGCGCGAGGGCGCGCACGGTCGAGACGCCGGTGTTGAGGACGTAGAACCTGCGCGGCCCGAAGCGCGCGAGGCCGCGGCAGATGTCCACGATCAGGTCGCGCGCGGTCTCGAGGCGCAGGCTCGTCGAGCCCGGATACTCGACGAACGCCGGGTAGAAATGGTAGTTCACCGTCGGCGCGATGACGACCGGCGCGCGCGCGCACACGCGACCCTTCAGGAACTCGGCCAGGATGAAGTCGTTCTTGAGCTTCAGGTGCGGCCCATGTTCTTTGGACTCGGCCCCGATCGGGATTACGACGACCGTCTCCGGCGTGAGGATCTTCTCCGCCTCCACCCACGTCAGTTCCTCGAGCAGGATCCCCTCCGTCTGCCGGGGCGGGTCGGCGAGAAGTACGACGGCGAGCAGTGCCGCCGGAAGCATTCCGATCATGGCCGGCGCGGCTCCTCTCCGGCGGCCGCCCGCAGCAGACGCAGGCGCCCGGCGAGCCGGGGGATCTTGACCTTGGCGAAGAGCCGTCCGTTGACGAAGAGGACCGGAATCGAGTCCGACCAGCGGCGGGCGATCTCGTCGTCGGAGTCGACGTCCACAACTTCCCATTCGTGGGGCTCTCCGGCGAGCAGCCGGTCCACCTCGGTCCGCATCTCCGCGCAGAGGTGACAGCCGGGCCGAGAGAGGAGCTTCAGGGCGATCATGGGTGAATGGACACCGGTTCCTCGGGATTGCGGGCGACCCGGTGAACGTAGTCGAAGCCCGAGTAGACCGTCACGCTCGCCGCGGCTCCGAAGCCGATCAGCAGGACCTGGCGCGGCCACTCCCAGATGTTCGCGCACAGGACGAAGAGCACCGTGACGATCTGCGTCACGGTCGTGACCTTGCCGGCCCACGTCGGCGGGAAGCGCTTCTTGCCCGACGTGAGGATGAGCAGGAGCCCCACGAGCATCAGGAGGATGTCGCGCGAAAGCACCATCACCGCCAGCCAGACGGGGACCTTGACGCGGGCCGGGTACGAAGGGATGGCGAGGAAGAGGTAGGACATCATCAACAGCAGCTTGTCGGCGATCGGATCGAGGTAGGCGCCGAGCGCCGACTTCATGTCGAACCGCCGCGCGAGGTAGCCGTCCACGCCGTCCGACAGGCCCGCCCCGACGAAGATCGCGAGCGCGATCCCGAAACGGCCGCCGGCGATCGAGACCAGGAAGAACGGAAGGGCGGCGAGGCGGACGAGCGTGATGAAGTTGGGCAGCGTCCAGGGGCCCCTCAACGGCGTCTCCACTCGATCTCGCGCGCGCCCGCGGGAACCTCGGCGGGAACCCAGACCGTAGCGCCCTGGATCCGGATGAGCTTGCGGTCCTCGAACTGCTTGAGCATCCGCGTCACGGTCTCGCGCGTGGCGCCGATCGAGTTCGCGATCTCCTGGTGCGTCGGGCGATGGACCGCGAAGTACCCGTCCACGGGAGACTGCCCCGACTCGTCCGCGAGGCGGACGAGGTAGCGCGCGAGCCGGCCGCCGACATCCTGCAGCGCGAGGGATTCGATCACGCCGTTGGCGCGCCGCAGCCGAGCCGACATGGTCTGCAGGATCTTCTTCGTGAGCGCGAAGTCGCGGGCGAGCAGCGCGAAGAAGTCTTCGCGGGAAAGCGCCACCAGCTCCGACTCGGACAGCGCGGTCACCGAGGCGCTGCGCGCTTCGCCCTCGAGCAGGGCCATCTCGCCGAAGAAGTCGCCGGCCTGGAGGTGCGTGAGGACGACCTCGCGCCCGTCCGGGGAATCGACGAACACCTTGACTTCCCCGCGCACGAGCGCGAAAAAGAGATCGCCGGGCTCTGCCTCTCGCAGGATCGGCGCACCGGCGGCGAAATGACGCACCGAAGCCACTCGCGACAGCATCTGGAGCTGCGCGGCATCGAGGTCCGCGAAGAGCGCGACGCGGCGAAACACGGATGGGTCGATCACGGCTCGTGGCCCTCCTCCGCCGGCAACAGGGAACGCAGTCTGTCCAGCCCCCGCGTGAGCTCGGGTCCGCTCACGAAGGCTCCCCCCGATTCTGACAGCAGGCCGCATCCGGCCGCCAGTCGGATCGCGTCGGCCGAGCCGTGCCAGGGCCCCGGCGAGCCCCGCAGGCATGCGGGCCCGACGTCGGGGCCCCGCAGCACGCCGGCGAGCCGGAGCAACAGTTGCGCCGCCGCGGCCCGCCCGAGCGGGGCGTCCGGCCGGGCGCGGTGCGTCTCGCCGTCCACGTCGAGCAGCCCGAGCGAGACCGCCCGCATGATGGGGCGGCTGTCGCGCCGCTCGAGCACATCCGTCGCAACGACGCTTCCCGACACCTGCGCCTCGCGGACCTCCGGAAACATCCACCAGACGAGCGAGGCCGCCCCGGCGCGCGTGACGCGCCGCGCCCGCGCGGCCTGGCGCTGTGCTTCGGGCCAGTTCGCGATCCGGAAGGCGAGGCGCGCCCCGGCGGCCTGGTCGGCAAAGCGCGGGTCCTCGGCCGCGAGGGCGTCGAAGACCGAGACCGCCATGGCGTCCTCGCCCACCTCGAGGGCGAGACGGCCGGCGCTGGCGCGCTCGTCGGCGTCGAGGCCCCCGAGCGCGAGGGCCTCCCGGTCGTACCGCAGGGCGCGCTCCTTCTCCCCCGCCGCGCACTCGACGCCGGCGGCGCGCACCAGCACCGCGGCGGAATGGGGGTTCCAGGCGATGGCGCGGGCGACGTCGGCGCGGGCGGCGTCGAACCGGCCGAGCGCCGCATCGCGGTCCGCTTGCGCGAGGACGGCGTCGGTCGCTTCTCCGAGAAGTTTCTGCGCGCGGACGGCGAGTCCCTTTCGCTCGGGGGCGAGCGACGCGACGCGGGCGTACAGGGTGTAGGCAGTCACCGGAGAGCCGGCGCGAGCCTCGGCCTCGCCGCAGCCAACGAGCAGCGCCAGTGTCGGATCCGCTTTCGCGAGGGCTGTCTCGCAGGGACCGAGAGCCTCGGTCGAGCGGCCGCCGGCGACGAGCGCCTCGATCTCTCCGATGGCGCCCGCGCGCCGGGACGGCCCGGACGAGGCCCGCCGGAACTGCCTCCCGGCCCTCGCCGCGTCGCCGGCGACGAGCGCCCGCCAGCCTTCCTCGACGGCGGAGTCGAAGGGGCCCGCGAGCCCCTCGCGGGGATCGAGCGGGAAATGATCGCGCGGAGCCGGCGCGGGCGCGCTCGCGCACCCATGCGCCAGGAGCGCGACGAGCGCTGCCCCGGCGAGCGCGGTCCGGGGCGCGGGCGGGACAGGCCGGGTCGCGGCCGGATCAGGCACCCGGCGGCGTGCTCTCCGGGCGGATCGACGCGATCGCGTGCTTGTAGATCATTTCTTCCCGGCCTTCGACCTCGAGCACGAGCGCGAACTTGTCGAAGCGGCGCAGCCTTCCGAGGCGATCCTCACCCGAGGTGAGCCGGATCGTGACCGGGATGTTGTCTTTGCGCAGGTTGTAGAAAAACGAATCCTGGACGTTGATCGGGGCCTTGTTCATCGCGTCTCCCTGTCCCCCGTCCCGCCCACAAGGGCGAGAATGACATCGAGGGCCTCCTCCGGCTCGACCCGGCGCGCGTCGCGCTCGCGCGCGAACCAGGTCCTCTGGCGCTTGGCGAGCCCGCGCGTCGCCTTCACGATCCGCTCCTGTGCCTCCTGCCTCGAGATGCGCCCGAGCACCCACTCGGTCACCTCGCGATACCCGATCGCCTGAAAGGAATTCGACTCGACCGGGAGGCCGCGGCCGAGAAGCCGTTGGACCTCCTCGCCCCACCCGCCGTCCAGCATCCTCTGGACGCGCATTTCGATCCTAACACTAAGAGCGCCGCGGTCCGGGCGCAAGCCGACTTTCACGACGCGGAACCGCTCGGACCAGCCGTCGCCTTCGCGGGCGCGCAGCCGCGCGGAGGCCGGAGTGCCCGTCAGAAGCAGGATCTCGAGAGCGCGCAGGGTGTACTTGAGATTCGCGACGGGAATCCGCGCGGCCGCGGCCGGATCGTTCACGGTAAGAAAGCGGTGCGCCGCGTGGGCGCCGCGCCGGTGGGCCCAATCGAAGAGCGCCTCGCGCAGAATCTCGTCGCGAGTCTCTCCCGGCGGGAGCCCGTCGAGGAGCGCCGAAAGGTAAAAGCCGCTTCCCCCGCAGACGATCGGCAGGCGGCCGCGCCGGACCACGTCCTCGATGGCGGCGCGCGCCTCGTTCGCCCAGCGCCCGGCCGAGTAGGTCTCCTCGGGCTTGGCGACGTCGATCAGGTGATACGGGACTTCCGCGCGGCGCGCCGCCGAGGGCTTCGCCGTCCCGATGTCGAGACCGCGGTACACGGCAAAGGCGTCGGCCGACACGATCTCGCCGCCGCGCCGCAGGGCGACCTCGTACGCGATCTCGGTCTTCCCGGCGCCGGTCTCGCCGAAGAGAACGAGCAGGACCGGCCGCGGGTCGGCGCTCACGGCCCCTCCACTCCGCGCCAGCAGAGCCGCGTGGCATCCGGCAGAAGGTCCGCGCGCGCGTCCGAGCGTTCGTCGGTCCGCAGGACCGGCACGCAGAAACGCGACAGCGTTGCGAGCGTTTCCGCGGCAGGATGGCCGAAACGGTTGCGCCGCCCGCAGGAGAGCAGCGCGAGCCGCGGACGCGTCGTCTCGACGAGGTCCGGGGTCGTGGAAGTGCGGCTGCCGTGGTGGCCGACTTTGAGCGCGTCGACCCGCGGGAGCGCCCCCGCGGAAAGCAGCTCCGCCTCCGCGGGCGCGCCGGCATCGCCCATCAGCAGCGCTGTCCTTCCGTCGCGCTCGAAGAGAGCGACGACCGACTGGTTGTTGACCGCGTCGGTCTTGCGCCTCGGGCCGCCCGACTGGAGCACGAGGAGCCGCGCCCCCTCCCGCTCCCACTGATCCTGCGGCGCCAGAACCCGGACGGGGACGTGACGGGCGGCGGCTGCAGCCTCGAGGCGGGCGTAGATCTCCCCCTCATCTTCACCCGCCGAGCGCCAGAGCTCTCCGACGGGCAGCTCCTCCAGCACGGCGAAGAGGCCAAGCGCATGATCGGGGTGCGGATGCGTGAGCATCACCGCGTCCAGACGGGTGACACCCCGGTCGAGGAGCTTCGGCACGAGCCGCGTGCGTCCAAAGTCGGCGGCCATCAGATCGAACGGACCTCCCCCATCCACCAGTATCGCCCGGCGGTTCCAGCGCAGGAGTATCGCGTCCCCCTGTCCGACGTCGAGGACCTCGATCGAGAACCCGCGCTCGGGCCCCCGCGCTCCCGTTTGAACGGCCGCCGCGAGGAAGACGCTCGCCGCGCCGATGGCGGCCGCCGGGCGCAGTCGAGACGGCCCGACCCCTGCCGCGAGCAACATGATTCCGACCAGGCACATCACAGAGAGCGCGGGCGTCGGGCGCAGGAACGCGCAACCCGCGGCCCGCTCTGCGAGAAACTCGAGCGCGCGGCTGCCGAGGCCAAAGAGCGCCGCGAGCGGGCCTGGAGGTATGCCGATCGCGTAGAACACGAGCAGCGCGGCTCCGAGGCCGATCAGCGCTCCGGAGAGCGGGATCGAGAGGGGCGCGGTCAGCCACGCACCCGCCGCGACGATGTTGAACCGCCAGAAGAGAACGGGCGCCGTCGCGCACTCGGCGGCCAGCGCGACGGCCAGGCCCGAGAAGAGCCACTCCGGTCTCTCCGGCAAGCGCGCACGGATCGGTTTCGAGAGGAGAGCGATGCCGCAAACGGCCGCGAACGTCAGCACCGTGCCTACCGAGAAGATCTGCTCGGGCGAGCCCACGAAGAGGGCGAGCGCCGAGAGCCCGATCGCCTGCGCGCTCGTGATCGGCCGCTCGAGCAGGCGCGTCGCCAGGAAGACGGCGACCACGAGCCCGGCCCGGACCGCGGGGGGATTCGCGCCGCCGACGAGCACGAAGAGGAAGACGGACAGGAGTAGGGCGGCGTCCCGCTTCTTGCCGCCCACCCCCAGAAGCTGTAGCGCGAAAGCGACGAGGCCCGCGGCGAGGACGACGTGCAAGCCCGAAACGACGAGCAGGTGGTAGAGGCCTCCGCGGCGGTAGCGGGCGACCATGCCCCGGTCGAGCTCCGAGGTCCGGCCGAGCAGGAGCGCGGCGAGCGGCCCGCGCACGTCGCGCTCGAACGCCGGGCCCTTCCACGGCGGCAGGCGGGAGAAGAGGAACCGGTTCGGCAGCGTCAGCAGCGTGAGAAGCGTGGCCTGCTGCCGCTCGACCATCCTCGCGCTCTTCACCGAGATCCGGTAGCGGGGCCAGGCAAGCGGCACCTCCCGCACGGAAGCCGGGATCTCCTCGAGCTCGAGATGCCCCGTCATCCGCACGCGATCGCCACGGTCGGCTGCCGGGAGCGCCAGCGTCTCTCCCGACACGAACACCACGACTTCCGCCGGAAAGGACATCCAGGCCCCGCCCGCGAGCAGGCGGTGGGCGCGGAGCGTCGTGCGGGCGCGCGGCGGCTGGCCGCTCCAGAAGTCGGTGAGCACGCCTTCGACGACGGCGGCCTGCCGCGAGGGCGCCGGGGCCAGGCGAAACGCCGCGCGCGCCGCCTCCGCGCGGACCGCGATGC
>JBGPGG010000137.1:0-7041 GCA_041483715.1 Thermoanaerobaculia bacterium
CTCTTCGGGCCGTACTACGCCGTCCATTACGCGGCGCCTCTGATGAAGGCGAACGGCGGTGGCTTCATCGTGAACATCGCCTCGCTCGCCTCGGTCAACGCGTTCGCCGGGGGCGCCGCGTACAACGCCTCGAAGTTCGGTCTGCTCGGCTTCTCCGAAGCCGCGATGCTCGATCTGCGCCACGACGGCATCCGGATCGCGACGGTCCTCCCGGGCTCCGTCGCCACCGAGTTCGGACACTCGCACGGCAACCGCGATGCCGAATGGATGCTCCAGCCCGAGGACGTCGCCGAAGCCGTTGCGGACCTCGTCCGTTTCCCGGACCGCGCGATTCCCTCGCGCATCGACCTTCGTCCCTCGAAGCCTCCGAAGAAGTAGCTCCGGCTTCTATTCCGCACTCTCAATCAGGAACGGCGCCCGCCGGAACTCTTGTCTGTGAGAAACTTTTGAGCGCCGCCGCGCCCGAGACCGACAGCCCGACCCGCTATTTCCCGACTGCCAGCGCCTCGTCGAGTGTCGCGACGAAATTCTTACGTCCGTACTCGTCGAGCTTTCCGGCGCGTTCGAGCGCGCCGAGGGGTTGCGCCTGGATGCCGGCGATCACGAACCGGATGCCCTGGTGCGAAAACGAGCGGAAGAGATCGTCGAGGACCCGGATCCCGGAAGCGTCGATGACGGGGACGTTGCGCATGCGAAGGACGAAGACGCGCGGCTTTTTGGTCACGAAGTGCAGCACGTCCTTGATCTTGTCCGCGGCGCCGAAGAAGAAGGGGCCGTTGATCTCGTAAACCTCGACGCCTTCCGGGATCCTGCGCCGCGCGACGCCGTCGGCGTCTCCAATCATGGTGCCGTCCGGCACGTCACTCAAGTCCTGCGTGATCGCACCGACGTTGGTGGCGTCGGCCATCCGCTTGATGAAGAGGAACGCAGCGAGGACGACGCCGACCTGCACTGCTACCGTCAGGTCGATCACGACCGTGAGCAGGAAGGTCGTCAGCAGCACGGCGACGTCGCTTTTCGGCGTCTTGAAGAGATGCGCGAATGCCCGCCACTCGCTCATGTGGTACGAGACCACCGTCAGCACGGCTGCCAGCGCGGCGAGGGGAACGAATCGCGCCCATTTGCCGAGAAAGACCAGCACGAGCAGCACGGTGACCGCGTGCGTCATGCCGGCTACGGGCGTGCGTCCGCCGTTCTTGACGTTCGTCGCCGTGCGGGCGATGGCACCGGTCGCCGGAATGCCCCCGAAGATGCCCGCCGCGATGTTGGCAATCCCCTGGCCGACGAGCTCGACGTTGGACTTGTGGCGGCTGCCGATCATGCCATCGGCCACGACGGCGGAGAGCAGCGACTCGATCGCCGCGAGCAGCGCGACCGTCACGGCGGAGGGGAAGAGCTCCCGCACCCGATCGAGCGAGATCGCGGGAATGCTTGGCGCGGGGATCGAGGCGTGGATCTCTCCAAAGCGCGTGCCGATCGTCTCGACCGGCAGCCCGAGCGCGGCGACGGCGGCCGAGGCGGCGAGGATCGCAACGATCGGGCCCGGCACCTTGCGCGAGATCTTCGGCCAGACCAGGAGGATCGCCAGGGATCCGAGGGCGACGCCGATCGCCGGAAGCGACGCCGAGCCGAAGTGAGTGGCGTACTCCTCCCACTTCGCGAGGAAGTGGGCCGGAATGGCGCCCATCTTCAGTCCGAGCAGATCCTTGACCTGCGAAGAAAAAATGATCACCGCGATCCCGCTCGTGAACCCGGTGACCACGGGGTAGGGGATGAACTTGATCGCGCCCCCGAAGCGGGCGAAGCCGAAGAGGATCAGGATGCAACCCGCCAGGATCGTGACGATCGTCAGGCCATCGAGGCCATAGCGCGTGACGATGCCGTACACGATCACGACGAAGGCGCCGGTGGGGCCGCCGATCTGGACGCGGCTCCCGCCGAGCAGCGAAATCAGGAACCCGGCGACCGCGGCAGTGACGAGCCCCTTTTCGGGGGCCACGCCCGAGGCGATCGCAAAGGCGATCGCCAGCGGAATGGCGACGATCCCCACCACGACTCCGGCCTGCAGGTCGGCGAAGAGTTGCGCGCGCGTGTACCCGCGCAGGGTCGTGAAGGTTTTCGGAAGCCAGGTGGTCACGGGTCGATTGTAAGGGGCTTGTCCTGAGGGCCCCAGGCCCGAAGCATGAGGCGAGGGACCCTTGCGTAACCTCGCGCCGACCACCGCGTATCCCAATGAGTTGGAGTTGCGCGATGCCAAAGTCTTTGGGAAGCCCCCAGCGTTTCTGCTTCCGATTGCCGTGCATCGAGACGGGACTCTACTTCTTCGAGGGGGCCTGGGCGCTTTAGTGCGTCTGGGCGTACGCCTCGACGTCCCCCAGGATGCGGTCCAGCTGCTCGCGCGAGTAATAGCGGCCGTTCGCGACGACCGCCGCGATCTTGCGGGTGTTGCCGATGTCGTCCAGCGGATTCGCATCGAGGAGGACGAGGTCGGCGATCTTGCCCTTTTCGACGGTGCCGAAGTCGCCGAGCTTTTCGAGAAATCTCGCGGGGTTGATCGTCGCCGTCTGCAGGGCTTCCACGGGCGTGAAGCCAGCGTCGACGAACCGCTGCAATTCCTGGTGCAGGCTGAATCCGGGTAGCACGTCGACGCCGGCGGGCGTATCCGTTCCGGCGAGGAATGGAACGCCGGCGCGCTGCAGCCGCTTTACGATCTCGAGCTCGTGCGCGACGAACTTCTGCCGCACCGGGAGGGGATCGGTCGCGAGGTCCTTGATGATCCCCGCGGTGAACTTGGGCCAGCTCTTCTGGCGCCAGGAAGCGGGCGCGTATTTGGCGTTGGGGTCTTTGGTCACGTCGATCGCATCCACGAGCCACTGCCCGCGCTCCCAGTAGAGGGTGGGGCACTGCCAGGTCTGCTTCTTCGCGAGGAGCTGGATCAGAGCGGTCTCGTTGGCGGCGTCGTAGGTCTCGAGGAACCGGGCCGGCCCCTTCGGTCCCTTCAGGAGTTGATCCTCTACCGTCGAGCTGTCCTCGAAAACGCCGATGAGGTGCTCGAAGCTCTTCTGGCCCGCATTGGCCGCTTCGGACGCGCGGATCGCGTCCGGTACGTGGCCCTCGAACGGGATCTTCTGCTTTCGGCACTCGTCCGCGATCGCGAAATACGCCTCGCGCGGCACGTACGACTGGATCTTGATGAAATCGACGCCGCGGCTCTTCAGCATGACCACGGCGCGGCGGCCATCCTCGGGTGTGACGATCGCGATAGCCGCCGGGAATTGCGATTTCGGGCCGTCGAGCATCGGGCCCGAGACGACCATGCGCGGACCGAGCTGAGTTCCCTGCACGACGTCGTGCCGCGCCGCCAGGATCGGGTCGAGGTCGCTGCCCATGTCGCGCACGCCCGTGACGCCGTTTGCGATGAAGAGCGGCAGCGTGACTTCACTTGCGCCGGGCACCCAGTCCCCGAAGAATGTGTGGATGTGCATGTCCCAGAGTCCCGGAATCAGGAACTTCCCGGTTCCGTCGATCACCCGCGCGCCTTTGGGCGCTCGCGCGCGGACCGTGCTCTCGACCCGAGTGATCCGCTCGCCCTCGATGACGACCGTCATGTTCGGCAGCACCGGACCGCCCGTCGTGTCGATCACCGTGACGTTCGTGATGGCGATCGGAGGACCGGCAGGCTCGACAGCCGCCGCCCGCTGCGCGGCCGCGCAGGACAGCAGGGCGAACACCGCGAAGCGCAGCCTGATCATCCCGTGGCAGATCCTACGTCCTACGGATGGCTCGCAATCGCGATGATCGTGATCCGGCCCTTCTCCGGGCCGTAGTGCCAGAAGACCCGATACACAGCGGGAGTGTTCTGCTCCGCGTAGGACTCGAAGACTTCCTCTCCCCTCGGGCCCGAGAGTGAATGGAACTTGTGACTCTGGAGCCCCGGGTGGCGCGGATTCGATTCGAGGCGCGCCAGCGCCTTGCGGACGGCGCTGAGTCTCTTCGCAAGCCCTTCGTCCCGCTGCAACTCCGCGAGGCTGGCTTTAGCAGCCGCTGTCAGGTCGAGCGAAAAGAAGGGCACCTGGCGTCGGCTACTTGAGGTACTTCTTGAACGACATCCTCGTCACTCGCCCGGCCTTCGAGTCCTCAATGCCTCGAAGCACGCTCGCCAGAGCCTTCTTGTTGTCCCACAGCCACTGGTCGTCTGCCGGGATCTCGATGAAGGGCTCGAGCACGATCGTTCCGTCTGCCTGCCGGCGGGCCCGATAGCTGCTGACGCCCTCGGCCAGCTTTCCCAGGGTGATCCGCCCTTTCGCGTCGGGTCGGAGGCGATAGAGGCGTTTTGCGTTGGAGGCTTCGCTCATACAGGCAGAATAAGCCATAGTGGGAAAGTCGTCAAGTGGGATTTCCCACCACCTCGCCGACCGAGGATAAACGTGGCCGGGGTTCCCGATCCGGGCCCTCGCATAGAATCCCCGCATGATTCCACGCGATCCGTCGGCATTGCTGATGACCGTCTGTCTGCTCGCAGGGGTGTTGGTCGGCGGCGGGACCGGGCATGCGTCGCCCGTTCCGGGGAGTAGCCGCTACGAGGACCTGGTCTCGTTCTTTCGAGATTGGCGATCGTTCCAGAAGCCGAAGCTCGTCGACGGCGTGCCGGACTACAGCGCCACCGCGATGGCCGCCCAGCAGCGCGAGCTCGAGACCTACCGCAAGCGGCTCTCCGCGATCGACCCGAGCGGCTGGCCCATCCCGCAGCAGGTGGACTACTACATCGTGCGCGCGGAGCTCGCCGGCCTCGACTTCGATCACCGCGTTCTGAAGCCCTGGGCCAACAACCCGGCCTTCTACGTCACGGTCTTCTGGGAGGAGAGCGATCAGCCGGCGCGCGAGGGGCCGTTTGCCTACGGCGCCGTCGAGCTCTGGACCTACCAGTTTCCGCTGTCCGAGGAGCGCGCCGCGCAGTTGGACGCCGGAACCCGGAGGATCCCGCGCCTTCTGGCGCAGGCGAAGACCAACCTGACCGGCAACGCCAGGGATCTCTGGATCTACGGCACGAAGAGCATCAAGCAACAGAGCGCCGACCTGAAGCGGCTCGCATCTAAGCTCGACGGCGCCCCGGCGAATCTCAAGGCCGACGTCGAACAGGCCAAGCAGGCGACCGACGAGCTCGCTGCCTGGCTCGAATCGAAGGCGGCCTCGAAGACGGGGCCCTCGGGCGTAGGGATCGAGAACTACAACTGGTACCTGAAGAACGTCCAGCTCGTTCCGTACACGTGGCAGCAGGAAGTCGCGCTCATGGAGCGCGAGCTCGCGCGCTCGAAGGCCCTCCTCGCGATGGAAGAGCTCAAGAACGTGAAGCTGCCTCTCGAGATGCCGGTCGCAAGCGCCGACGAGTACGACAATGCGTTCAACGCCGCCGTCACCGAGTACATGGCGTTTCTCCGGGGCCACGAGATCCTCACGATCAAGGACTACATGGACCCCGCCCTGCGCGCCCGGATCGGCAGCTACAGCCCTGGTCCCCGCGAGTTCTTCGCGCAGGTGGACTACCGGGACCCCGAGATCATGCGCACCCACGACTACCACTGGTTCGACAAGGCCTGGATGGTGCACGAGACCCCTTCGACCCCGATCCGCCGGGAAGTGCTCCTCTACAACATCTTCAACACGCGCACCGAGGGCAACGCCACGGGCTGGGAAGAGCTCATGATGCAGGCCGGGATGTTCGACGCGCGGCCGCGCTCGCGCGAGCTCGTGTACATCCTCGTCGCCCAGCGAGCCGCGCGGGCGCTCGGCGAGCTCTTCATGCAGGCCAACCAGATGACCCTCGAGCAGGCCTCGGCCTACGCCTGCGCCAACACGCCGCGGGGCTGGCTTGGAATGGACGGCAACCTCGTCCGCTCTGAGCAGCATCTCTACCTTCAGCAGCCCGGCTACGGGACGAGCTACCTGATCGGCAAGATCGAGATCGAGAAGCTCCTCTCCGAGCGCAAGCAGCAGCTCGGCGACCGCTTCCAGATGAAGCAATTCATGGACGACTTCAACGCCGCCGGCCTGATCCCGGCCTCCCTGCTCCGCTGGGAACTGACCGGCCACAAGTCGGACGAGCTAAAGCGGATGCTGGAGTAATTGTCATCCCGAGGAGTCGCTTAATGCCGTCATCCCGAGGAGCGGCGCGACGAGGGACTCCCTACTCGACACGAGACTCTCCTGATCTTCCCGACCGAGGCGGCCGCCGCGTGCGGGTGTATAAGAAGACACGGGACTCAGGACTTGATCGTGAAACAGCGCGTGTGCGCGGCATTGCTCCTGCTCGCCGGTCAGGTTGGTGGCGGCCCTCTTCAAGCGGAATCCGTGGCCGTGCTCCATCCGGAGGGCGTCGTTCGCGGCTTTCTCTTTCTCAAATCGGTTGACGGCGTCGTCGTTGCGGACGGCGACCTCAGCCAGTCTCTCCGGGGTGACCGCGTGACGAGCCGTCTCGTGTTCCACTTCAGGGACGGGTCGCTCCAGGACGAGAACGCTGTGCTCTCGCAGGGCGGGCGGTTTCAGCTCTCGAGCGACCACCTCGTGCAGCGCGGTCCGAGCTTTCCAGACCCGATGGAGATCTGGATCGACGCGACCAGCGGCCAGGTGAGAGTGCGGCATCGCGAGGAGGGCAAGGAGAAGACAATCGAAGAGCGGATGGAGCTGCCTTCGGATCTGGCCAACGGAATGGTGTTGCCCCTCATGAAGAACATCGCTCCAGGTGCCGTTGCGACGACCGTGTCGATGTTGGTCGCGACGCCCAAACCGCGGCTCGTGAAGCTCGTGATCACGCGGGTGGCCGACGAGCCGTTTTCCGTCGGCCGCGCGTCGTACAGCGCGACCCGATTCCGCGTCAAGATCGAGATCGGCGGTTTGGCGGGAGTGGTTGCACCGCTCCTGGGCAAGCAGCCGAAGGACACGGCGGTCTGGATTCTTGGCGGGGACGCTCCCGGCTTCGTGAAGTCGGAGGGTCCATTCTACCAGGGCGGGCCTGTCTGGCGCATGGAGCTCGCGGCTCCGGAC
>JBGPGG010000138.1:0-7020 GCA_041483715.1 Thermoanaerobaculia bacterium
CACCCGCCCGCGCTCCGCGGGGGAAAGGGTGTGCGCCTCGTCGAGGACGTGGAGCTTCACCTGGCCCGACTCCAAGAACAGGCAGACACCGACGCGGGCCCCCGGCGCGGAAAACTTGATGGCGTTCTCGAGCAGGTTGACAGCGGCGCGACGCAGGAGCCGCTCGTCGCCGCGGTACTCGAGCCCTTGCGGGGCCTCGATCTCGATTCGGACCCCGCGTCCGGCGGCGACGCTGCCGAGTGACCGGGCGACTTCGTGAACCAGCTCGCTGAGATCGACGAGACGGCGCTCGAGCGGCTGCTCGAGCAGCTCGCCTTCCGCGAGCAGAGTCAGGTCGCTGACCAGGTCCGACAGGTGCGTGCTCTCCAGGCAGATCGCCCGCAGAGCGTCGCGATATTCATCCGGGCTCCGGTCGCCGGAGAGCGCGAGCTCCGCCCCGGTCCGAACGATGGCCACGGGCGTCTTCAGCTCGTGCGCCGCATCCGCGACGAACCCCTTCGTCCAAGCCATTGAGGACTCGATGCGTTCCAGGAGCAGGTTGAAGGTCGAGGCCAGCCGGCCGAGCTCGTCGCCCGCGTTCCTGACGTCGAGCCGCCGCAGCGCCGTCGGGGGCGATGCCGCCGCCATCCCGCCGGCCTGCCGCGTCATGGTGTCGATCGGGAGCAAGGCCCGCGTCGCCAACCAGTAGCCTCCAGCGACCGCCAGAAGGAAGCCCGCCGCTCCGAACTCGAGCAGAGCACGGCGAATCGAACCGAGAGTCTCCTCGACCAGGGTTGTGCCGCCCGCAACCGCGATCACGATCGGTTCCGACTCCCCTTCTGGCTGGAAGCCACGAACGAGGCCGCGACGGCCTTCGGCGAGAGCGAAGGAGCGAGTTTCCAGCGTGCGGGCGGCATCCCGCCACGCGGACTCGGGAAGAATCGAGGCGTCCTCGGTGTCGCCTTCGACCGAGAGTCGAGCCAGGACCGTCGGTGGTTCCCCTCCCCGGCGGATTTCTGCGGACAGGCCATTCAGCCGAAATTCCTCGATCGCCTGGGTTGCGGCGAGCCTCCAGGGCTCCGGGACTGGCCTGCCGACCGGCTCGGCTTCGGCGGGGTGGCGCGCTTCGGCGATCTCCTCCTCCAGCGCGCCCTGCAGTGAGCCGAGGTCATCGTGAAGGCCGGCGTCGAAGGCCTTCCAGGCCGCCGCGCGATAGCGCAGGTAGCTCGCCCCGGAAAAGAACACGAGGATCACGCAGAGCACGGACCCGTACCAGAGCGTCAACTTCCACCTAATTGGGGTGCGATTCAGGCTGGCTCCTGCGGGAGGTCTTCCACGAGATACCCCTCACCCCTTCTCGTGGTCAGAAAGGACGCCCCGCGGTCCGTGCTCGGCGCGTCGACCTTCTGCCGTAGCCGGCCCACGTACACCTCGATCAAGTTGGAAAAGGGGTCGAAGTGGTCGTCCCAGACGTGCTCGGCAATCTCCTGTCGCGTCACGAGACGGCCGCGGTTGAGCAGCAGGTACTCGAGCAGGGCGTACTCCTTTCCGGTCAGCTCGACGACCCTTCCCCGCACCTCGACGGAGCGCCTGTTGCGATCGACGCTCACATTGCCCACGGTCAGCGTGATCTGCTGCGGCAGCGACCGGCGTCGCATGAGGGCCCCGACCCGGGCGCGCAACTCGGCCACCGCGAACGGCTTCGGAAGATAGTCGTCGGCTCCGAGCTCGAGCCCCCGAACCCGGTCCGCGATCTCCGAGCGCGCCGAGAGCATCAGAATCGGCGTCGACACGTTGGCAGTCCGAATCTCCTGGCACACAGCGAAACCGTCCACCCCCGGCAACAGGATGTCGAGCACAACCAGGTCGTACGCCGCCGTCACGGCTTGCTCGGCCGCTTCGGCCCCGTCCCCCAAGACATCCACCGCGTAGCCGGACTCGCGCAGGGCCCGCGCGATGAGGAGGGCCATCCGAGGATCATCCTCGACAACGAGAATTCGCATCACGTGGAAGTATATCGACGCGGTCGCTGAGGAGGCACGCGATCGACTCCACGGTTTATGGCCCGTTCATTTTCGGTGAGTAGACTGCCTGTGCTTCGAGCCGGGAGGTGAGCGGTGGGAACCAAGGGCCCATGGATCGGATCGGACGAGCACAAACGGCTCTTCTGCGAAACCTTTGTGCGGACGCACAGACCCTTCGAACCCAATTCCATTCGCTGGCCCGATCTCGGCCCGGAAAGCCTGGCGCGGCTCAAGGCCTTCCCCATCTGGAACGAAGCGGTCCGCACGGAAGCGACGACGGCGCTGGAGGTCCAAACTCTCGGGCGACAGGAGCCCGATCCAGTCCTGGCGGAAGCCATCGCCCTCCAGGGTTACGAGGAAGGCCGCCACGCCGCCCTTCTCGCGCTGCTGACTCACCACTACGGTATCGCCGTCGACCCGTTCGACCTGCCCGAGCCGCCCCGAGACGCGGTGTGGACATTCATGAGCACCGGCTACGGGGAGTGCCTCGACTCCTTCTTCGCTTTCGGCCTCTTCGCGATGGGAAGGCGATCGCGATACTTCCCGGACGAGTTCACCGACATCTTCGACCCGATCCTGCAGGAGGAGGCCCGCCACATTCTCTTCGCCGTGAATTGGGCCGCCTACCTCCGCGCCCGGATGCCCCTGCTCCTGCGCCCAGGCTTCGACCTTCGCCGCGCCTGGACCATCGCACGCCAGCTCGCGGGGCATGCGCGCCAGGCGGCCCGATTCGGCGCAGGCGAATCTCAGGAGGGTTTCACGATGGCCAGCCATTCCGCCTTCGGTGACTACTCGGCCCAGTCGTTCCTCGGGCTCTGCCTCGCGGAAAACGACAGGCGCCTGGCGCTCTACGATCCGAGGCTCGTTCGGCCGGCACTCGTTGCGCCCCTGGTCCGCCTCGCCATGAAGGTTCTTCCCCAGAGCGCCCCGGCCTCGAAAGCAGAGAGCGCAGATCCTCAACGGGCCGCCTGACGCCGGCCGAACTTTCAGGAGACCCTCCATGTCGCCGATGAAAACGCTCTTCCTCAGTCCGCCGTCCTACGAAGGGTTCGACGGCGGCGCCGGCTCACGCTATCAGGCCAAACGCGAGATTCGATCGTTCTGGTACCCCACATGGCTGGCACAGCCGGCCGCGCTCGTCCCGGGAAGCCGGCTCGTGGACGCCCCGGCCCGCGGGCTCCACCTCGAGGACGTCCTTCCCCTGGCCGGCGACTACGAGCTCGCGGTCCTCCACACGAGCACTCCCTCCTTCCGCTCGGACGTGCGCGTCGCCGAGGCGCTCAAGCACGCCAACCCGCGTCTGCGCATCGGGTTCGTCGGCGCCCATGTCGCGGTCGCGCCGGAGGGCGCGCTGCGAGCCTCGGAAGCCATCGAGTTCGTGGGGCGCAACGAGTTCGACTACACGATCCAGGAGGTGGCCGAGGGCCGCCCGCTCGACGGGATCGACGGGCTGAGCTTCCGGTCGGGCGACCGCATCGTGCACAACCGGGAGAGGGCGACCCTCGAGGACATGGACCGGCTTCCCTTCGTCACCGAGGTCTACCGCCGCGATCTCGTCATCGAGGACTATTTCATCGGCTATCTTCTTCATCCGTACGTCTCGCTCTACACGGGCCGCGGCTGCCGGTCCCGGTGCACGTTCTGCCTGTGGCCCCAGACGGTCGGCGGCCACCGCTATCGGACGCGCAGCCCCGAACACGTGGCCGAGGAAATCCGGCGCGCGAAGGCGTCCTTCCCCCAGGTCAAGGAGTACTTCTTCGACGACGACACCTTTACAGACGACCTGCCGCGGGCGGCCGAAATCGCCCGGCACCTCGGCAGCATCGGGGTCACCTGGTCGTGCAACGCGAAGGCCAACGTGCCCTACGAGTCGCTGCGGATCATGCGGGACAACGGCCTGCGACTGCTCCTCGTCGGCTACGAGACGGGCAGCCAGCAGATCCTGAACAACATTCGCAAGGGGACGAGAGTCGACGTGGCCCGCCGGTTCACGGAGGATTGTCACAAGCTGGGGATCACGATCCACGGCACCTTCATCGTGGGCCTGCCCGGCGAGACCCACGAGACGATCCGCGAGACGATCCGCTTCGCCCGCGAGATCAATCCCCACACGCTTCAGGTCTCGCTCGCGGCTCCGTATCCCGGCACCGAGCTGTACCGCCAGGCGCTCGAGAACAACTGGCTCGCCGCCGCCGAGCCGCTCGTCTCCGACGACGGGGTCCAGGTCGCGGCCCTCACCTACCCCCACCTGTCGCACCACGAAATCTTCGAGGCCCTGGAAGAGTTCTACAAGCGCTTCTACTTCCGGCCGAAGAAGATGGTCGAGATGACCGTCGAGATGATGACGAGTCCTGCGATGCTCAAGCGGCGCCTGCGCGAGGGCGCGGAATTCGCAAGCTTCCTCTGGAACCGGGAGGACCGCGCCTGAGACGCCTCGTCGTCACGGGTGACGACTTCGGATTTTCGCGCGGCGTGAACCGCGCGATCATCGAGGCCTACGAGCGCGGCGTGCTCACGAGCGCCAGCCTCATGGTCACCGGGGACGCGTGCGGCGAGGCCGTGGCTCTCGCGCTTGCGCACCCGCGCCTCGCGGTTGGACTGCATCTCGTCGTCGTCTCGGGCCAAGCGGCGCTCCCGCCGGCCGAGATTCCACACATGGTCGACGCCTCGGGGCGCTTTCCGTCGAGCCCCTGGTGGGCCGGCTTGCGCTATCAGTTCCTCCCCAGGGCTCGTGCCGAGCTTCGAAAGGAGATCCGGGCGCAGCTCGAGCTCTTCCGGAGCACGGACCTGCCTCTCGCGCACGTGGACGGCCACTTCCACCTGCACCTCCATCCGGTCGTGTTGCGCCTGCTCGCGGAGCTCGCGACCGAGTTTCGGATCCCGGCCGTTCGGCTTCCCTCGGAGGAGCTCGGCCTGGCGCTCTCCCTCGGAGAGGTTCCGCTGGCGACACGGCTCGTCTGGTCGGCCGTCTTCTCCCTGCTCCGACGCAACGGCGTCCGTCGTTTGCGCCGGGCAGGCATCGCGCACGCGGACCGCGTCTACGGACTCCTCGTCACGGGCCGCCTGAGCGAGCAATACCTCATCGACCTCCTGCCGCGGATCTCCGCCGAATGGGCCGAGGTGTACTGCCATCCCGCCGTGGAGCCGGCCGATGGGCCCGCCAATGGCCCCCCGGGTGCCGGAGCCCGGGAGCTCGCGGCGCTCCTGAGCCCGCGCGTGCGGGACGCCATCGAGGCCAACGGCTTTCTTCTCACGAACTCGGCGGACGCAGCTGGGATCGGCGCAGGGGGACCCGCCGCATGACCTTTTCGCTCGGACTCCCCCACGCGGCCCTGGTCATCGGCCGGCTCCTGGCCGCCACCCTGTGCGTCACCGCGGTGGGGTACTGCGCCTTCGCTGTCTACTGCGCGCACGACTTCTTCTCTCGCGCCGCGCGCCTCAACGCCCAATTCACCCCGCCGATCACGATCCTCAAGCCCGTCTACGGCCTCGACCGAAGCACCTACGAAAATTTCGCGTCCTTCTGCCGCCAAGATTACCCCGAATACCAGATCCTTTTCGGCGCGGAGTGCGAGAACGACGCCGGCATCGCCGTCGCCCGCCAGGTCGCTCGAGACTTTCCAAACCTGGACATACGCATTGTCGTCAAAAGCAGTTCGCGGGCTGCCAACCCGAAGGTCGGGACCCTTGCGGCCCTCGCCCGCCTGGCGCGCCATCCGTTCCTGCTCGTGTCCGACAGCGACATCCGCGTCGGCCCCACGCACCTGAGCGCGCTCGCCCGACCGATGGCGGACCCGAACGTCGGCGTCGTCACTTGCCTCTACCGTTCCGGCGCCATCGGGCTAGCCGGAACGCTGGACGCTCTCGGACTCTCGACGGACTTCCAGCCCTCGGTCCTCGTGGCCCGGAAGATCGAAGGGATCTCCTTCGGAATGGGCTCGGGAACCCTCATGCGGCGCTCGGCCCTGGACGCCGCTGGGGGCTTCGACGCGATGGCCGACTCGCTCGCCGACGACTACCTTCTGGGGAATCTGCCCGTGCGCGCGGGATACCGCGCCGAGCTGGCGCCGCACGTCGTGGAGCACGAGCTCGCGACCTCGACCCTTCGCGGCATCGTGGACCACCAGCTGCGCTGGAACCGCGGAATTCGTGCGGTCCGTCCGGGCGGCTACGCGGGCCTCCTTTTCACGCAGGGCGTGCCGGCAGGCCTCCTTTTCCTGCTGCTGACCGGGGGCAGCCCGGCGGGCTGGGCCGCGTGCGCGCTCACCCTGGCCTCGCGCCTGGGGATGGCCTGGTTCGTGGCTGTTCGCTGCCTCGGCGACCGGGCTGCCGGTCGGTCTTTGTGGCTCGTGCCCCTGCGTGATCTACTGAGCTGCGCCCTATGGCTCGCCGCTTTCTTCGGGAAATCCGTGGTCTGGCGCGGCAATCGGTACCGGCTCGAAGCCGGAGGACGGCTCGCCCGCGAGGGCGTGCAGATCGAGGCGCCGGATTCCGCGCTCATTGGAACCCGAGCGGCGTCCTGATTCCGTCTCCGGAGACCCTCCGTTGAAACGCCTCGAACAGGCAAGCTTCGTCGTCGGTCTTCTCCTGCTGGGCTGGTTCATTTATCGCATCGGGCCCGAACGCGTGGGGCTAAATCTGGCCGAACTGGGTTGGGGATTCGTCCTCATCTTTGGCCTACAGGCCATCCCGATTGTTCTGAACACCCTGTCGTGGCGGCTCATGCTGGCTCCCGGGTCATCCGTGCCCCTAACCGCGATGGCGCGCATGCTCATCGCCGGCGAGGCGGTGAACGCGGTCAGCCCCGTCGCGCTCATCGGCGGAGAGCTGGTGCGCATCTCGCTGCTGAGCAGGCGAATTCCGGCGCAGGAGGCCGTGCCCTCCGTGGCGCTGGCGGCGATGGCGCAGTGTTGCGCCCAAATCCTGTTCGTCCTGTCCGGCCTTCCGATCGCCATCACCTTCGTCCAAAGCGCCCCGATCCGGGTGGGCCTCGTCGCCCTGTCGGCGGCCCTGGCGG